>NZ_JBONDW010000005.1:0-388506 GCF_054919535.1 Mycobacterium venezuelense
ACGGCGTGTCGGGGACATTTGCGTCTGCTGGTCCTAGGAAGTGAACGCGTAATCGTCCAGCGGGAAGCTGCGGCTGCGCCAGTACGCCTCGAAGGTGGTGGCCGGCCGTAGCGGCACATCCCCGTTTCGGTCGAAGTAATAGCTGTTGGCGAGCGAACAGCTGTCCTGCCAGAAGATCTGGCGGTGCCGCTTGCGCATCATCTCGGCGAAGTACCGGTCATTGGCCTCCTGCTTCACCTCGACGCGGCGGGCCCGGCGACGGCCGGCACGCTCGATACACCGCACCAGATGGTGCGTCTGGGCCTCGATGAGCGCGAAGTACGACGACCCGACGTAGCCGTAGGGCCCCATCACCGTGAAGAAGTTGGGGAACCCCGGGACGCTCACGCCCTCGTAGGCCTGCATCCGGTGCAGTTCCCAGAAGTCACGCAGCGACTGCCCGCCCGATCCGACGATGTCGAAGGTCAGGGCGTCGACGTCCATCACCTTGAATCCGGTGGCCAGGATGAGGACGTCGACGTCGTGATGCTCGCCGTCGGCGGTGGCGACCCCGGACCCGGTGATCTTGCCGATGGGCTCGGTGACCAGTCGGACGTTGTCCCGATTGAAAGTCGACAGGTAGGTGTTGTGGAACCCGGGTCGCTTGCACCCGACGGCGTAGCGCGGCGTGAGCTTGTCGCGGACCACCGGGTCGTGAACCTCGCGGCGCAGGTACGCGCGGCCGAGCCGGTCGCCGCGTTTGGCGAACGGATTGACCGTGAAGTACTGGGCGGCAAGGGGAAAGGTGAACTCGACGTAGGCCTGGCTGATCAGGCGATGTAGCGTCCGGCCGCCCGGGATGCGCAGCGCCCAGCGCGCGGCGGCGGGCAAGGGCACGTCGAACTTCGGAAAACACCAGATTGGAGTGCGCTGAAACACCGTGAGCTGCTTGACTTTCGGCGCGATCTCGGGGATCACCTGGACCGCCGAGGCTCCGGTGCCGATGATCGCGACGCGCTTGCCCGCCAGATCCACGGTGTGGTCCCAACGAGCCGTGTGCACCGTCATCCCGGCGAAGGAGTCCACGCCGTCGATCTCCGGCAACTTCGGGATCGTCAGCACACCGCTGGCGTTGACCAGGTACCGCGCAGTCAGAACTTCGCCGTCCTCCAGCCGAACCCGCCACAGACTGGCGTCGTCGTCGAACTGCGCGTCCGACACCTTGGTGTTGAACCGGATCTTGGGGCGCAACCCGTACTTGTCGACGCATCGGTCGGCGTATGCGCGCAGTTCGGGACCCGGCGCGTACGTGCGCGACCACTCCCGCGACTGCTCGAACGAGAACTGATAGGAGAACGACGGAATGTCCACGGCGATACCGGGATACGTGTTCCAGTACCAGGTTCCACCCGCGCCGTCGCCTGCCTCCACGATCAGGTAGTCGTCGATGCCTGCCTTGTCGAGTTTGATCGCGGTGCCGATGCCGGAGAAACCGGCACCCACGATGAGGATGTGGTGGTCGGGCTTTACATCAGACACGGTCACGGGCCTCCCGTCGGTGGGCGATGACGGGCAGCCCGTGCCTGGGTCGCAACGTCAGCGTCGCTTCGAGCTCTACCGGATGGTCGGGGCATACGTCGAAGGTGTAGCGCTGGCTCATGATCGCGGCCATCAGCACCATCTCCATGAGCGCGAAGCTCTGTCCGATGCAGATCCGCCTACCGCCTCCGAACGGCAGGTACGCCGATCGGGGCCGGTCCTTGGCGGCAGCGCCCAAAAACCGGGTGGGGTCGAATGTTTCGGGATCCGGCCACCACCGCTGGTCGTGGTGTATCTGGTGGATCGGGATCAGCACCGTTGTGCCCGGTCGGATGTGGTGGCCGTCGATGAGATCGTCCTCGATGGCCTCCCGTGCGATCATCCACACCGCGGAGTAGTACCGCTGTGATTCCTGGACACAGGCCGTGGTCCACGGCAGCCTCGTCAGATCGGCCGCGGTCGGACGGCGCTCGCCGAGCACGTCGTCGATCTCGGCGAGCATCCTGTCGCGTGCCGCGGGGTTGAGCGCCATCAGATACCAGAACCACGACATGCCGTTGGCCGTGGTCTCGTGGCCGGCGAGCATGAACGTCAACGCCTCGTCCCGGATGCGCCGGCGTGACCACGTGCCGTTGTCGGCGCTGAACAGCACGTTGAGCAGGTCCGGGGAGTCGGTCGGGTGGGCGATACGCTCGTCGAGGATCCGGCTGACCGCGTCGTCGAGTGCCAGCGCGATCTTCTGGCCTTCGCGGATCGGCGGCGGTAGCCGGACGCCGGAGAACGTGCACCAAGTCAGCGCGCCGTAAACCGGCCGCGGCATCAGGCCCCACAGGCCGAGGCGGGCGAGGCGCTCGGTGCGGCGCAACCCGCGGGTGGTGAGGTCTTTCATCGAATGTACGAGCGGGCCGAAGTCCTGGCTGAACAGCGCATTGGCCACGACGCGCAGCGTGGCCTCCACCATCGCCGTGTGCATGTCGAATTCGGCCTGCGGCACCACGTCGGCGGTGGCCCGCTCGATCGGGTCGATCATCAGGTCGATGATCTCGTTGAGGTGACGGCGTGCGAACGTGGGGTTCAGCGTGCCCCGATGGGCGGCCCATGAGTCACCCTCGTCGGTCAGCAGATTGACACCTGCTGCGGCCCGGATGGCCTCGTACTCGTTCGATTTGACGTATTTCAGGCGCGCTCGATGCAACACGTGGTCGACGTAATCGGGGTGGGTCAGCGACACGAAACGTCTTCCACCGCAACGGAATCGGGTGATGTCGTGACCGCACACGCGGGACATGAAGCCGCCGGTGGCGTCGAAACCGACCGTGATGGCGTCGCGCGTCATCGTCCAGGTGTTCAGCCGCAGCGCCGGTGCCGCCATGAATCAACGGTATGACTGACACCCCCGATGCGTAATGAGATTATGGGACACGGAGTTGGGAGTTTGGGACATGGTTCATGGCCACACCGCCTCACCGTGGTCGCCCGATCTGAGGCGTCCCGTCTACACGACCCGCGTCCTGTGCGAGGTCGCGAGCGAACGTGGTGTCGCGATCGCCGACCTGCTCGACGGCACGGGCATCGAGCCCCATCTGCTCGACGACCCCGACGCGGTGGTCGCTGCCTCTGACGAGATCGCCGTGGTGCGCCGACTATTGGCGGCAATTCCCGACGCGGCGGGGCTCGGCATCGACGTCGGCAGCAGATTCCGGCTGACTCATCTCGGCTTGTTCGGGTTTGCGGTCATGTCCTGCGCAACGCTTCGCGAACTGTTCGGCATCTCGATGCGCTACTTCTCGCTCACGATGCTCAATATCGGCGTGAACCTGTTCGAGGGTTCCGACAGCTGCCTGATGGAGTTCGAGGTCGACCATCTGCCCGCCGATGTCCGCGGGTTCTTCCTCGAGCGTGATGTGGCCGGGATCGTGATGACGACGCGTGATTTCGCCTTGACGGTGCTCGCTCGGTACGCCGATCAGGTGCGCGTCGAGGCGACCTTCGATCAGGGCGTCGTCGCGCCGTTGTTGGACCTGCTGCCTGAGGTGAACCGCGAGTTCGGCCGGGCACACAATCGCCTGCACTTTCCGCGCGCGATGCTGGACGAGCCACTGCCGCAAGCCGACCCGCACACGCTGAAGCTGTGTGTGGCGCAGTGCGACTTGCTGATGCAGCGCTCAGAAGTGCGGCGTGGCATCACTGCGGTGGTGCGTTCCAAGCTGTTTCGGGAATCCGGACGGTTTCCGGCGCTACCCGAGGTGGCTGCGGAACTCGACATGCACCCGCGCACTCTGCGGCGCCAGCTTGCCGATGAGGGCACGTCATTTCGGGCGCTGGTCACCGAAGCCCGGTCGGCACTCGCGGTCGACCTGCTGTGTCAGGTCGGGCTGACCGTCGAAGAGGTTTCGCGGCGACTCGGCTACACCGAGACCTCCACGTTCTGTCACGCCTTCAGACGCTGGCACGGCATGCCGCCGAGCCAATATCAGCGGATGCGTCAGAGCGATAAGGCCTCGCGCAGTGCCGCGAGCCCACGGTCGAACGCCTCGGTCGCCGCGGGGACGACCCCGGAGTAGCCGAGGTAACCGTGGACGAGGGTTTCGGCGTTGTGCAGTTCCGCCGCGACGCCTGCCGCGGTCAGCAGTTCGGCGTAGCGGGCACCGTCGTCGCGCAGCGGATCGTGCCCGGCCACCGCGATGTAGGCCGGTGGCAACCCCGACAGGTCCGCGGCCCGAGCCGGTACCAGGGTGGCAGGGGGATCGGTGAGGTCGACGTGACCGGCATACCAGCGCGAGAAGCCCTTGACGGCGTCGAGCGCGAGAATCGGGGCCTCGGCGTTCTCGACGAACGACGGCAGTGTGGTGTCCCACGTCGTGGCCGGGTACCACAGCAGCTGGAAGCGCAGCGCCGGTCCGCCCGCGTCGCGCGCGAGCTGCGCGACGACCGCGGCGAGATTGCCGCCTGCCGAATCCCCGGCGACCGCCATCCGGCTGGCATCTGCGCCCAGTTCCCCTGCGTTGGCGGCGACCCACTGCGTCGCGGCCCACACGTCGTCGACGGCCGCCGGATACGGATGCTCGGGCGCCAGCCGGTAGTCCACCGACACGACGACCGCTTCGGCGCCGACGGCGTGCCGCCGTGCGGTGCTGTCGTAGCTGTTCAGGTCGCCGACCGACCAGCCGCCGCCGTGGATGAACACCACGACCGGCAGGGCCACGCCGGCCGGAGTCGGCGGCCGGTACACCCGCACGGGGATCGGCCCGGCGGGGCCGTCGATCACGCGATCCTCGACCTGCAGCTCGGGATGGATCTCACGGCGGGGCAGCTCACCGAACCGTCGCCTGGCCTCCTCGACACCGTCCTTGGTGGTGAGTTGGAAAGGCACCACCTGCAGTACCTTCAGCAGAATGGCATCGACAGCCGGCTTGGTAACAGACACACGGACACGGTACGCACACCGCGCGACGGTGCTGCTGTGGGTCGCCGCCGCGGTGGTCGCGGCCGGGTACGGCGTCTTCCTTCTCGTCACGGCACTTCGGCTGCCTGCGGGCACCGCCCTCACCGGACAGTTCCCCGGCCAACCGGCCGTCAAAGCCCTCGCCGCCGTCCTGTTGGCCGTCGCGGCGTTCACCCATCCGATCGCGCGCGAGCGCCGGTGGCTGGTCGGGGCGCTGATCTTCTCGGCCGTCGGTGACTTCCTGCTCGCGATGCCGTGGTGGGAGCCATCGTTCGTGCTCGGTCTGGCCGCCTTCCTGGTGGCGCACCTGTGCTTTCTCGCCGCGTTGCTGCCGTTGGCGCAGCGCTCCACCCCGCGGTTGGTCGCCGTCGCGCTCACCGTGGTGGCGTGTCTGGTGTTGCTGGCGTGGTTCTGGCCCCGGCTGATCGAACAGGGCATGGCCATCCCGGTGACGGCCTACATCGCTGTTCTGGGTGCCATGGTGTGTACGGCGCTGCTGGCCCGACTGCCCACCGCGTGGACCGCGCTCGGCGCGGTGTGCTTCGCGGTTTCGGACGCGATGATCGGGATCAGTGAATTCGTGCGGGGCGATCAGCTACTCGCGGTCCCGATCTGGTGGGCGTACGCCGGGTCGTTGCTGTTGATCACGGCCGGATTGTTCTTCGGCCGGACGTCGGCACCGTCTGCTACATCTGCGCCGTGACCATCACCCGGCGCGCCGCCGAGCACGAACCCATCGCCCGGGTGCTGCCGATGCTGTCGGTGCCACACCTGGACCGGGAATTCGACTATCTGGTGTCGGCTGAACAGTCCGACGATGCGCAACCGGGCGTGCGGGCCCGGGTGCGCTTCCACGGCAGGCTGGTCGACGCGTTCATCCTGGAGCGGCGGTCCGACACCGACCATGCCGGCAAGCTCGGTTGGCTCGACAAGGTGGTCTCGGCCGAACCCGTTCTGACCGCCGACGTGCGACGGCTGGCCGACGCCGTCGCCGCGCGCTACGCCGGCACCCGGCCCGACGTTCTGCGGTTGGCCGTCCCGCCCCGCCACGCCACGGTGGAGAAGCAGAATCCGCCGGAACCGCAACCGATCCCGGCGATCGACGTCGATCCGAGCGGCTGGGCGCGGTACGGGCGCGGCGAACAGTTCCTGACCGCGTTGAGCGAGGGGCGAGCGGCCCGCGCCGTCTGGCAGGCATTGCCCGGTGAGCAGTGGGCGCAGCGTCTCGCCGAAGCCGCGGCGGTCACCGTCAACGCCGGCCAAAGCGTGCTCGCGATCATGCCGGACCAGCGCGACGTCGACGCGTTACACGCGGCCGCGATCGGTCATGTCCCCGAAACGCGGGTGGTTGCGTTGTCGGCCGGACTGGGCCCGGCGCAGCGGTACCGGCGCTGGCTCGCGGTGCTGCGCGGCCATGCCCGCGTGGTGATCGGCACCCGCAGCGCGGTGTTCGCCCCGGTTGCCGAACTCGGGCTGATCCTGGTGTGGGACGACGGTGACGACAACCTCGCCGAACCGCGGGCGCCCTACCCGCACGCGCGTGAGGTCGCGATGCTGCGCGCCCACCAATTGCGTTGTGCGGCAATGATCGGCGGCTACGCACGCACCGCGGAGGGCCAGGCGCTCGTGCGGACCCGGTGGGCGCATGACCTGGTCGCGACGCGGCCCGTCGTGCGCGCGGCGGCACCGCGCGTCGTCGCGCTGGAGGCCAGCGGGTACGCACAGGAGCGGGATCCGGCCGCGCACACGGCCCGGCTGCCGTCGATGGCGCTGCAGGCGGCCCGCACGGCGCTGCAGGGCGACCGTCCGGTGCTCATCCAGGTGCCCCGACGCGGTTACGTACCCGCGCTGGCGTGCGCGCGGTGCCGCACCATTGCGCGGTGCCGGCATTGCACCGGCCCGCTGTCGTTTCCCGACCGGGACAGCGCCGCGGCGCAGTGTCGCTGGTGCGGGCGCGCAGAACCCGCGCTGCGTTGCCCGCGATGCGGGTCCGATGCCGTCCGGGCGGTCGTGGTCGGGGCCCGTCGCACCGCAGAAGAACTCGGCCGGGCCTTTCCCGGCACGACGGTGATCACGTCGGGTGGGGACGCCGTGGTCAGCGCCGTCGAGGACAAACCGGCCCTTGTGGTCTGTACCCCCGGCGCGGAGCCGGTCGCCGACGGCGGCTACGGCGCAGCGCTGCTGCTCGACGCGTGGGCACTGCTCGGCAGACAGGATCTGCGCGCGGCCGAGGACACATTGCGGCGCTGGATGGCGGCCGCGGCGCTGGTTCGGTCCCGCGGCGACGGCGGAGTGGTCGCGGTGGTCGCGGAGTCGGCGCTTCCAACCGTGCAAGCCCTCATCCGCTGGGATCCGGTCGGCCACGCCGACGCCGAACTTGACGGCCGCGGCGAGGTGGGGCTGCCCCCGGCTGTTCACATGGCGGCCGTCGACGGCCCCACGCCCGCGGTCATGGCGCTGCTGGAGACCGCACAGCTGCCCGCGGCCGCTGAACCACTCGGACCCGTGGAACTGCCGCCCGGCGCCCGCAGACCTCCCGGTATGGCCGCCGACGCCGAGGTGAGTCGGATGCTGGTTCGGATGCCGCGCGACGGCGGTCTCGAGTTGGCGGGCGCGTTGCGGCGGGCGACCGCGGTGCTCAGCGCGCGCCACGATCAGGAGCCATCTCGAGTGCAGATCGACCCGCTGCACATAGGGTGAGGCGGACACCTCACCCGGTATCGGTGAGTGGCGAGCGGGAGGCTGCGATGCGACGAGCGCTGGCGTGGCTTTTTACGTTGACGCTCATCGCTTTTGGGTTGCTGTGGCCGCTCGTGTTCGGCGGTGGCGATGATGAGCGGGCCGATGCCTCCGACCCGGTGGTGATCACCGACTACCGAGCCGAGTTCCAGGTCGACGCCGACGGACGGCTCCACGCGGTGGAGACCATCACCGCCGACTTTCCCAGTGGGCGCCATGGCATCTTCCGGCACTGGGATGTGGCCAATCAGAACAACTCCCGACTGCGGCAGGAACCGGAGATCACTTCGGTCCGGCTCGACGGGCAACCCGCGCCCTATCAGCTGCAGTGGGCCGGTGACAAACGGTTCCGGGTCGCAAAGATCGGGGATCCCGACGTGACGCTCGACTGGGGCAGCCACGTCTTCGAGATCCGCTACACGATTCCCGGTGTCCTGGATCCCGGGAGCGTCGGCGCCGACAAACAGTTCGCCGAATCCACCGGCGATCCCAACTCACGGTCGGTGTTCTACTGGAATGTCATCGCACCGGCCTGGAACAACACCATCGAGCGGGCAGACATCTCGGTTACCTTGCCCGCCGACATCACAGGTGCGGAGTGCAGCGTGGGTACCGGGGTCGGCCGCGCATGCCGGGACCTGGCCGTCAGTGGCAACACCGTGCGGATGCAAGCGCTCGATCTAAGCCCTCATACGCCCGTCACGCTGCGGGCCGGCGTCGATGTACCCACGCCGCCACAGGTGAGCTTGCCCTGGCCGCACACCTGGGACCCGATCCTGGGAGGATCGTTGACCGCGGTGCTGTGGGTGGCCGGGTTGTCGGTCGCGCTCGGGCTGCTCGCCTATTTCTGGTCTCGAACCACGAGCGAGCCGACACCCGGATTCCCGCTGCAGTATGCACCGCCGGAAGGGCTTGGACCGGTGCAGACGGAGTACATCCGCACCGAGAGTGTCCCGAAGAACGGACTCACCGCCACACTGCTCTATCTCGCCGAACGGCGACTCGTCGAGTTGCAGCAGGTCAGCGACAAACAATGGAACGTTCGCGGCCTTGCCGAGCCAGGGGCGTGGGCTGACGTCGACCCCGTCAGCGTCGCAGTGGGGTCCGCGCTCAAGGTGATGCAGCCCGGTGCCGAGTTCGCGGCCAAGCGCACCGTGAAGTCCGGTCAGAAACTCAGCAAGGCCAAGACGGACATGACTACCGCGGTGAAGAAGTGGGCGTTCGACGGCGGTCTGCTCGTCAACCGCCGCAAGGAGCTCTGGGTGCGCACTGCGAACGCGTTCGCGTTCTTCGCCGCGCTCGGCGGATTCTGGCTGTGGTTCGGCATTCCGGTCACCATGTGGGGGCTGCCGTTCGCGGTCTTCTTCGTGCTGTCGGTGCGCTCGTGGCAGGAGGGTGTGGGAACGCGGCGAACCGCCGCCGGGCGGGACCTGTGGTCGCGGGTAGGCGGCTTTCATCGGCTGCTGTCGACCGACTCCGCCGAGACCCGCTTCGATTTCGCCGCCCGAAAAGATCTCTACCTCGCCTACGTTCCCTTCGCGGTGGCGGCCGGATCGGCTGCACTGTGGGCCAAGAAGTACCACGACAGCATCGGCACTCCCGCGCCTCAACCGGATTGGTACAGCTCGACATCGCAGTCCAGCTGGGATGCCACCGGCGGAGGCGGCGGCATGGATTTCGACAGTTTCGAATCGGCGTTGTCGTCGTCGATCGGCGCCTACACCGCATCGCAGTCGTCGTCATCCTCTTCGGGTGGCGGCGGGTCGAGCGGTGGTGGCGGTGGCGGCGGCGGTGGTGGCGGGGGAGGAGGCGGCGGATCGTGGTGACTCTGGCGTTGATCGTGATCCTGGTACTGGCGGTGTCGGTGCTCATCGGTTTGGTGGTGGGACACAACAAGCTTCGCGCCGTCGATGTCCATGTCGCCGAGGCATTGGCCGGCATCGACGTGGAACTGAGCAGGCGAGCTGCGCTGATCCCAGGTCTCGTACATACCGTGCAAACCTTTGCGGCCCACGAGAAGGCCGTGCTGGACCAGGTCAGCGCCGCCACGGCCGCGCTGACGAGGGCGACCGGCAGCACATCGGTGGCGCGGCGAAGCGCGGCCGAAACCGAACTCGACCATGCCATCGCCGGAGTGCTGGCATTGAGATCGGCCTACCCACGGCTCAACTCGTCGAACAACTTTCTCAATCTCCAGGACAACCTCGCCGACACCGAGAACAAGCTGGCGTTCGCGCGTCAGTACTACAACGACTCCGTCAGCCAGTTGAACCGCCTGATCGCAACGATCCCCTGGACGTATGTCGCACCGCTGGCCGGGGTCGAGAAGCGCGAGTTCTACCAGACGCCGCGCCGATGAGTGACTGATTCGCCACACCTGCCCCGTGTCGGGCGGACGTAGGCCCCAAACTTGGCGCCCGCTCACCCACAATGGGCCCTTCGGTACGGAATCGAGTGCCTGCAGGGGGCAGAAGAGTCTGGTGGTGACAATGTCCGTGGAGTCGGTAGCGGCGCGCGCAAGGCTGGGTCTTGCACCGTTGACGGTGCTCGAACTCGCCCCTCCCGATATGGTCAGCTGCGCCGCCGCGGCCGGGTACCACGCCGTGGGCCTGCGTCTGATCCGGGCGACGGCCGAAGAGCCGCAGCGCCCCACGATCGGTGTGACTCCACTGATCCGCCAGACCCGCGCGCGGCTGGACGACTCCGGTATCGAACTGCGCGACATCGAAGTGCTGCGGCTCGAACCGGGCACTCGCGTCCGCGAAGATTTCGAAGCGTTCCTGGAGACCGGCGCGTACCTGGGAGCCGGTGAAATCCTGGTCGCGGGCAACGACCCCGATATCGGCCGTGCCGCCGACAATCTCGCCGAACTGGCCGAGCTGGCCGACGGCTACGGGCTCACGCCGAACATCGAACCGATGCCGTACAACGACATTCGCAACGTCACCGAAGCCGCCTCGCTCATCGAGCGCGCCGGGCATCGCAATATCGGACTGCTCATCGACCCCATTCACTACTACCGGGGCCACAACGCACTCGCCGAGCTCGCCGGGCTTCCCGGATCGTGGTTCCGCTATCTGCAGCTGTGCGACGCGCCGAACGAGCTGCCAAGCAGCACAGCAGATTTGGTGTACCAGTCGCGAGTGGCGAGGCTGTTGCCCGGTTCCGGAGGTCTCGACCTGCTCGCGCTTCTGCTCGCGATGCCGCCCCACACACCGGTCAGCGTCGAGGCGCCGGTAATCGCCCCGGGTGTTCCGGCGGTCGAGCGGGCTAAGGCGGCGCTGCACAGCACGTGCCGGGTACTCGAGCTCGCCGACCGGGTTCGCGACGAGTGCTCCGACGCCGATCGGTCGGAGGTTCGCGTCGGGTGATCGTTCGCCTCGCGCCCGCCCGTCTGACACCCGCCGGTCGGCGATCCATAGACTGACCGGGTGCGTCTCGTCTTCGCTGGTACCCCGGAGCCGGCACTGCCGGCACTACGGAGACTGATCGAATCGCCCAACCACGACGTGGTTGCGGTGCTCACCCGTCCCGATGCGGCGGCCGGTCGGCGCGGCAAACCCGCGCCGTCTCCGGTTGCGCGCCTGGCCATCGAGCACGACATACCCGTGCTGCGGCCCGCGCGACCCAACGGCGACGAGTTCATTGCCGAGTTGAGTGAGCTCGCCCCGGACTGCTGCGCGGTGGTGGCCTATGGCGCGCTGCTGAGTGAACGGCTGCTCGCCGTTCCGCCGCACGGCTGGATCAATCTGCACTTCTCGTTGTTGCCTGCCTGGCGCGGGGCGGCACCGGTGCAGGCTGCGATCGCCGCCGGGGACTCCGTGACGGGGGCTACGACGTTTCTCATCGAGCCGGCACTGGACTCCGGTCCGGTGTACGGCGTGGTCACCGAAACCGTGCGGGATACCGATACGGCCGGGGATCTGCTTGACCGCCTTGCGATTTCCGGCGCCATGCTGCTGGAGACCACGCTGGACGGCATCGCCGACGGCTCGCTGACCGCGGTCCAACAACCCGCCGACGGCGTCACGGTCGCACCCAAGATCACCGTCGAGGCCGCCAGAGTGCGTTGGGATTTGCCTGCACACGTGGTCGACCGCCGGATCCGCGCCGTCACGCCGAATCCCGGAGCGTGGACGATGATCGGTGACCTGCGGGTCAAGGTGGGGCCGGTCACCGTGGCGGAAGCCGCAGACCCATTGCCGCCCGGGGTGATCCGGGTGGGCCGCAACAGTGTCGAGGTGGGGACGGGTTCGCATCCGGTGCGGCTCGGCCAGATTCAGCCGCCTGGCAAGAAACTGATGAATGCCGCGGATTGGGCACGTGGTGCACGTCTCGAAGAACCGGTGCACGCCTCATGAGCAGACCTCCCAACCGGCCGCAGCGCAACCGGCCGCCGCGGCGCAAACCGCTCGACCCGGCCCGGCAAGCCGCATTCGACGTACTGCGTGCGGTCTCCGAGCGGGATTCTTACGCCAACCTGGCGCTGCCCGCTCTGCTCCGCGAGCGCGGCATCGAGGGCCGCGACGCGGCTTTCGCCACCGAGCTGACCTACGGCGCATGCCGGACCCGGGGGCTGCTCGACGCAGTCATCGAACGTGCGGCCGGGCGCCCGCCCGAACGGATCGATCCGGTGCTGCTCGACCTTCTTCGGCTCGGCACCTACCAGTTGCTGCGCACCAGGGTCGAACCGCACGCGGCGGTGTCCACCACCGTCGAGCAGGCGGGCATCGAATTCGATTCGGCGCGTGCGGGTTTCGTCAACGGAGTGTTGCGCACCATCGCGTCGCGCGACGAGCAATCGTGGACCGAGGAGCTGGCACCGTCCGCGGCTGCCGATCCGGTCGGGCACGCCGCATTCGTCCACGCGCACCCACGTTGGATCGCCCAGGCGTTCACCGATGCACTCGGTGCGCAGGCCGGGCAGCTCGATGCGTTGCTGGCCAGCGACGACGAACGGCCCGTCGTGCACCTTGCCGCACGGCCCACCGCGTTGACCGCAGAGGAACTGGCCACGCAGACCGGCGGGACCGTCGGCCGGTACTCGCCGTATGCGGTGTACCTGTCCGGTGGTGATCCCGGACAGCTGACCGCGGTCCGCGAGGGTGCCGCGCAGGTGCAGGACGAGGGCAGCCAGCTCGTCGCACGTGCGCTGACACTGGCCGAGCTCGACGGGCCCGACAACGGCCGCTGGCTCGACCTGTGCGCCGGGCCCGGTGGCAAGACGGCGCTGTTGGCCGCGATCGGCAAGGCGTCGGGTGCGCGGGTCACCGCCGTGGAGCCGGGCGAGCGGCGAGCCGATCTGGTCGAGCAGAACACCCGCGGCCTCGACGTGGACGTGCACCGTGTCGACGGGCGCGAATCCGGCCTGCAACCGGGTTTCGACCGGGTGCTCGTCGACGCGCCGTGCACGGGGCTCGGAGCGCTGCGACGCAGGCCCGAAGCTCGCTGGCGGCGCAAGCCCGGCGATGTCCCGGGACTCGCGAAACTGCAGCGCGAACTGCTGTCCGCTGCGATCAAGCTGACGAGGCCCGGTGGCGTCGTGCTGTATGCGACATGTTCGCCGCACCTCGCCGAAACCGTCGGAGTCGTGGCCGATGCGCTGCGGCGCCACCCGGTGACCGCGTTGGACACGCGGCCGCTGTTCGACCCGGTCGACGACCTCGGCGCGGGCCCGCACGTCCAGTTGTGGCCGCACCGGCAGGGGACCGATGCGATGTTCGCGGCAGCACTGAAAGTAGATTGACCACATGGCTGAACCGCTGATCGCGCCCTCCATCCTGTCCGCGGATTTCGCGCGGCTCGCCGACGAGGTGGCCGCGGTGGCAGGCGCCGACTGGCTGCACGTCGACGTGATGGACAACCACTTCGTGCCCAACCTGACGCTCGGCCTTCCCGTGGTGGAGTCGTTGCTCAAAGTCACCGACATTCCGATGGACTGCCATCTGATGATCGAGGACCCGGAACGTTGGGCACCGCCGTACGCCGAAGCCGGCGCGTACAACGTCACGTTCCATGCGGAGGCCACCGACAATCCCGTCGCGGTCGCCCGTGACATCCGCGCGGCAGGCGCCAAGGCCGGTCTCTCGGTGAAGCCGGGCACGCCGCTCGAACCGTATCTGGAGATCCTCCGGGAGTTCGATACGTTGCTGGTGATGTCGGTGGAGCCCGGATTCGGTGGGCAGAAGTTCATCCCCGAGGTGTTGGCGAAGGTGGGCACGGCACGCCGGCTCGTGGACTCCGGTGAGCTCACGGTTGTCGTGGAGATCGACGGCGGCGTGAACGCCGATACGATCGCTCAGGCGGCCGAAGCAGGAGTCGACTGCTTCGTCGCCGGGTCGGCCGTCTACAGCGCAGCGGACCCGGCCGCGGCGGTGAAATCGCTGCGGCAGCAAGCCGCGAGCGCCTCCAAACACCTGACACTGTGACCGCTGAACCCGAAGCCGTCATGCGGCTGGCCATCGAGCAGGCTGAGCGGGTCAAGGGTTCGACGTATCCCAATCCGCCGGTGGGAGCAGTGATTGTGGACCGCGACGGGCACGTGGCCGGGGTCGGCGCAACTCAGCCGCCGGGCGGGCCGCACGCCGAGGTGATGGCGCTGCGGGATGCCGGGTTCCGCGCCGAGGGCGGCACCGCAGTTGTCACGCTGGAACCGTGCAACCACCACGGCCGCACCCCGCCCTGCGTGGATGCCCTTGTGGCCGCAGGGATTTCGCGCGTCGTCTACGCGGTCAGCGATCCGAATCCGGTTGCGGCGGGCGGCTCCGCGCGGATGGCCGATGCGGGCATCGAGACCACCGCCGGGGTGCTCGCCGATGAGGTGGAGCGGGGCCCACTACGGGAGTGGCTGCACAAGCAACGTACGGGGCTTCCACACGTGACGTGGAAATTCGCCACGAGCGTGGATGGGCGCAGCGCCGCGGCCGACGGATCGAGTCAGTGGATCACCAGCGAGGCCGCCCGGGCCGATGTACACCGCAGGCGTGCGGTGGCCGAGGCCATCGTGGTGGGTACCGGCACGGTCTTCTTCGACGATCCTGCGCTCACGGCAAGGCTGCCCGATGGCAGCTTGGCTGACCGGCAGCCGCTGCGCGTGGTCGTGGGCGAGCGCGAAGTCTCGTCGGATTCCAAAGTCCTCAACGACGATTCGCGCACCATGGTGATCCGCACCCACGATCCGCACGAGGTGATCCGGTCGCTGGGCGACCGCACCGACGTATTGGTCGAGGGTGGGCCGACGTTGGCGGGAGCGTTCCTGCGGGCCGGTGTGGTGAACCGGATCCTGGCCTACGTCGCGCCGATTCTGCTCGGCGGACCGATCACCGCGGTCGACGACGTCGGCGTGCTCAGCATCGTGCACGCTCAGCGCTGGCGTTTCGACGGTATCGAGGCGATCGGCCCGGACGTCCTGCTGAGTCTCGTACCCAACTGACAGGCGCCGACGGCCCGGTTGACACCGGTTTTGCGGCCGGCGTCTCGGTACACTCGTACCAAAGCGCGTTCACTGCCGACATGCGCTAGGTGAACACGAGCAAAGGACACGAGCGTGACTGCACTGCAGGACTGGCTCAGTATTTCCCCGCTAACGCCCCGCGCGGTCCGCACTCTGGTGTGCGCCCCGCTACGTGTCGTCCGCCCGGGCAGGCGCCCGCAGACCGGTGAGGATCTGCCGCGGCTCCTGCGCCCGGGTGTCGAACGCTGCTGAGCCCGTTACGGTGCGCGGTGCCGACCCGGCGGCTGCTGGCCCGGTAGGCGAACCGTCTGATCGGCGGGTTGCGCCGGGAGTGCCTGGGTCGGCAGGTCGAGCAACTCCGTAGGGGCGTCGTCGGGATCCGTGTCGTCGCGCGGCGGCTCGGACTGCGGTTCGACGTCGTCGGCATGCTCGTGCCGGGCGCTGATCAACAGCCCGAGCACCGCGCCGACGATGCACACGACGGCGGCGATCAAGAAGATATCGCCGTACATCATCACGTACGCCTCGCGATACCGCACGGCCTGTGCGGAGAGCCGCTCGGCCAGCGACATCGGACCGGCGTTGTTGGTTGCGGCGAGGGTCGCCAGGTGTTGGTTGAACCGGTACAGACCCCACGCGGACAGGGCGGCGATGCCGATCAGCATGCCAATCATGCGGGCGACCACCACGAGTGCCGAGGCGATGCCGTGCTGTGCGGGAGGAACGACCCGCAAAGTCGCCGACGTTAGCGGGCCGATCACCAGGCCGAGCCCCAACCCGACGATCGCGAGGTCGGTGTCGAGCACCGGCAGCGTGATCAGGCCCAGGTCGTGGCGCGCCGACAGCACGTCGATCGACCAGTGCGACACCAGCCAGAAGCCGCCTGCGGCGATCACCAAGCCGATGAAGGCGACGACCCGGTCACCGATCCTGGTGGCCAGCCAGCCACCGAGCAGTGCGCCGATGGGCAAAGCGATCAGAAACCTCAGCAAGAGGAATGCCGCTTCGTTCTGATCCTGACCGAGCACGCCCTGGCCGAAGAGTTCGACGTTGACCAAAGTGACCATCAACGCCGCACCGGCGCACAACGAGGCGCCGAGGGCGGCCAGGAACGGCCGGAAGTGCACACCAGCCGGCTCGATCAGCCGAGTCTTGGCGACCTTCTCCCATACGAAGAACGCGATTGTCGCGATCAACGCGCCGACCAGAACCGGCAGACCCCAGCTGGGCAGCACCTGCTTGCCATCGGGCTCCGGGTTGTACAGGCCCACCACGGCCAGGCCGAGTGCGATCGCCAGCAGCACACCGCCGACGACGTCGACCTTCTCCGGTGGTTGGTCTTTGTCTCGTGGCGGCAGGCTGAAGTGGATCATCACCATCGCGATGACGGCCAGGGGCACGTTGACCCAGAACACCGCCTGCCAGTGGTTGAACAGCCAGACAAGCGTGATGCCGTAGACCGGGCCGAGGACCGCGCCCAACTCCTGCGCGGCGCCAACCCCGCCCAGCACCCCGGCGCGGTTACGGGCCGACCACAGATCGGCGGCCAAGGCAAGCGTGACCGGCAGCAGGGCACCGCTGGCGGTGCCCTGCACGACGCGGCCGATGACCAGGGTGGTCAGATCGCCCGACAGGGCGGTGATCACCGATCCGATCGCGAAGCCGGCCAGGCCCACCTGGATCAGCATCTTGCGGCCGAACCGGTCGGACGCGCGGCCCAGCAGCGGCATGGCGGCGATGTAGCCCAGTAGATAGCCCGTGATGATGGGCGTGACCTGCTGAATCTTGTTGATCGCGATGCCGACGTCTTTCATGATGTCGACCATGATCGTGATCACGACATAGGTGTCGAGTGCGCCGAGCAGCACCGCAAGGCTGCCCGCGCTGATCGCGATCGTGCGGTTTCCGCGGGACGTCACCGCGTCAGCGGTCCGCATCAGGGAGCGGGCTTGGTGACAGTGACCTGCTTACCCCAGTCCGACAGGGTCATCGTGACGCTGTTTCCTGGCGTGGGCTCCAGCTTGGCCTGCAGCAACGTGTGCTTGTCGTCTTCGGTGATCCACGCGGTGCCCGGCACCGGACCGGTCGCCTTGAGCTGCGGTGCGATCTTGTTGACGGCGTCGGCGCTGACGTTGCCTGTCACCCGCACGCCTTCCGTACCGTTGATCGACTCGCGGCCCTCGGCCTTGGCGTCGCTGAAGTTCGCGAGCACGTTGGCCAGGCCGGTTTCGGGGTTGAGGATCGCCGAGACGTCGTAGATGTTGGCGGCCGCACCGTAGTTCGACAGCGGGTCACCGGGCGTCAGCGCGGCATACAGGTTGCCGTCGGCGACGACGAACTGCGCGTCGGCGATCTTCTGACCGAACGCGATGAGGTCAGCGGTGCCCTGGGCGGCGACGGCCGGAGCGTTGGTGAGGTCACCGTCGAGCTTCTCGACAGGTAGTCCGTCGATCGTGCCCTGCACGGTCAGCAGCAGGTGCACGCTCTGCTGGCTCTTGGTCGCCGCCGAGGACTCCTGCAGCAACGTCGTGGCGTCGGGAAGTGGGGCGTCGGACGTCTTCTCCGACGACGAGCACCCCGCGATAAGCGCAACGGCGGCGAAAAGAAAAGCGAGCAACGATCGGACTGCGAAGCGTGGGCGCGTCTGCATGACTGCATCGTAGAGGCTTGCCGTGACCAAGAGGATTCTCGCTCCTCACGTCCGCGGCCGCTTTCTCCAACCGGTCATCGACTGAATACTCTGGTCACGTGTTCACCGGAATCGTTGAAGAGCTGGGCGTCCTTGTCGACAAGGAAGAGCTTGTCGACGCTGCGCGGTTCGCCATCCGCGGGCCGATCGTCACCGCCGACGCACGGCATGGGGATTCGATCGCGGTGAATGGCGTGTGCCTGACCGTCGTGGACGTCCGGCCCGACGGGGTTTTCACCGCCGACGTGATGGCCGAGACACTCAACCGGTCCAGCCTGCAGAAGCTCGAAGTCGGTGGCCGGGTCAACTTGGAACGTGCTGCGGCGGTGAACAGCCGCCTGGGCGGGCACATCGTCCAAGGCCATGTCGACGGCACCGGTCATGTGATTTCGCGCACGCCGTCCGAGCACTGGGAGGTGGTGCGGATCGGTCTGCCTGCAGCCCTGTCGAGGTATGTCGTCGAGAAGGGTTCGATCACCGTCGACGGGGTGTCGTTGACCGTCTCCGGTCTGGGAGACGACTGGTTCGAGGTGTCGCTGATCCCCACGACACGTGAGCTCACCACGGTGGGACGCGCGGACGTCGGCGCGCCGGTGAACCTCGAGGTCGACGTCATCGCCAAGTACGTCGAGCGGCTCATGACCGGTACCGGTCAGTAAGAGCTGGCAATAACTGCTGGATTTCGGTGGTTCATACTGGAGTCGACGACGATGGTTCCACGTATGGAACGTCGCATTGAACAGGCAAGGTGGCGCAGATGACCAGGCTCGATTCCGTCGAGAGGGCGATAGCCGATATCGCGGCGGGCAAAGCCGTGGTTGTGATCGACGACGAAGACCGCGAGAACGAGGGCGACCTCATCTTCGCCGCCGAGAAGGCCACTCCTGAACTTGTCGCGTTCATGGTGCGCTACACCTCGGGCTATCTGTGCGTGCCGCTGGACGGCGAGATCTGCGATCGCCTCGGGCTGTTGCCGATGTATGCGGTCAATCAGGACAAGCACGGCACTGCATACACCGTCACCGTCGACGCCAAAAAGGATGTGGGCACCGGCATTTCGGCATCCGACCGGGCAACCACGATGCGTGCCCTCGCGAACCCCGACACCGTCGCCGACGACTTCACCAAACCCGGCCACGTAGTGCCGTTGCGCGCCAAGGACGGTGGGGTGCTGCGGCGTCCCGGCCACACCGAGGCCGCCGTCGATCTGGCCCGCCTGGCCGGTCTGCAGCCGGCCGGCGCGATCTGCGAGATCGTGAGCCAGAAGGACGAAGGCGACATGGCGCGCACCGACGAGCTGCGGGTATTCGCCGACGATCACGATTTGGCGCTGATCTCGATCGCCGACCTCATCGAGTGGCGGCGCAAGCACGAAAAGCACATCGAGCGCATTGCCGAGGCGCGAATCCCGACCCGGCACGGAGAGTTCCGCGCCGTCGGGTACAAGAGCATCTACGAGGATGTCGAGCACGTCGCACTGGTCCGCGGCGAGATCGCCGGGCCGAACAGCGACGGTCACGACGTACTGGTGCGTGTGCACTCCGAATGCCTGACCGGTGACGTGTTCGGATCGCGGCGCTGCGATTGCGGCCCGCAGCTGGACGCCGCGATGGCGATGGTCGCGCGCGAAGGGCGCGGCGTCGTGCTCTACATGCGCGGGCACGAGGGCCGCGGCATCGGTTTGATGCACAAACTGCAGGCCTACCAGTTGCAGGATGCCGGTGAGGACACCGTCGACGCGAACCTGATGCTCGGATTGCCCGCCGACGCACGCGATTACGGCATCGGCGCACAAATCCTCGTCGATCTCGGTATCCGGTCGATGAGGCTTCTGACCAACAACCCGGCCAAGCGCGTCGGATTGGATGGATACGGCCTGCACATCATCGAGCGGGTCCCGTTGCCGGTGCGGGCCAACGCGGAGAACATCCGCTATCTCATGACCAAGCGGGATCGCATGGGCCATGACCTTGTCGGCCTCGACGACTATGACGAAGCGGTGAGCATGGACGATTACGACGAGGCGGTGTACCTGCTGGGGGATCGCCGCCCGCCGAGTGCCGAGGGTGTGGCGGATAAATGAGTGGCGTCGGCGGGGACGACAAATGAGTGACGTCGGCGGGGACGACAAATGAGTGGCGGCGCAGGAGTTCCCGAACTGCCGCAGCTCGACGCCTCGAATGTGAAACTGGCGATCGTGGCCAGTACGTGGCACACGAAGATCTGCGATGCGTTGCTCGACGGTGCGCGCAAGGTGGCCGCCGACGCCGGTATCGCCGAGCCGACCGTCGTGCGGGTGCTCGGTGCGATCGAAATCCCGGTCGTGGCACAGGCTTTGGCGGCCACCCATGATGCCGTAGTGGCGCTGGGCGTGGTGATCCGGGGCCAGACGCCACATTTCGACTACGTGTGCGATGCCGTCACCCAAGGACTCACCCGGGTATCGCTGGACGCGTCGACCCCGGTGGCCAATGGAGTGTTGACGACCAACACCGAAGAGCAGGCGCTCGATCGGGCCGGGCTTCCCTCCTCGACCGAGGACAAGGGCGCCCAGGCGGCCGCCGCGGCGTTGTCGACTGCGCTGACACTTCGTGAGCTGCGCGCCCGCGCATGACTGATCACATGACGGCAGACACGTGGGACGTCGAGATCCGGCCCTACCGCACACCGATCTTCGCCTACGGGGCGGCATTGATCATCTTCGCGGCCCATGTCTCGGTGGGCGCGTTGCTCAAAGTGGGGTCCACCGGGGTTGTTTTCCGTACCGCGGACCAAGTGGCGATCGCGTTGCTCGGGGCCGTCATCGCCTGCGTGGTATTGATGTTCGCCCGGCCGCGGCTGCGGGTCGGACCGTCCGGTGTGGCGGTGCGAAATCTGGTCGGCTACCGGTTGATTCCGTGGGACGACGTCGTCGACGTCTCTTTTCCGCGGGGCGCACGCTGGGCCCGCGTGGATCTGCCAGATGACGAGTACATCCCGGTGATGGCCATTCAGGCGATCGACAAGGGACGTGCGGTCGATGCGATGGACCAGGTCCGGAACCTGGTCGCGAAGTACCGCTCGGGCCTCAGCTGACGCGCAGCGTCATCGCCAATTCGTCGGCTTCCGTTGCTGGTTCGGCGTCGGCTACATCGAAACCCAGGCTCTCGTACACGCACCGGGCCGCCGTGTTGTCGGTCGCGACCCGCAGTTTGACGGTTTGGACGCTTCGGCCGCGTGACCAGTCCACGGCCGCGCTGATCAGCCGGTGGGCCAGGCCGTACCCGCGCGCCGCCGGATCAACCCACAGCGAATACAGATACATGGTGTCGGCGTTCTGTTGCTGTGCACCGAGGAGGCCGACCGCTCGCCCGTTGACCGCCGCGGTGAACTGAGCGTGATCGCGTAGTCGTCGGCGCCACTGGGCAGCAGTGAATCTGGATTCCTGGCGGTAATGCCGGTCCTCGACCCCCAGCGAGTCGGCAAGTGCACGTAGCCGGAGGATGGCGAACAGTCGCCAGTCCGCCTCGGTGAGTCGGGTCACGTGCGGTGTCATGGGTTCGCGCATCAAGCGGGGTCGCCCATCACCAGGCCTTCGCGGCGCGGATCGGCACCACCGATCCAGCCCGGTTCGGCGCGCACGATCGCCGAGAGACCGCTGGACTGGTCGGCGAGGTCGACCTCATGACCGAGGGCGCGCAAACCCTTCACCAGCGGATCGTGGTCGCCGGGCAATCCCGGCGGACCGGAGGTGTCGATGTTGGGATGTTCGCCGCCGACGTTGGTTTTGGGCGTGTTGGCGGCGCCGAAGTCGACCATCGACACCGCCTGCTGCGGATCCAGGCCCCAGTCAACCACGCCGACAACAGTTTTCACGACAAACTGGATGATCACCGAACCGCCCGGGGAGCCGAGCACGGCATAGAGGGGGCCTCTGGATCCGGGCGTCCCGGCCGGTCCCTTGTCGAACATCAGCGTCGGAGCCATGGTGCTGCGTGGCCGTTTGCCCGGCTCTACCCGGTTGGGCACCGGGGTGCCTTCGGGGCTGATCGGTTCGGCCGCGAAATCGGTGAGTTGGTTGTTGAGCAGGAATCCGTCCACCATATGGAATGAGCCGAACGCCGATTCGATGGTCGTGGTGAGCGAGGCCGCGTTGCCGTAGCTGTCGACGACGCTCACCTGACTGGTGCCGTGCTCGCGTTGCGGCGGGGCGGTGATGGGCGCGCCGAAGTTGCCGGGCTGGGCGGTGCCCATGGTGTGCTGTTCGGATATCAGCGCAGCGCGCCCGGTGAGATAGGCGTTCCCTAGCAGGGTTTCGGGCGATCCGCCGGGCAGTGGGACGAAGTCGGTGTCGGCGACGTAGCGGTCGCGGTCGGCGTAGGCGAGCCGCTCTGCTTCGGAGATCAGATGGACGCCCATGACGGTGGGGCGCCCGCCGTTGAGGTCCATGTCGGTCGGCTTGTGGTTGCCCATCGCGAAGTGTTCGAGCACACCGAGGGTGGCGGCCACCGCGATGCCGCCGGACGACGGCGGTGGCATGCCGCAGATTTCGCGGCCGCGGTACGGCGTGCACAACGGTTCGCGCTGCTTGACGGTGTAGGCGAGGAGGTCCTGCCCGGTCAGCAGGCCCGGCGTGCGGCCGCCTGCCGGGTCGGCGACGGACGCCACGATCGCCTGCGCGATGTCGCCGGTGTAGAACGCTTGCGCCCCATCGGAAGCGATGGCGCCCAGGGTGTTCGCGTACGCCGGGTTGGTGAGTCGGGTGCCCACCGGTTTGGGGGTGCCGTCCGGACCGAGGAAGTAGGCCGCGGCCTCCGGATCGAGCCGGAGTTGGGGAGCGGAGTCTTTGATCGCGGCCGCCAGGCGCGGGCTGACGTCGAAGCCGCGGTCGGCCATCGAGACGGCTGGATCGAACAGTTCACGCCACGCCTTCTTGCCGAATTCACCGTGTACGTCATCGAGTAGCCGCACGATGCCCGGCACGCCGATCGAGCGGCCGGACGCCCGCGCATCGGGCTTGGGCGCGGTGCGGTCGGTGTCGGAGATCCAGCGGAGGTAGTTCTCATCGGCAGCCGCGGGGGCGGTCTCCCGGCCGTCATAGGCGCGTACGGCACCGGAGGCCGCGTCGTAGTACAGCAGGAACCCGCCGCCGCCGATACCTGAGGACTGTGGTTCGACCAGGCCGAGCACGGCCTGGGCGGTCACGAGGGCGTCGGCTGCGGTACCGCCGTCGCGCAGCACTTTGCAGGTCGCTTCGGTGGCCAGGGGATTGGCGGTGGCGACGGCGTACCTGGCGGTGCGTACGGCCGTCATGTCGCTGCGGTAGCCGGTTGCGATTTCGGGTTGGGTGGCGAGGTCACGGCTTGTCGGAGGCGGGCTGGGGACCGCCGCAGGCGGAGCCGGCTGCGGCGGTGAAGCGGCCGGTGGCTTGGGCATTGGTGTGCCGTTGGACACAATCTCGCACGGGCCCGCAACGGTGCGGGCCGGCCGTTCGGGGCCGTCTGCGCACCCCGCCGCGATCAGGACGACACCGCTGAGCAGGGCGATGACCGAACGTGTGGACGCCAGCAATCGCACCCCTCGACGGTAGCGGAGTTCCGTCGGATCGCGGCAGTAACCTGGAAACCGTGCCCGATCCAACGACGTACCGGCCGGCGCCCGGGTCGATACCAGTTGAGCCGGGGGTCTACCGGTTCCGGGATCCGCATGGCCGGGTGATCTACGTCGGCAAGGCCAAGAGCCTCCGCAGCAGGTTGACGTCGTACTTCGCCGATCTTGCCGGCCTGGCCCCGCGCACCCGGCAGATGGTCATGACCGCGGGCAGCGTCGAGTGGACGGTGGTCAACACCGAAGTCGAAGCGCTGCAGCTTGAGTACAACTGGATCAAAGAGTTCGATCCGCGCTTCAACATCCGCTATCGCGACGACAAGTCGTATCCGGTGCTCGCGGTCACCCTCAACGAGGAATACCCACGGCTCATGGTGTACCGGGGGCCGCGCCGTAAAGGTGTCCGGTATTTCGGGCCCTACTCACACGCCTGGGCCATCCGGGAGACGCTCGACCTGCTCACCCGGGTGTTCCCGGCTCGAACCTGCTCGGCTGGAGTGTTCAAGCGTCACAAGCAGATCGACCGCCCCTGCCTGCTCGGCTACATCGACAAGTGTTCGGCGCCGTGCGTCGGCCGGGTCACCGCGGAAGAGCACCGCAAGATCGTCGAGGACTTCTGCGACTTCCTTGCCGGTAAGACCGACCGGCTTGCCAGGGATCTGGAGCAGCAGATGGCCGCCGCCGCCGAGGAGCTGGATTTCGAGCGGGCGGCGCGGCTGCGCGACGACATCTCGGCGTTGAAACGGGCACTTGAGAAGCAGGCCGTGGTGTTCGGCGACGGCACCGACGCCGACGTGGTGGCGTTCGCCGACGACGAGCTCGAGGCCGCGGTTCAGGTGTTCCACGTGCGGGGTGGCCGGGTTCGCGGTCAGCGCGGCTGGATCGTCGAAAAGTCCGGAGACCCGGAGCAATCCGGGCAGGATCAGTTGGTCGAGCAGTTCCTCACCCAGTTCTACGGCGAGCAGGCCGAACTGGGTGGTGCAGCCGATGAGGCCACGAATCCGGTACCGCGGCAGGTGCTGGTTCCGGTGTTGCCGCCCAATGTCGACGAGTTGGCCACCTGGCTATCGGAGCTGCGTGGTTCGCGGGTGAGCGTGCGAGTGCCCGTGCGCGGTGACAAGCGGGCTCTCGCTGAGACCGTGCAGCGCAACGCGCACGAGGCGCTCGCGCAGCACAAGCTCCGGCGGGCCGGCGATTTCAACGCGAGATCGGAAGCGCTGCAGAGCATTCAAGACACACTCGGGTTGGCCGACGCGCCGCTGCGAATCGAGTGTGTGGACATCAGCCATGTGCAGGGAACCGACGTGGTGGCCTCGCTCGTCGTATTCGAGGACGGACTGCCCCGTAAATCTGACTACCGTCACTACGCGATCCGTGAGGCCGCAGGCAACGGGCGGTCCGACGATGTCGCCTCGATCGCCGAGGTGACCCGGCGCCGCTTTTTGCGTCATGTGACCGATACGCAGCCGGACGCCGGTGGCGAGCAACGCCCGAGACGGTTCGCCTATCCGCCCAATCTGTTCGTGGTGGATGGCGGTGCTCCACAGGTCAACGCGGCGGCCGCGGTGCTCGACGAACTCGGAGTCGATGACGTGGCGGTGATCGGTCTGGCGAAGCGGCTGGAGGAAGTGTGGGTACCCTCTGAGCCGGATCCGGTGATTTTCCCGCGCAACAGTGAAGGTCTGTATCTGCTGCAGCGGGTACGCGACGAGGCGCACCGGTTCGCCATCAGCTACCACCGCAGCAAGCGATCCAAGCGCATGACGGCGTCGGCGCTCGATTCGGTTCGCGGGCTCGGCGAGCATCGCCGGAAGGCGTTGGTGACGCATTTCGGTTCGGTTGCCCGACTCAAGGAGGCCACAGTGGAGGAGATCACCGCGGTGCCTGGCATCGGCGTGGCCACTGCACGAGCCGTCCTCGAAGCGCTCGGCGGGCCGCCGAGTGACCAGGGCGGTGAGCCGCAGACTCAGGAAGAGGGCGGCACGCAGGATCCGGGGGCGGATGCCGACGTGAATGGTGAGTCGAATTCGGACGCGCCCGCAATCGTTATCGAGGATGATCGAAGCAGGGTGATGACGGGGTCGGGGATGAACGAGCGTGAGCAACAGGCGGACCGCATATGAACGTCAGCGTGAAGCCGGGGGCCGATCGCACGTGAGCGGGGACTTTCACGAGAACGGTCCCGAAGGCGGTATCGCCGAAGGTGACGAGGAATCGGGAATCGACGTCGTTCTGGTGACCGGATTGTCGGGTGCCGGGCGCGGCACCGCGGCAAAGGTGTTGGAGGACCTGGGTTGGTATGTCGCGGACAATCTGCCTCCCGAGTTGATCGCGCGGATGGTCGAGCTCGGGCTTGCAGCGGGGTCGCGAATCACCCAGCTGGCGGTCGTCATGGATGTGCGCTCCCGCGGGTTCACCGGCGACCTGGACTGGGTGCGCCACGATCTGGCGACGCGCAACATCACGCCGCGCGTTCTCTTCCTGGAGGCTTCCGACGACATCCTGGTGCGTCGGTACGAGCAGAACCGGCGCAGTCACCCGCTGCAAGGCAACCAAACGTTGGCTGAGGGGATTGCCGCCGAGCGGGCGATGCTGGCGCCGGTGCGGGCCGGGGCCGACTTGGTGATCGACACGTCGAAGCTTTCCGTGCCTGCGCTGCGGGAGAGCATCGAGCGTGCCTTCGGCGGCGAGACGGTCGCCTACACGAACGTGACGGTGGAGTCGTTCGGCTACAAGTACGGCCTTCCGATGGACGCCGACACCGTGATGGACGTGCGGTTCCTGCCCAACCCGCACTGGGTCGACGAACTGCGCCCGCACACCGGTCAACATCCCGACGTGCGTGACTACGTGCTCGGTCAGCCGGGCGCCAGGGATTTTCTCGACACCTACCATCGGCTGTTGGACGTTGTGATCGCGGGTTACCGCCGGGAAGGGAAGCGCTATATGACCGTCGCCATCGGCTGCACCGGCGGTAAACATCGCAGCGTTGCGATCGCCGAAGCACTGGCGGAGCGGTTACAGGGCGGCGAAGGACTCACGGTGCGGGCGTTGCATCGGGATCTGGGCCGCGAATGACGCCCCGAAGCCGAGCGCGCGTGAGGATCGCAGCGAGGTACGAGCGAGGACCGGAGCGCGTGGGAGGCGAGCAATGAGCCCACGCATTGTCGCGCTGGGCGGCGGCCACGGGCTCTACGCCACATTGTCGGCGGCCCGGCGCCTCACCCCACACGTGACCGCGGTGGTGACCGTCGCCGACGACGGCGGCTCGTCGGGGCGGCTACGCAGCGAACTCGACATCGTCCCACCGGGCGATCTGCGAATGGCCTTGGCCGCGTTGGCATCTGACAGTCCGCACGGCCGCCTGTGGGCCACCATCATCCAGCACCGGTTCGGCGGGAGTGGCGCGCTGGCCGGCCATCCGATCGGCAACCTGATACTCGCGGGCCTCAACGAGGTGTTGGCCGACCCGGTCGCCGCGCTCGACGAGCTGGGGCGAATCCTCGGGGTCAAGGGCCGGGTGCTGCCGATGTGTCCGATCGCGCTGCAGATCGAGGCCGATGTCGCCGGCCTCGAGGCCGATCCGCGGATGAGCCGCGTGATCCGCGGTCAGGTGGCGATTGCGACGACGGTGGGCAAGGTGCGCCGGGTGCGGCTGTTGCCGGGCGACCCGCCGGCCACTCGGCAGGCCGTCGAGGCGATCATGGCGGCCGATCTGGTGGTGCTCGGGCCGGGCTCGTGGTTCACCAGTGTCATTCCTCACGTACTGGTGCCGCAGTTGGCGGCGGCGTTGCGGGCGACGACGGCCCGCCGCGCGCTCGTGCTCAACCTGGCTGCCGAGCCCGGCGAGACCGCCGGGTTCTCGGCCGAGCGTCACATTCACGTGTTGGCGCAGCACGCCCCCGATTTCGCGGTGCATGACATCATCGTCGACGCCAGCCGAGTGCCCAGCGACCGCGAGCGCGAGCAGCTCAGCCGCACGGCCAACATTCTGGAGGCCCGAGTCGAGTTTGCTGACGTGTCTAGACCTGGTACACCTTTACATGACCCGGCGAAGTTGGCCGCGGCTCTGGAGGGGGTCCGGTTGCGAGCAATGGCGCCCGGCCGGACTGTGCAGGAGCCGATTGTTCCCACGCCCGCCGCCAGGTCGGTCGACGTCTCACGTCAGGAACCGGCACCGAACAGATCGAGAGGGGACGAGCCGTGGCGATGACAGCCGAGGTGAAGGACGAGCTGAGCCGCCTCGTGGTCAACTCGGTCAGTGCGCGCCGGGCCGAGGTGGCGTCCCTGTTGCGCTTTGCCGGAGGGTTGCACATCGTCGCAGGCCGGGTGGTCGTGGAAGCCGAGGTCGACCTCGGCATCATCGCGCGCCGGCTCCGCAAGGACATCTACGACCTCTACGGCTACAACGCGGTCGTCCATGTGTTGTCCGCCAGCGGTATTCGCAAGAGCACGCGGTACGTGGTCCGAGTGGCCAATGACGGTGAGGCGCTCGCGCGCCAGACCGGTCTGCTCGATCTGCGTGGCCGGCCGGTACGCGGGCTGCCCGCCCAAGTGGTCGGTGGAAGCGTCGGGGATGCCGAGGCCGCGTGGCGGGGTGCGTTCCTGGCCCATGGCTCGCTCACCGAGCCGGGGCGTTCATCGGCGCTTGAGGTCAGTTGCCCCGGGCCGGAGGCGGCGTTGGCGCTGGTGGGTGCCGCGCGCCGGCTCGGCGTCAGTGCGAAGGCCCGCGAAGTCCGGGGCAGCGACCGGGTCGTGGTGCGTGACGGCGAGGCGATCGGCGCATTGCTGACGCGAATGGGTGCCCAGGACACGCGGTTGACCTGGGAGGAACGGCGCATGCGCCGCGAGGTCCGGGCGACGGCCAATCGATTGGCCAACTTCGACGACGCCAACCTGCGCCGCTCCGCGCGCGCCGCGGTGGCCGCGGCGGCGCGGGTGGAGCGGGCGCTGGAGATTCTCGGCGACACGGTGCCCGATCATCTGGCGGCGGCGGGCAAGTTACGCGTCGAGCATCGGCAGGCCTCGCTCGAGGAGCTCGGCCGGCTCGCCGATCCGCCCATGACGAAAGACGCTGTGGCGGGCCGTATCAGGAGGCTGTTGTCGATGGCCGACCGTAAAGCCAAGCAGGACGGTATTCCCGATACCGAGTCCGCCGTGACACCGGATCTGCTCGACGACGCCTAACTCCGGGCGGAATATCAAGCGCGCCAGCGCATCACACGGACAGCAGTGCCCAGCCAACACCGAACACGGTGGCCAGCGACACGATCGTGAGCGGGATGCCGAAGCGCATGAAGGTCGCCGTCGAATAACCGCCCGGCTTCATCACCATGAGGTTGGACTGGTGGCTGAACGGGTTGAGGAATGTGAACGAGATGCAGGTGCCGACCGTGATCAGCAGCAGTACCGGGTCGAGTCCGGTACTGTCCGCGATCGTCAGAACAACCGGGGTGAGGATCGACGCGGCGGCGGCGTTGGTGACGACGTTCGTCAGGATCGTGGTGCCGACCGCGATTACAAGGACTATCAGCGCGGTGCTGTCGCCGGACAGCTCCAGGATCGCCGCCGAGATGTAGCCGCCCAGGCCACTGTTGACGACGATGACGCCGAGTCCGATGGAGCCGGCGATGATCGCGAGGATGTTCCAATTGAGCGCCCGCACCGCCGATCTCGGTGTCAGCACGCCGGTGAGAACCATCAGCACCGCACCGGCGACCGCAACGAGTTCGACCGGGGCGATCCCGAACGAACCCGCCAGGATGACTGCGGCGAGAATGCCGAGGGCTGTCCAGGTCTTGCCGGTCTGTGGAGCTTTGCCGGTGGCCTGCCGCCACAATGCGACCAGGGGACTGTCCGCGAGGACATCGGCGGAGCCGGCCGTGACCAGGCAGAGTGCGCCAGGCTCGGCCGGGGCGTCGCGCAGCCGTTTACCGGTCTGAGCCGCGACCACCACGATGTCCTCGTTCTCCTCGAGCTCGCGCACCGTGGCCTGCTCGTTGTCGGCGACCGCGACCAGATAGAGCCGTTGGGGGGAGAGGCCGAATCGTGGGCTGCCCCACAGCATCCGGACACCCGACTCGGTGGCCCGGTACACCAGGACGTCGTCGACTTCCAGCACGGAATCCGCACCGACGGGCTCGCCCCATCGGAGCACCTCCTGTAGCGCGAACTCGGCGGTGGTGTGGATACCCAATTCGGCAGCGGTCCTGCCGACCGCGATGGCGCGTGCGGAGACAGGGATCTCGGCATGCCACGACAGGTCGCGCGCGGCGACCTCCGATGTGCCACGCAGCATCCGCGGCGCAGTCAGGAGCAACACGACCCAGCCGACGAGCGCGACGGGCACTGCTACCGGGACGAACGAGAACATCGACAGTTCGACGCCTGCGGGTGCGGCGAGCGCGGCGATGAGCAGATTGGAACTGGTGCCGATGAGCGTCGCGGAGCCCGCGAGGGTGGTCGCGTGGGCGATCGGCAGCAGCACGCCGCGCGCCGGCACACCCGATTGTTGTTGTAGCTCTTTGGCGGCCGGGATGAGCATCGCGACGATCGGCGTGGTGTTGATGAGCGCCGAGACGAACCCGACTGGCGGGATGAGACGGCGTAGCGCGTGGCCGGGCGTACGGACACCGGTGAGTAGGCGATAGGTCACCCTGGACACGACCCCGGTGTGCAGGACGCCTTTGGCGATCACCAGCATCGCGGCGATGGTGATGACGCCCGCGTTGCTCAGTCCTCCGAAAAGCTCAGTGGGCGTGGCGATCCCCAGCAGCCCCGCGGCGACCAGTGCGCATGTCAGGGCCAGGACTGCCGGAGCCCGGCCGGTTGTCATCACGATCAGTGTGAGGACGACGATCACCGCAGCGACGAATGCCATGTACCGCATTCTCGGGCAGTGCCGACAGCCACGCCGACTCACAGCATTCTCATAACGATCGATATCGGAATAACGGTTACTATCTGAATATGGCTCACGACGAAGATCCGAAGCCTCGGCGGCTGACCCGCGCCGAGAACCAGGCCCGCACCCGCGCGTTGCTGCTCGATGCGGCGGCCCGCACCTTCGCCCGCAAGGGCTATGCCGCGGCGTCGGTCGATGAGATCGCGGCGGCCGCCGGGTTCTCCGTGGGCGCGGTCTATTCGAACTTCTCCGGCAAGGAGCAACTGTTCTCCGAGTTGATGGCCGAGCGCGCAGCCGGCCGCATCGACCGGGTGGTGGACACGCTCGCCGAAGGCAGGCGGGAAACCGGAGAGCCGTTGCGGGCGCTCGGGCGGATGCTGATCGAGATCGCCGACAAGGACATCGAGTTCGAGGCGATCCAGTCTGAGTTCTGGCTGCAGGCCGTGCGTAACCCGGACGCCATGCAGATCCTGGTGGATCGTTCGGCTCGAACTCTCGCATCGGTGCGCGACATCGTCGCGGAAGCATTGGAGCGCAACAACGTTGACGACAGTGTCTCACCGGATGCGTTCGCGGTCGTCGTGCTTGCGCTTTTCCAGGGGCTGATCAGACAACGCCGTATCGACCCGGACCGGGTGCCCGAGGAACTCTTCGGGCAGGCTCTGGCCTGGCAGATCGCGGGGATGCCCAAGGTCTCGGCGGGGCGGGGATAGTCGATGGTCGACGCGATGCGAATTGGGCTCTACGCGATGCCCGCGTTCTTCGTCCTCATGGTGATCGAGTTTCTCAGCTACCGCTTCGACAAGGACGAATCACGGCCGCGCGCCGGAATATCGTGGCGCGACAGCTCCGCGAGCCTGTCGATCTATGCCATCGGCTACCTCGTCCGGCCGTTGGAGCGATTCATCGAGGTTCCCATCGTCGCGATCGCGGCGGCGTTCGCGCCCATGCAGTTGTCCGCCGCGCACTGGTGGGTCTGGGTCGTCGCGATCGTGCTGGCCGACCTTGCCTACTACGTCAAACACCGCATGTCCCATCGCATCCGGCTGTTCTGGGCGGCCCACAGCGTGCACCATTCCAGTCAGCACTTCAATCTGTCGACCGCCGTGCGCCTGCCGTGGCTCATCCCGGGATCGTTCCTCAGTTCGATCGTCTACGTGCCGCTGGCGCTGATCGGCATCCCGGTCTGGCTGATCTTCCTCTCCCAGGCGATCGTGCTGCTCTACCAGTTCCCGATCCACACCGAGCGCATCGACCGGCTGCCATGGGTTATCGAGTACCTGTTCAACACGCCTTCGCACCACCGCGTGCACCACGGCGCCAACAACCCGTACCTGGACAAGAACTATGCAGGCATTCTCATCGTGTGGGACCGCATGTTCGGCAGCTTCGCGCCAGAGCACGAACCCGTGCGTTACGGGCTGACCAAGAACATCGATACGTACAACCCGGTGAAGGCGAATTTCCACGAGTTCGCGGCGATGGTCGGCGATGTCTGGCGGGCGCGCACATGGCGCGGACGCTTCGGTTACATGTTGAGGCCGCCGGGATGGCGCGAAGACACCGGTATCGCCGGCGCTCCGGGTGTCGCGGTCAGCGATTCGGATGCGCATGATTTTTCGCCGTCCGGGCAATCCAAGGTGGCGTCGGCTCCGAATCCCTGACGTCCGTATTCGCGGACCGCGGCTTCGGGCCGCGCTGAGCAGAAGGGAACCGCGCCGTGCTTCAGCAGATACCGAAGCTCATCAGCCAGATGATTCAAGCAGCGCCCGCGGTGATCGGATGGCGGGTGGGCACCGAAGAACCGCCATACCGGGCCGAATCGTTGGCCGACGGAGTGGAGATCCGTCACTACGGTCCCCGTGTCGCCGCGGTGACGACCGTCGGCGCCGATCGCGAAGCCGCGCTGCGGTTGGGGTTCGGCCGACTGGCCGGCTACATATTCGGCGACAACGGCGGCGCGAGCCGGACGGGACGGATCGGGGAGTCCGGTGGTGGACAGAAGATCGCGATGACCGCTCCCGTCGCGCAAACCGGAGGACGCAGTGATGGGTGGGACGTCCAGTTCTACATGCCGGCGAGGTTGACCATCGACACGCTGCCCGAGCCCAACGACGACAGGGTGCGGCTCACGGAGCTGCCGGCCCAGTCGGTGGCGGTACTGCGATTCAGCGGTGACCGCGGTCCCGGCGCGGTCACCGAACGTACCGTGCAACTGCGTGAAGTGTTACGGCAGTACGGGTTCGAGGCCGACGGCGAACCGACTGCGTGGTTCTACGACCCGCCGTGGACGATTCCATGCCTGCGCCGCAACGAGATCGCGATACCGGTGGAGCCATAGCGTGGCAGGGATCTTCAACCGGGTTCTCGCCGACGAGCACGTGTTCACGACGGTGATCGATGCCCCGCGTGACGAGGTGTTCTCCTGGCATGCGCGCCCCGGCGCGTTCGTTCGGCTGTCACCACCATGGCAACCGGTGCGCATCGTGTCCGAGGCCGCGTCACTGGCTGACGGCCAGGCCCGGCTCGCACTGCCGGGCGGATTGCGCTGGGTGGCCCAGCACCGTCGGGAGTTGTACGATCCGCCAACGCGTTTCGTCGACTCGATCAGCAGCGATGGTGTCGCTTCTCTGCCGGTCCGCGCCGTGGTTCGGTGGACCCACACCCACGAGTTCGAGGACGCCGGCGACGGCCGAACCCGGATGATCGACCGGGTCGAAACGCCAGTGCCCGGCTTTGCGTTGCGTCCCATGTTCGCCTACCGGCATCGACAACTCGCCGCCGACCTCGCGGCCCACCGCGAGGCCCGCGAGGTGGGTCTGCGGCCGTTGACGATTGCGATGACAGGAGCATCCGGCCTTGTCGGTTCGGCCTTGTCGGCGTTTCTCACCACCGGAGGGCATCGGGTCGTCAAGCTCGTGCGCCGTGCTGTATCCAATGCCGATGAGCGGGAGTGGAATCCGGCAGACCCCGACCCGAATCTGCTGTCGGGAGTCGATGCGCTGATCCACCTGGCCGGTGCCTCGATCGCCGGCCGGTTCAACTCCGGTCACAAGCGCGCGATCCGCGAGAGCCGCGTCGGCCCGACACGAGGGCTGGCCGAACTTGCCGCGCGCACCGATGGCGGGCCGGACGTGTTGGTGTGCGCATCGGCGATCGGGTACTACGGCAATGACACCGGTGAAAATCCGGTCTCCGAGGACGGCGGGCGGGGCGATGGCTTCCTCGCCGAGGTCGTGGCCGACTGGGAGGCGGCCACGGCACCCGCCGCGTCGGCCGGATTGCGGGTTGTACAGGTGCGGACCGGAATCGTGCAATCTCCGCGGGGCGGAGTACTGCGCGGCCTCTATCCGTTGTTCGAGCTGGGCTTGGGTGGCCGGATCGGCGACGGCGCGCAGTGGCTGTCGTGGATCGGCATCGATGATCTTGTCGATGTGTACCACCGCGCATTGTGGGACGACGGTCTGTCCGGCCCGGTGAACGCCGTTGCGCCCGAAGCGGTTCGAAACGTCGACTACACCCACATGCTCGGCCGAGTTCTGCGCCGGCCGACCGTGCTGCCGGTGCCCGCATGGGGGCCGCGCATTTTATTGGGTGACGAAGGTGCCCGTGAAGTGGCCTGTGCGAGCCAGCGTCTCGTGCCGGTCAGGCTCGAGCGGGCGGGCCATCGGTTCCGCCATCCCACCCTGGAGAGTGCGCTGCGGCACGTGCTGGGTCGCATACCCGCCGATTAACCCGCTGACTGCGTGGCCAGCCCCGTACACATCGCGGTGAGCAGCCGCGTCAACGTCGGTCCGAATTCGAAATCGAACTCCGGCGGCACCGCCGGTTCGGTCGCGTAGGCGTCGACGAGATCGGCGGGCGGGTGCACCACTTGCCACAGCGTGCCCGCCAGCGCAGTGGCCGACGACAGCATGTCGGCCGCACCCTGGCGGCCGAGTGCGGGCAGTGCGCGCTCGATGGCCTCCGCGATCGACATCACGGCGGGGTAGGACTGCCGCTTGACCTTGACGACCTGTTCGGGTTTCACCTCGTGTTCGAGGTGCAGTGGGAGGTAGGCCAGCAGATCGCAGAACAGGACGTCTTGTAACAGTCCGCTGACGAGCGAGTCGGCCACCCGGCCCGGCGACATCGGCCCGGGGGCCGCCAGGCTCTCACACACCGCGGCCGACCAGCGGCCCCAGCCTTCGGCCGCGAGGTGCAACAGGATGTCCTTGTGCGACGCGTAATACCGCCGAACCGCCGAGTGATGGACCCCGGCCCGATCGGCGACGGCGGTCAAAGTCACTGCCGCCACGCCTGATTCGAGTGCGAGTGACCGGGCCGCCTCCATCAGCGCGGCCGCCCGCGCCCGCTTGTTCTCCGCGGTGCGGGCCCTCTTGAAGGTCACCGGTTCCACGGGCCGAACCATAACGGAAGGTACGGCCGCGTGGGTTGGTCATCCAGACGTCCTACAGACCTCCTACAGACCTCCTACAGAACGTAGTCGTCCTTACGCACGTCGTGTGCGTTAACCTCTTCGGGTAGCCAACCCTAAGTTGAAGGGGTCCGACGATTCTCACAGCTCTCAAGCGGGCGTGGATTCCGCTGGTGATGGCCGCCGTCATCGCCATCGGGGGGTTCGCCGTCACGAAGATCCGCGGCATCTTCGGTTCCCAGCAATTGCCCACCTATGCCGGCAGCATGTCCGACGACCAGAAGAACGTGTCGGACCCCAAACGGGTCGTCTACGAGATCTTCGGCCCGCCAGGAGCGGTGGCCGACGTCAACTACATCGACGACGACGGTGAGCCGAACCAGGTCAACGGGGTCACCTTGCCGTGGTCGGTCGAGATCGTCACCAATGCGCCGTCGATGACCGGCAACGTGCTCGCGCAAGGCAGTAGCGATTTCATCGGATGCCGCATCTCCTCTGACGGCGAAGTCAAAGACGAACGGACACAACGCGACGTGAACGCCTACATCTATTGCTTTGCGAAGTCCGTATGAGTGACCACGCTCAGCGCGACATCACCCGACCGACGTTCCTGGCGCGGTGGATCCGGCGGCTGTCGATACCGATCATCCTCGGCTGGTTGCTGGTGGTCGCGGTGATGAACCTCGCCGTACCCCAGCTCGAACAGGTGGGCAAAGAGAACGCGGTATCGCTCAGCCCGCACAACGCCCCGTCCATGCAGGCCATGACGAACATGGGCAAGCTGTTCGAGGAATCCGACTCCGACAGCGTCGCGATGATCGTCCTGGAAGGCGAGCAGGAACTCGGCGACGAGGCGCACGCCTATTACGACCAGCTCATGGAACGGCTCAAGGCCGACACCAAGCATGTGCAGCACATCCAGGATTTCTGGGGCGATCCGCTGACCGAGGCCTCCGCGCAGAGCACCGACGGCAAGGCCGTCTACGTGCAGCTCAACCTCGCGGGCAACATGGGCGAGGCATTGGCCAACGAGTCGATCGATGCCGTGCGCGCGATCACCGGGGAACTACCACCGCCGCCGGGCATGAAGGTGTTCGTCACCGGGCCCGCCGCCCTGCAGGCCGACCTGAACCACGCCGGCGACGGCAGCATGGTCAAGATCACCCTGCTGACCTTCGCGGTGATCATCACGATGCTGCTGTTCTTCTACCGGTCGATCGTGACCGTCGTGCTCGTGCTCGCGATGGTGGGTGTACAGCTCGCGGTGGCCCGCGGTGTCGTGGCGCTACTCGGCCACTATCACATCATCGGGCTGTCCACGTTCGCGGTGAACATGCTTGTGGCCCTGTCGATCGCGGCGGGCACGGACTACGCGATCTTCCTGATCGGCCGCTATCAGGAAGCACGCACCAAAGGCCTTGACAAAGAGCCGGCCTACTACGAGATGTTCCACGGCACAGCACATGTCGTGCTCGGATCGGGTCTGACGATCGCCGGTGCGACGTACTGCCTGACGCTCACCCGCATGCCGTACTTCCAGACCCTCGGTGTTCCGAGTGCGGTCGGCATCGTCGCAGGCGTGCTCGTCGCGCTCACCCTCGGGCCGGCGATCATCACCATCGGCAGCCGGTTCGGCCTGCTGGAACCCAAGCGCGCCATGCGTATACGCGCGTGGCGCCGAATCGGCACGGTCGTCGTCCGCTGGCCCGGACCCATTCTCGTCGCATCGCTGGCGCTCGCGCTGGTCGGCCTCGCGGCCCTGCCCGGCTACAAGACCAGTTACGACGACCGGAAGTACATCCCGCAGGACATTCCCGCCAACGAGGGTTTCCAGGCTGCCGACCGGCATTTCAGCCAGGCGAGGATGAACCCCGAAATCCTGCTGATCGAGGCCGATCACGATCTGCGCAACTCGGCGGACTTCCTGGTGATCGACAAGGTGGCCAAGGCGGTGTTCCGGGTGCCGGGTGTCGCGCGGGTGCAGACCATCACGCGACCTGAGGGAACTCCGATCGAGCACAGCTCCATCCCGTTCCTCATCAGCATGCAGGGCGTCGGGCAGATGCAGAACATGAAGCTCATGAAGGACCGGATGGCCGACATGAAGACTCAGGCCGACGAGATGGGCAAGACGGTCCAAACCATGAAGACCATGTACGGGCTGATGACGCAGCTCACCGGCGTCACCCACGACATGGTCGGTCAGATGAACGAGCTGCAGGGCACGATTCACGACTTGCGGGACAAGATCGCCGATTTCGACGACTTCTTCCGCCCGATCCGCAACTACTTCTACTGGGAACCGCACTGCTACGACATCCCGGTCTGTCATTCGATGCGCTCGATCTTCGACGCGATGGACGGCGTGGACACCATGACGGCGACCATGGACAAGGTCATGGTCAACATGACCGAGATGGACGCGTTGATGCCGCAGCTGCTCGCTCAGATGCCGTCGATGATCTCGACCATGGAGAGCATGCAGCAGATGATGCTGACGACGTATGCCACCATGTCGGGCTTCTACAACCAGATGGACGAGTTGAGCAAAGACTCGACCGAGATGGGCAAGGCTTTCGATGCCGCCAAGAACGACGATTCGTTCTATCTGCCGCCAGAAGTGTTCGAGAATCCCGACTTCCAGCGGGGGATGGAATCCTTCCTGTCCCCGGACGGCAAGTCGATCCGCATGATCATCTCGCACCGCGGCGAGTCATCGACCCCCGAAGCGCTCGCCCGGGTGGAGCCGATCAAGGTGGCGGCGATCGAGGCCGTCAAGGGCACGCCGCTCGAAGATGCCCGGATCTCGCTCGGCGGCACCGCCGCGACGTTCAAGGACATGGCCGACGGATCGAAGTACGACCTGCTGATCGCCGGTATCGCGTCGCTGTGCCTGATCTTTCTGATCATGCTGCTCATCACGCGGGCGCTGGTCGCCTCGATCGTCATCGTCGGCACCGTGCTGTTGTCGCTCGGTGCGTCGTTCGGCCTGTCAATCCTCATCTGGCAGTACATCGTCGGTATCGACCTGCACTGGATGGTGCTTGCGATGTCGGTCATCGTGCTGCTGGCCGTCGGCTCCGACTACAACCTGCTGTTGGTGTCGCGGTTCAAGGAGGAGTTACCCGGCGGCTTGAAGACGGGCATCATCCGCGCGATGGGCGGCACGGGCAGCGTCGTTACCGCTGCTGGCATGGTGTTCGCGCTGACGATGGCGGCGATGGTGGTCAGCGATCTGCGCGTGCTGGGCCAGGTCGGTACGACGATCGGGCTCGGCCTGCTGTTCGACACCCTGGTGGTGCGCTCGTTCATGATGCCTGCCATGGCCACGCTGCTGGGCCGGTGGTTCTGGTGGCCGATCAACGTGCTGCGAATGCGGCAACCGCACCGCCCATTGCCACCGCCGCGCGAACCGGTTGCCGTCGGCGCGCCGACCGACGACGCTCCGACGACGGAGCTGCCCAGGCAGCATCCGGGGCCGTCGGGAGGCTGACGCGGCTACGGTGAGGCGATGAGCACCTTGCGGGTGGGCGTGGCGGCTCCGGATCCGCCGTTCAACGGGATGACCGCCGGGCCAGGGCAAGCCGGCCTGGACATCGACCTCGTCATCGCGATCGCGGAAAAGCTCGGCGCCGCAGTCGAATTCGTCGAATACACCGGGAACGATTTCGAAGGTGTCTTCGACGGCCTCGGCACCGGCGCTTACGACTGCGTCATCGCGGGCGCCACGGTCACCCCGCAGCGGCAACAGATGGCGGCGTTCGCGCCGCCCTACCTGATCTCCGGACAGGCCCTGGCAACCGATACCAACCGCCTCCCGCATGTGCGGTCCGTCGACGACCTGGCCGGGCTCACCATCGGCGTCCAGCGGGGCAACACCAGCCAGCCGATCGCCGAACGGCTGGTCGCACAGGGCCGGGCCGCCCGGGTGCGCGTCTACGACTATGGCGACATCCGGGTGGCGCTCGCGGATCTGGCCAGCGGCGGTTGTGATGCGGTCATGAAGCTGGCTCCGGTACTCGCCGAGCTGGTCAAACCCCTGCCCGAGGTGGAAGTGGTGCAGCGCCGACTGTCCACCGAGGAGATCGCGATCGCCGTCGCCCGCACGAATACCGAACTGCTCGACCGGATCGCCGCTGTTCAGGGCGAGTTGGAGGGCGACGGCACCCTGCAGCAGATTCGCCGGCGCTGGCTCGGCAACCCGTTCACCGACCAGCACCTGGCCGCACTTTGACCGGGCTTCAGACCACACCGCACGGGCCGGTGAGGGCACCACTAGGCTGGCTGACGAGCAGTGACCGGCAACTTTCCCTCGACAATTAGGAGAGACACGTGACCATCCGGGTAGGCGTTAACGGTTTCGGCCGCATCGGACGCAACTTCTACCGGGCCCTGGCGACGCAGAAGGCCGAGGGCAAGAACACCGACATCGAGATCGTGGCGGTCAACGACCTCACCGACAACGCGACCCTCGCGCATCTGCTGAAGTTCGACTCCATCCTGGGCCGGCTGCCCGAGGACGTCAGCCTCGAGGGCGACGACACCATCGTCATCGGCGACACCAAGATCAAGGCTCTCGAGGTCAAAGAGGGACCAGCGGCCCTCCCTTGGGGCGACCTCGGAGTCGACGTGGTCGTCGAATCCACCGGCATCTTCACCAAGCGCGACAAGGCGCAGGGCCACCTGGACGCGGGAGCCAAGAAGGTCATCATCTCCGCGCCCGCCAGCGATGAGGACATCACCATCGTGCTCGGCGTCAACGACGACAAGTACGACGGCAGCCAGAACATCATCTCCAACGCCTCGTGCACCACGAACTGCCTCGGCCCGCTGGCCAAGGTCCTCAACGACGAGTTCGGCATCGTCAAGGGCCTGATGACCACCATCCACGCCTACACGCAGGACCAGAACCTGCAGGACGGGCCGCACAAGGACCTGCGCCGCGCCCGCGCCGCCGCGATCAACATCGTGCCCACCTCGACGGGTGCCGCAAAGGCCATCGGCCTGGTGCTCCCCGAGCTCAAGGGCAAGCTCGACGGCTACGCGCTGCGTGTGCCGATCCCGACGGGTTCGGTCACCGACCTGACCGCCGAGGTCTCCAAGGCGGCGAGCGTCGATGACATCAACGCTGCCTTCAAGGCCGCCGCGGAGGGTCCGCTCAAGGGCATCCTCAAGTACTACGACGCACCGATCGTGTCGAGCGACATCGTCACCGACCCGCACAGCTCGCTCTACGACTCGGGCCTGACCAAGGTGATCGACAACCAGGTCAAGGTCGTGTCCTGGTACGACAACGAGTGGGGCTACTCCAACCGCCTGGTGGACCTGGCCGCGCTGGTCGGCAAGTCTCTCTAGTCACGATGGCTGTCCGGACACTCGAAGATCTTCTGAACGAGGGCGTCGAGGGCCGGGGCGTGTTGGTCCGCTCCGACCTCAACGTCCCGTTGGACGAAGACGGCTCGATCACTGACGCTGGGCGCATCATCGCGTCGGTGCCGACACTCAAGGCGCTGGCCGAGGCCGGTGCCAAGGTCGTCGTGACCGCACATCTCGGCCGCCCCAAGGGCGGCCCGGATCCCAAGTTCTCGCTTGCGCCCGTCGCCGCGGCACTGGGGGAGAAGCTGGGCCGCCACGTGCAGTTGGCCGGTGATGTGGTCGGCACCGATGCGCTTGCCCGCGCCGAGGGCCTGACCGACGGGGACGTGCTGTTGCTGGAGAACATCCGGTTCGACGCGCGTGAGACCAGCAAGGACGACGCCGAACGCCTCGAGTTGGCGAAGGCGCTCGCGAGTCTCGTCGAGGGTGCCGACGGTTCACCCGGCGCGTTCGTGTCCGACGGCTTCGGTGTGGTGCACCGCAAGCAGGCGTCGGTGTACGACGTCGCCACCATCCTCCCGCACTACGCCGGGACTCTGGTGGCTGCCGAGGTCAAGGTGCTCGAGCAGTTGACGAGCTCGACCGAGCGGCCCTACGCGGTCGTGCTGGGCGGCTCCAAGGTGTCCGACAAGCTCGCGGTGATCGAGAACCTGGCCACGAAGGCCGACAGCCTGATCATCGGCGGCGGGATGTGCTTCACATTCCTTGCCGCACAAGGGGTTTCGGTCGGAACCTCGCTGCTGCAGGAAGAAATGATCGACACCTGCCGCAAGCTGCTCGAAGACTACGCCGACGTGATCCACCTACCGGTGGACATCGTGGTCGCCGACAGGTTCGCGGCCGACGCCGAGCCGGAAACGGTTGCCTGCGATCGCATTCCGGACGGCAAGATGGGTCTGGACATCGGCCCGGAGTCGGTCAAGCGGTTCACCGCACTGCTCTCGAACGCCAAGACCGTGTTCTGGAACGGCCCGATGGGCGTGTTCGAGTTCCCGGCGTTCTCCGCGGGCACCAAGGGGGTCGCCGAGGCGATCATCGGGGCCACCGGCAAGGGCGCGTTCAGCGTCGTCGGCGGTGGCGATTCGGCCGCGGCCGTGCGTCAGCTGGGCCTGCCCGAGGACGGGTTCTCCCACATCTCCACCGGCGGTGGCGCATCGCTGGAATACCTGGAGGGCAAGACCTTGCCCGGCATCGAAGTACTGGAGTCGTAGAACCATGGCCCGTAAGCCGTTGATAGCCGGCAACTGGAAGATGAACCTCAATCACTTCGAGGCCATCGCCCTGGTCCAGAAGATCGCATTCGCCTTGCCGGACAAGTACTTCGACAAGGTGGATGTGACCGTCATCCCGCCGTTCACCGATCTTCGCAGCGTTCAGACGCTGGTCGACGGCGACAAGCTGCGTCTGACCTACGGTGCCCAGGATGTGTCACAGCACGACTCGGGTGCCTACACCGGTGAGATCAGCGGTGCGTTCCTGGCCAAGCTGGGCTGCACGTACGTGGTCGTCGGGCACTCCGAACGCCGTACCTACCATCACGAGGACGACGCCCTGGTGGCCGCCAAGGCCGCCGCGGCGTTCAAGCACGGCCTCACGCCCATCGTCTGCATCGGCGAGCATCTCGATGTGCGCGAGGCGGGGAACCACGTCGAGCACAACGTGGAGCAGCTGAGGGGCTCCCTGGCCGGGCTGTCGAAGGAACAGATCGGCAAGCTCGTGATCGCCTACGAGCCGGTCTGGGCCATCGGTACCGGGCGCGTTGCCAGTGCGGCCGACGCCCAGGAGGTCTGCAAGGCGATCCGCGACGAACTGGGCAACCTGTCGTCGCCGGAGGCGGCGGCCGGTATCCGGGTTCTCTACGGTGGCTCGGTCAACGCCAAGAATGTCGGCGAGATCGTGGCCCAGGGTGACGTGGACGGCGCGCTCGTCGGCGGGGCATCGCTTGACGGTGAGCAGTTCGCGACGCTTTCGGCGATCGCCGCGGGCGGTCCGCTGCCGTAACCCCACGCGGGGCCGGGCAGGCTCACCAGGTAGTCTTGCGGCCATGGAATTGGCGCTGCAGATTGTCCTGGTCGTGACCAGCGTGCTGGTCGTGCTCTTGGTTCTGTTGCACCGTGCCAAGGGTGGCGGTCTGTCCACCCTGTTCGGTGGCGGCGTCCAGTCCAGCCTGTCCGGTTCCACGGTCGTGGAGAAGAACCTGGACCGGCTCACCTTCTTCGTGACCGGCATCTGGGTGGTGTCCATCATCGGCGTCGCGCTGCAGATCAAGTACAGCTGATCCGATCCGCGAGAGACGCCGTGTGACCGTCACGCTTCGGTCGCCAGGCGCACGCCGAACCCCACCAGTACCAACCCGGTGAGTGTGTCGAGTCGTTTGCGGATCCGCGGCGCTTGCATCCAGCTCGTGATCGCGCCGGAGGCCGCGATGATTCCCGCGCAGTACAGCGCGGTGAGCGCGATGTAGATGCCGCCGAACTCCAGCGTCATCCAGCCAACGGGATACCCCGAGGGGATGAACCCGGGCAGGAAACTGATGAAGAACACCCCGACCTTCGGGTTGAGGATGTCGGTGAGAAAACCGGACGCGAACGCCGGTCGCGTAAACACCGGCCGTCCCAGATCTGGCGCCGACAGCTCGGCGGCCGTTCGCCGCAGCGAGCGCAAGGACTGCACCCCCATCCACACCAGGTAGCAACCGCCGATGACCTTGAGCACCTCGTAACCGACCTCACTGGTCTGCAGCAGGGCCGACAGGCCGAGTGCGGCGGCGACGACCCACACAGCCAGGCCGCACAACACACCCAGCGACGTCAGAACGCCACCTCGGATACCCCCGCGCACCAGGCCACGCACCACGACCAGCGTGTCGGGCCCGGGCAAGACCACCAGCAACACCGCGGCCACGGTGAACGACATGACATTGACGAGCACCTGCCGATCCTAAGAGCACCGGTGTCCCCGTCATGCGCCGCCCATCGGCGCCGCCGATACTGGTACGCATGGTTGACGGTTCCGACACAGCACTCGAACCGATCGGATCGGTGCACCGCACCTTGGTTGGGCGTGACGCCACCGAGCCGATGCGCGAAGACATCCGGCTGCTCGGCGCGATTCTCGGCGATACCGTCCGCGAACAAAACGGCGAAGCGGTCTTCGACCTCGTCGAGCGTGCCCGCGTGGAGTCCTTCCGAGTGCGCCGGTCCGAGATCGACCGGGTGGAGCTGGCCGGACTGTTCGCCGGAATCGACATCCACCAAGCGATACCGGTCATCCGGGCGTTCACCCATTTCGCCCTGCTGGCCAACGTCGCCGAGGACATCCACCGCGAGCGTCGCCGTGCCGTGCACGTGGCGGCCGGGGAACCACCACAGGACAGCAGCCTGGCCGCGACCTATCTCAAGTTGGATTCGGCTGACCTGGACGCCGATGCCGTCGCCGACGCGCTGACGGGCGCCCTGGTCTCGCCCGTCATCACCGCGCATCCGACCGAGACCCGGCGCCGCACGATCTTCGACACCCAACATCGAATCACCGAGCTCATGCGTCTGCGGCTACACGGGCATGCGCGTACGGAGGACGGGCGCGACATCGAGATCGAGCTGCGCCGACACATCCTCACGTTGTGGCAGACCGCGCTCGTGCGCTTGTCGCGGCTCAAGATCTCCGATGAGATCGAGACCGGCCTTCGCTATTATCCCGCGGCGTTTTTCCAAGTCATCCCACAGGTCAACGCCGAAGTCCGTGATGCGCTGCAGGCTCGTTGGCCCGGCGTGGACCTCCTCGAGGATCCGATCCTGCGGCCGGGATCCTGGATCGGCGGCGATCGGGACGGCAACCCGAACGTGACTGCCGACGTAGTCCGGCTCGCCACCGGCCGGGCCGCCTATGTGGCGCTGGCGCACTACTTCACCGAGATCACCGCGCTGGAAGAAGAGCTGTCGATGTCGGCGCGACTGGTCAACGTCAGCGCCGGGCTGACCGCGCTGGCCGACGCGTGCCATGAACCGGCGCGTGCCGATGAGCCCTACCGCAGAGCGCTGCGGGTGATTCACGCCCGACTCACTGCCACGGCACACCAGATCCTCGACGAACAACCCGAACACCAACTAGATCTTGGTCTCCATCCATACCCGACCCCTTCTGAACTTCTCGCCGATCTGAACACGGTCGACGGCTCACTGCGTGCCAACGGCAGCGCCGTGCTCGCCGATGACCGGCTCGCCAGGCTCCGAGAAGCGGTGCGGGTCTTCGGCTTCCATCTGTCCGGCCTCGACATGCGACAGAACTCCGAAGTGCACGAGCAGGTGATCGCCGAACTGCTCGCCTGGGCGGGCGTACATCCCGACTATGCCGCGCTGCCAGAGGCGGAGCGGGTAGAACTGCTCGCCGGGGAGATCTCCACGCGCCGCCCGCTGATCGGTGAGGGCGCCGAGTTGTCCGAGCTGGCACGCAAGGAACTGGGTATCGTCGGTGCCGCGGCACGGGCGGTCAAGGTTCTCGGTCCGCAGGCCGTGCCCAACTACATCATCTCGATGTGCCAGTCGGTCTCCGACATGCTCGAGGCGGCGGTGTTGCTGAAAGAAGCCGGGCTGCTGAATTTGACCGGCGCGCAACCCTATTGTCCGGTCGGTATCGTTCCACTGTTCGAGACCATCGACGACCTGCAGCGTGGTTCGTCGATTCTCGAAGCGGCGCTGGACCTTCCGGTGTACCGCACCATGGTGGCCTGCCGTGGCCGGCATCAGGAAGTGATGCTCGGCTACTCGGACTCCAACAAAGACGGTGGTTATCTCGCGGCGAACTGGGCCCTGTACCGTGCCGAGCTCGACCTCGTCGAGTCGGCCCGCAAAACCGGAATCCGGTTGCGGCTCTTTCACGGTCGCGGCGGTACCGTCGGCCGTGGAGGAGGGCCGAGCTACGACGCCATCCTCGCGCAGCCTCCGGGAGCGGTGAACGGGTCGCTGCGGATCACCGAACAGGGCGAGGTGATCGCGGCCAAGTACGCCGAGCCGCGGATCGCGCACCGCAACCTCGAGACACTGCTGGCCGCGACGTTGGAATCGACCTTGCTGGACGTCGAGGGGCTGGGGGAGGAGGCGGAGCCCGCCTACCGGGTGCTCGACGAACTGGCCGCCCGGGCGCAGCGCGCCTACGCCGAATTAGTTCACGAGACACCGGGTTTCGTCGACTACTTCAAGGCGTCGACACCGGTCAGTGAAATCGGTGCGTTGAACATCGGCAGCCGCCCGACCTCACGTAAGCCCACCACATCGATCGCCGATCTTCGCGCCATCCCGTGGGTGCTCGCATGGAGCCAGTCGCGCGTGATGCTGCCCGGCTGGTACGGCACCGGCACGGCATTCGAGGAATGGGTCAGCCTCGACCCGGACGGCGCCGAATCCCGCCTCGCCGTTCTGCAGGATCTCTACGAACGCTGGCCGTTCTTCCGCACCGTGCTGTCCAACATGGCGCAGGTGCTCGCCAAAGCCGATATGGGTCTGGCCGCCCGTTATTCGGAGCTGGTCGACGACGAGGACCTGAGAGCCAGGGTGTTCGACAAGATCGTCGCCGAGCACGACCGCACCATCCGGATGCACCGGCTGATCACCGGCCAGGACGACCTGCTCGCCGACAACCCGGCCCTCGCGCGCTCGGTGTTCAACCGCTTCCCCTACCTCGAACCGCTCAACCACCTGCAGGTCGAGCTGCTGCGCCGCTACCGTTCGGGCGACACCGACGAACTCGTACAGCGCGGAATCCTGCTGACGATGAGCGGGTTGGCCACCGCGCTGCGCAACAGCGGTTAGCGCCGTCAGAAGCCGGCGACCGCTTCGGCGAACCGGCGCCGGAACATCACGAGCAGCAGGACTGCAGCGGTCGTGAGGCCCGCGGACAGGCCCAGCCACATACCCAGCGCCTGGAGGTCGGCGACGTAGGCCAGCAGCAGGCCGACCGGGAACCCCACGATCCAGTAGCCGACGATCGTGATCAGGAAGCTCGAAGACGTGTCGTGCAGGCCGCGGAGCAAGCCGATACCGATGTTCTGGGCCGAGTCGACGAATTGCTGGAACGCGGCCACCACGAGCAACGACATGGCGATGACCAACGCGGCGCGGTCACTGGTGTCCATGAACAGGCCGAGAACCTCTCTCGGAATCGACAGGTACACGAGCGCCACGAGGGCGGCCACGGCCGCGCCCTGCCCGTAGGCGAGCCAGGCGATAACGCGACTCTGCGCGGCCTCACCGAGTTCCATCAGTCGGCTCACGAGAATCGAGGCCCCGTGGGATATCCCGACCGACACCTGAAAGACGATGTAGCTCAACTGGTTCACCACGGAATGCGCGGCCAGGGCGGGAGCACCGAACGTGCCGATCACAACCGCGGTCACGGAGAACAACCCGGCCTCGCTGCCGTAGGTGCCGGCGATGGGAATGCCCAGACGCAGAATCTGCTTCACCGCGGGCAGCGGCGCGCGGTGCATGGCCACGCTGAAATACGGCGACAGCTCGGGGTCGGCCCGCACCATCGCAGTGAACGCGACGAACGTCAACAAGTACACCAGCGATGTCGCGGCGCCGATGCCCGCCAGACCCATTTCCGGCAGCGGGCCGGGGCCGTAGATGAGGACGGCGTTGAGCACGACGTTGAGGACGACCGACGCCAGAGTGATCAGCAGAAGCGCCTTCGGGCGCCGCATGCCGACCGTGAACTGCCGGACCACCTGAAACCACAGACACGGCACAAGACCTGGGGCGAGCGCCGCCAACATCGGAAGCGTGCCGTCGAGCACGGCGGCGTCCTGGCCCAGCAACCGCAGCAGAAAGCCGAGGCCCACCAAGACAAGCCCACCGACGATTCCCGCGACAGTGGCCACCAGGAAGCTGGCGCGGACGAGATCGCGCGTCTCGTCGTCGGACGCGTCCGCGGTGTTCTGGTGCCGCTCGGACCGGCTCACGGCCGCCGACACCAAGTTGCCGACCGACGTCAGCAGGCCCACGCCCATCGTGCGGAGTTGATTGAACAGCGTGATGGACAGGCCGCCCGCGGCGAGCGCCGCCACACCGAGTGGGCCCATCATCACCAGGTCGGTGGTGGTCAGCGCAACCTGCGCGAGTTGTGTCAGCGCGATCGGCCCCGCCAGGCGGGTGAGTTCGCGCCCCGTCGCGGCGACCGTCATCGCACAACACCGTATAACCCGGGGCCCGCGACACGAATGACCCTGTCGGCGTGCCGAGGTTAGGCGAACTTAAGCTACGGGGACAGCAATGCAGCCGGCGCGGGTGGAACGGCGAGGGGGAACTCAGTTGCCGCAGTTGAACCGCAGGTCGTTTTTCGGAGCATCACTGGGGTTGGGAGCGGCGGTGACTCTTGCCGCTTGCGGGGCGAATTCGTCGAGCCCCGCACCCGGTGGCGGCGAACCCAAACCCGGCGGAACCCTGCGCATCGGCGCCCTCGGGCAGGCGTCGAATGTGGTGTCGGATCCCTTTGGGCTGCTCGCCAACGACTCCGACATGCTGATCATGTCGTTGGTATACGACCCGCTGACAGTTCCGGCGAGGTCGCCGAACGTCACCGGCCGGCTCGCGGCGTCGTGGACCACCGATGCGAAGCAGCAGGCGTGGACGTTCACGCTCCCCGAAGCGGCGACGTTCCACGACGGCAGTCCGGTGCGTCCCGCCGACGTGGCATGGTCGCTGAGAACTCTCGGCGAGATGACCCCGTGGAAAGTGCCGGTCGATCTGAGCTCGATCGCGCCGTCCGGTGCACGGTCGGTGACGATGCGCGCTCCGACGCCCAACAGCCAACTGCCGTTACTGCTGCGGCTGATGACGTTCACGGTCAAGGAAGGCAGCACCGATCGGTCGGATTTCGTCGGCACCGGACCGTTCCGGATGGAACCCGGCAGTTATCGCGACGGCAACGCGACCCTGGTGCGCAATGACACGTGGTATGGCGACAAGCCGCTGCTGGACCGAATCGTGGTGACGCGGTTCGAGTCCACCGATGCGCTCGCGAACGCGATCATGGGTGGGGAAATCGACGTGGCCTCCAGCGTCGGGCCGTTGGCCGCGCGCAGTGCGTCGGCCCGGCCCGATCTGATACTGGTCCGCAGGCCCAACGACCTGTCGATGCCGATCGCCATCCGCACGTCCGACGGACCGTTCACCGATCCACGTGTGCGCGAGGCGATCCGGCTGGGCGTCGATCGGCAGGCGATGATCGAACAAGTGCTGTCCGGCTACGGCAGTGTGGGCAACGATGTGCTGGGGACGGGAGATCCGACGTACGTCGACCGGCCGCAGCGCGCCCGCGACGTGACGCGGGCCAGGCGCCTGCTGGCCGAAGCTCACTTCGACACGGCGCGAACCTATCCGCTGATCACCAAACGCGAGGTGTTCAACGAGGTCGAGGCGGCGCAGCTGTTCGCCGCGCAATTGCAGGACATCGGACTCAAGATCGCCGTCGAGGTCAAGGAATCGGCCGACTTCTACGACAACTACTGGGCGAAGCCGTCGGCGCCCCTGGCGACCGCGAGCTGGCCGACCAACGACTCGGTGATGTTCTTCGCCAGCAAGGTGCTCAACTCCGAATCGACCAGCAACGAAACCGCTTTCAATGACCCGGAGTTCGATGCGGCATATCGTGCCGGGCTGGCCGCTGCCCCGGATTCGCCCGACTACCGCGACGCGTCGACCGACCTTCAGCAGATCCAGTTCGACCGTGGCGGCTACGTGCTGTGGGGGATGGCCGACGGTATCGACGTGGCCCGCTCGAATGTCCGCGGGCTGCCCGAATTGCCGGGGTGGGGCCGGGCCCAGCTTGAGAACACGTGGCTCGAAACCTAGGCCGCGCCGTGCGGCCCGCCGCCGCGTTGCTCAACCGTACGGCGATGCTCGTGGTCGCGTTGTTCGCGGTGATGCTGGCGATGGCGTTGTTGCCGGGCAACGGGGTGCGCGCGTTGCTCGGCCGCGACGCCACCGAAACCCAGGTGCGCGAGCGGGAAGCCGAACTCGGGCTCGACCGCCCGGTCGTGGTGCGGTTCTGGGAGTGGTTGTCGGGGCTGGTACATGCAGATTTCGGCACGACACTGCGCGGGGAGCCGGTGGGCGACCTGCTGGCGGCGAAGGTGCCCAACTCGCTGATTCTCACCGGCGCTGCGCTGCTCGTTACGGTGGTGGCAGCGACGCTACTCGCGGTCTACTGGACCAGCGGTGATCGACCGGTGTTCCGGCGTATCGCATCGGTGGGCACGATCGTGGTGATCGCACTGCCCGAGTTCGTCGTCGCCACGATCGCGATCCTCGTATTCGCCTTGGCGCTCGACGTCCTGCCCGCCGTGACGGTGCAGGATTCCGCGGGCGCCCCGCGTGATCCGTCGATGTATATCCTGCCGGTGATCGCCCTGGCACTCCCGCAGATCGGCTGGAACACCAGGGTTTTCGTGGCCGCGATCCGGGAGGCGCGGTCGATGCCGTACGTGCACGCCGCGGCACTCGACGGTGTGGGTGAGGCAGCGCTGTTCGTCCGGTACATCGCGCCGCGGGCACTGCCGACCATGATCGCCTCACTGGCGACGACCGTGGGCATGATCGTCGGCGGTTCGGTGGTGGTGGAGTCGCTGTTCAACTTTCCCGGTGTCGGTGCGGTGGTTGCGGGTTCGGTCAACACGCGTGATGTCAATGTCGTTGCGGCGGTGGTCGCCTGCACCGGCGTGGTGATCCTGCTGATGCTGCTCGTCGCCGACGCGACGCGGGCCTGGGCGAAGGCGCGCGCGGAATGACCCGTCAGCGTTGGGCTCTGGTCACACCCGCGGTGACGGTGCTCATCGTGGTCGCGGTGGGTCGACTGATCGCGCCTGCTGTCGAGGGCCGCGGTTCCGGTGTGCCATTCGCGCCGCCGTCGGCCGCGCACTGGCTCGGAACGGACGCGCGCAGCGAGGACGTGCTGGCCAAGCTTGCCGCCGGGGGCTGGACGCTGGCCTGGATCGCAGCCGTCATCGCGGTCGGTGTGACGGCGCTGGCGGCCACCCTGGGCGGTCTTGCCGCACTGCGGCCGCGTTATGCGGCGACGGTCGGCTGGATCACCGACGCGACGATGCTCGTGCCACCGGTCCTGTTCATGCTGCTGGTACTGGTGTCCTGGCCGCAGGGTGGGATATGGGCGCTGATCGTGCTCGCGGTGGTGATCGGAACGCCCTACACGACGCGGGTTCTCGCGGGCGCGGCGTCATCGGTCGCGGCCAGCGGTTACGTCCAGGTGGCCGAGGCGGCAGGAGAGCGGTTGCCGTACCTCGTCTTCGGGCAGGTGCTGCCCAACTTGCGCGACACCATCGCAACGCAGTTCGGACTACGTTATGTCGAGGCCATCTACGTAGTGAGCACTGCGGCGTTCCTGCAGCTCATCCCCGCGGTCGGAGGGTCGAACTGGGCCGTGATGGTGCGGGAGAACGCATCGGGGGTCTTGCTCAACCCGGCCGCTGTCGTGGCTCCCGCCGTCGCGATCGCCGTGCTCGCGGTGTCGGTCAACATCGCGGTACTCATGCGCAACCCGCAACCGGGGGGACGGTCATGAGTGCCGTTGTCGCCAGAGCGCTTACGATCACCGCGGCGTCCGGCCGAATCCTCGCCGGGCCCGTCGATCTGGATCTCAGCGCCTCGACCGTGACCGCGCTGATCGCGCCGTCGGGAGGCGGCAAGTCGCTCGTGTGCCGGAGCCTGGTGGGCGATCTGCCCACAGGCACGACACTGAGCGGCGGTCCGCGAGTCGGCGACGTCGAGGTCGCCGCGCTCGATCGCCGTGCGCTGCGCCAGTTCCGGCGCAACCAGATCGCCTACGTGGGTCAGGATCCCGGGTCCGCACTCAACCCCGCCGCGACCGTGGCGAATCTGCTCACCGAGCTGGCCCATCCCGACGCGCCTCCGGTGACCGAGCTCCTGGACATGGTGCAGCTGGACCACGGGTTGGCGACACGTCGGGCGGTACGCCTGTCGGGCGGCCAGCAGCGCCGGGTGGCGCTCGCCCGTGCCATGTCCCGGCTGACCACCGTTCTCGTGCTGGACGAACCCTTCGCCGGTCTCCACCAGCCCCTTCGCGACGACATCGCCACGATCATCCGTACCTGGGCGACCGACCGCCGCGTGGCCGTCCTCGTCACCGCACATACGACGCGCGCGGCGGCGACGGTTGCCGATCGCGTCGTCGAACTCGGCGCAGCCGCCGCCCCCGCACCGGCACGCGATGCGCCGAAACGACGGTCGGCCGGTCCGGACGTCCTTCAGGTACGCCGGCTCACGGTGACGTTCGGCTCGCACCGGGTTCTCGACGAGGCAGGCCTGACCATCGGGGCCGGATCAGCGGTCGCGCTGATGGGCGATTCCGGTGCCGGGAAATCCACGTTCGCCCGGGCGCTGACCGGTCAGGTCGTCGCAGACGATGGCGAGATCATGCTCGACGGAACGACTTTGGCGCAGCCGCTGAGCCGCCGGTCGCGGTCGGACAAGATGGCGATCCAACTCGTGCCGCAGGATCCCGCTGCCACGCTCAACCCCAGACGCACCGTCGGCGCGACTCTCAACCGGGCGTTGCGCAGCAACGGAAAACGCGGCGCGGTGGCCGATGTGCTGGCCAGAGTGGGGCTGGCCCACGACTTCGCCCAGCGTTATCCGCACATGCTGTCGGGTGGTCAACGCCAGCGCGTCGCGATCGCGCGCGCCCTCGCATACGCGCCGAGAGTATTGGTGTGCGACGAGATAACCTCGGCGCTGGATCCTGCCGCCGCCGCGACGGTGATGGACGTGCTCGAACGGGAAATGGACCGGGGCCTGGCCGTGCTGATGATCACCCACGATGCCGAACTGGCGGCAGGCAACTGCGTGCGTACGTTCCGGCTGGCCGACGGCAGGCTGTCTACAAGTGAGTGCGATCGCGAATTGCCTTGACCACGCCGCGAACCGCATTCTCGGTCACCGCGAGCGGCGACATCACGGCTTCACCGATTCCGACGATCACCTCGACGCGGTCGACGATGGCCTCGAGACGCTCCACCACGCCGATGAGCCGCGGCGCTAGTTCGTCGATGCGGGTGATCGTTGCGTTGAACCGGTCGAGCGTGGCGTCGAGGCCACCGGTGGACTTGTTGAGGTCGACCAGCGTGTTGCTGAGGTCGGTCAGCAGCGTGTCGACCTGTTCGACGGTCATGTCGGCATTGAGGGCAGCCTGCGTCAGAGTCTTGATTCGCTGCCGTCCCGAGGCCGGGCGAACGCGGCCGTCCCCTTTATCTGCCATGTCGAACAGTATGGGGCCAGGGAACCGAATGCGGTCCCAGCGCGTCTGAATTGCTGTGCGGCAATTCTGCGAGCTTCGATCCTGGCGTCTCGATCGGGCGGACGCCGACCGCGACCCGGCCGACTATCTGGCCGGCTATGCCGAGGCGCTGGCCGACGGGCATACCGACCCGGCTCCCAGCGGGGACTGATTCGACAGCTACAGCTTGGCGGCCGCGGCCTCGTCGAGCAGCCAGACCGTCTTTTCGCGGCCGATCCCACCGGCGGCGGGCACGTCGACGGGGTCGGCACCGCCGACCGCGGCGGCCACTGCATCGGCCTTGGCCTCGCCGGACACCACGACCCATACCTCACGCGAACTCTGAACTGCGGGCAGCGTCAAGGAGATTCGCCGAGGCGGGGGCTTGGGGGAGTCGGTGACACCGACCACAAGGCGCGTGGTCTCCCGCACCGCCGCGGTGTCGGGAAACAGCGAGTTGATGTGTCCCTCGCCGCCCATGCCGAGCAGGTGCACGTCGAACTCCGGCCCGGGGGCGTCGAAGTTGGCCGCGAGCAGCTGGGCGTACCCGTCGGCCGCCGCGTCGAGGTCGTCACCGAACTCGCCGTCACTGGCCGCCATCGCGTGCACGTTGACGTCTGGGATGTCGATGTGGTCGAGGAGGGCCTCACGGGCCTGCTTGTCGTTGCGCTCGTCGTCGTCTTGCGGAACGAAGCGCTCGTCGCCCCAGTACAGATGGACCTTCGCCCAGTCGATATCGGTGCTCCGCTCGCCGACACGCTTGAGCATGCCGATGCCGGTGCCACCACCGGTCAACACGATCGTGGCCTGACCCCGCGCGGCGATCGCCGACTTGATGGCATCCACCAGCCGGTCGCCGGCGGCGGCGACAAGCGCCGCGGTATCGGGATAGCGTTCGATGACTGTGTCGCTCATACGTATTGGACCTTGTCGATGCCTTGCAGTGCGTTGCGGTAGATCTCGTCGGCGTCGAGTCGCCGAAGATCTTCGGCCAGACATTCCTTGGCTTCCCGGCGCGCCAACGGCAACAACGAGTCCGGGCGCGCGGTGCGGCTGAGCGTCGCGGTGATACCGGTCTGCGGACGCACCAGCGTCACGGTCTCGCTCGGCCGCGTGAGCTCGACCTTCAGGTCGCCGACCGCCCGGGTGACGGGCCCGTCGATCCGGTTGGCCAGCCAGCCGGCCAGGATGTCGAGTGCGGGCTCGTCCTTGAGCCCCGACACCACCGCCGACGTGATCGGCTCGTGGGGCGGCTGGTCGACCGCGGCGGCCAGCAGCGCCCGCCAGTACGTGACGCGGCTCCACGCCAGATCGGTGTCGCCCGGCGTGTAGCCGGCCAGCCGGCTCTTGATGCAGGCCAAGGGATCGGCACCGTTGGTTGCGTCGGTGATCCGGCGGATCGCCAACTTGCCCAACGGATCCTGTGCGGGCACCCTCGGCGCGACGGCAGGCCACCAGGCCACGACCGGGGTGTCGGGCAACAGGAAGGGCAACACCACGCTGCTGGCGTGACCGGACAGCTCGCCGGACAGCTTGAGTACCACCACTTCACCGGCACCCGCGTCGTGACCGACACGCAGCTGCGCGTCGAGGCGCGGTGTGTCGGCATCCGGGTCGCCGGGCACCACGACGATGACGCGGCACGGATGCTCACGGCTCGCGAAATTCGCGGCCTCGATGGAATCCTCGACGATGTCTTCGGTGTCCGGCGCGATGACGAGCGTCAACACCCGGCTGAGGGTGAGGGCGCCGCCTTCTTCACGCAGGCCGGTGATCTTCTTGTTGACGTTGTTGGTGGTGGTGTCGGGTAGGTCGACAATCATCGTTAGGGACGCCTCCATTCCCGGCCCGTGCGACGCAACATCTCATCGGCTGACGGCGGTCCCCACGTGCCCGATTCGTAAGGCTCCGGTTTGCCGTTGGCCGCCCAGTAATCGAGCACGGGATCCAGGATCTCCCAAGATAATTCGACCTCGGCGTTGACCGGGAACAGCGACGGTTCGCCGAGCAGCACATCGAGGATGAGCCGTTCGTACGCCTCCGGCGAGTCCTCGGCGAATGCCGACCCGTAGGAGAAGTCCATGTTGACGTCGCGGACTTCCATCGCGCTGCCTGGCACCTTGGAACCGAAGCGAAGCGTGATGCCCTCGTCCGGCTGCACCCGGATCACCAGGGCGTTCTGGCCCAGCTCCTCGGTCATGGTGGCGTCGAACGGCAGGTGGGGTGCCCGCTTGAACACCAGTGCGATCTCGGTGACCCTGCGGCCAAGGCGTTTTCCGGTGCGCAGGTAGAACGGCACGCCCGCCCAGCGCCGGGTGTTCACCTCGAGCGTGATCGCGGCGTAGGTCTCGGTGGTGGAGTCCTTGGCGAAACCCTCTTCGTCGAGCAGGCCCACCACTTTCTCACCGCCCTGCCAGCCCGCGGCGTACTGACCGCGCGCGGTGGTCTCGTCCAACGGCTCGGCGAGCTTCACTGCCGACAGGATCTTGATCTTCTCGGTCTGCAGTTCGTGCGGGCTGAAGCTGACCGGCTCCTCGAGCGCGGTCAGGGCGAGCAACTGCAACAGGTGATTCTGGATGACGTCGCGCGCAGCGCCGATGCCGTCGTAGTAGCCGGCGCGGCCGCCGAGGCCGATGTCCTCGGCCATCGTGATCTGCACGTGGTCGACGTAATTGTTGTTCCAGATCGGCTCGTACAACGCGTTGGCGAAGCGCAGCGCCAGGATGTTCTGGACCGTCTCCTTGCCCAGGTAGTGGTCGATGCGGAACACCGACTCCTCCGGGAACACGCTGTTGACGACCGCGTTGAGTTCGCGGGCCGTCTTGAGGTCGTGGCCGAACGGCTTCTCGATGACCACGCGGCTCCAGCGGCCGTCGCGCGGACGCGCCAAGCCGGACTTGCGCAGCTGCTCGCACACCAGGGGGAACGCGTTGGGCGGAATCGACAGGTAGAACGCGTGATTGCCGCCGGTGCCGCGCTCGATATCGAGCTTGTCGAGTGTCTCGGCGAGCCGGCCGAACGCCGCCTCGTCGTCGAAACTGCCCTGGACGAACCGGAATCCCTCGGCCAGCCGGTCCCACACTTCTTGGCGGAACGGAGTGCGGGCGTGCTGCTTGACGGCGTCGTAGACGACCTTGCCGAAATCCTCGTCCGCCCAGTCCCTCCGGGCGAAGCCGACGAGTGCGAACGACGCGGGCAGCAGCCCGCGGTTGGCCAGGTCGTAGATCGCCGGCATCAGCTTCTTGCGAGCCAGATCGCCGGTGACGCCGAAGATAACGACGCCGCACGGCCCGGCGATCCGCGGCATGCGCTTGTCCCGCTTGTCGCGGAGCGGATTACGCCACGCGACCTCGGGCTTGTCGTTGACCGCTGTCATTTCTTTGCGGCGTCGAGTTGACCCTGCGTTGCGTCGAGCAATTCCTGCCACGACTTCTCGAACTTCTCGACACCCTCGTCTTCGAGCACCTTGAACACGTCCGGCAGATCGATGCCGACCGCGGCGAGTTTGTCGAAGGTCTCCTGCGCCGCCGCGGCGGTGCCCGAAACGGTGTTGCCGGTGATCTCGCCGTGGTCGGCGACGGCCTCGAGCGTCTTCTCCGGCATGGTGTTCACGGTGTCGGGGGCGACCAGTTCGGTGACGTAGAGCGTGTCGGAGTAGTCCGGGTTCTTGACACCGGTCGACGCCCACAGCGGACGCTGCACGCGGGCACCGTCGGCCTTGAGCGCGGCGTAGCGGTCGCCGCCGAACACCTCTTCGTAGGCCGCGTAGGCGAGCCGTGCGTTGGCGACGCCGGCCTGCCCACGCAGGGCGAGGGCGTCCTCGCTGCCGATCTTGTCCAGTCGCGCGTCGATCTCGGTGTCCACCCGGGACACGAAGAACGATGCCACGGAATGGATCTTGGAAAGATCGTGGCCTGCCTCCTTGGCCTTCTCCAGGCCGGCGAGGTAGGCGTCCATGACCGCACGGTGCCGTTCGACCGAGAAGATCAGCGTGACGTTGACCGAGATGCCTTCGGCGATCACCGCGGTGATCGCGGGCAGGCCGGCGAGCGTCGCCGGGATCTTGATCAGCAGATTCGGCCGGTCGACGATCTTCCACAGCTCGATCGCCTGCAGGATCGTCTTGTCGGTGTCGTGCGCGAGGCGGGGGTCGACCTCGATCGACACGCGTCCGTCGACGCCGCCCGACGCCTCGTACTGCTTGGCCAGCACGTCACAGGCGTTGCGCACGTCGTCTGTGGTGACGGTGCGGATCGTGGCGTCTACGTCGGCGCCCCGCTCGGCGAGTTCCTTGACCTGAGCGTCGTAGGCGGTGCCCTTCGACAGCGCGGCCTGGAAGATCGACGGGTTGGTGGTGACGCCCACAACGCTGCGGGTGTCGATCAGGTTCTGCAGGTTCCCGGTCTGGAGCCGGTCACGGGAGAGGTCGTCGAGCCATACGGATACGCCCGCGGCACTCAGCGCCGCGAGATTCGGGTTCTGAGTCATGATTCGCCTTCTCTACTAGTTCTCGATCAGTTCTCGAGCGATCGTTCCGCTGCGGCCACCACAGCCTCTGGGGTGAAACCGAACTCGCGGAACAACGTCTTGTCGTCGGCGGATTCGCCATAGTGCTCGATCGAGACGATCTCGCCGGTGTCGCCGACCAGCTTGTACCAACTCTGGGCGACCGCTGCTTCCACGGCCACCCGGGCCGAAACGGCGGGCGGCAGCACGCTGTCGCGGTACTCCTTGGGCTGCGATTCGAACCACTCGACGCACGGCATGGACACCACACTGGCATTAACGCCCTTGTCGGCGAGAATTTTTCCCGCCTCGACGCACAGCTGCAGTTCCGAACCCGTCCCGATGAGGATCACGTCCGGGTCGCTGTCGCGCGGCCCGCCGAGCACATAGCCACCCTTGGCCACACCATCGGCGTCGGTGCCCTCGAGCACCGGGACGCCTTGGCGCGTCAGGATGAAACCGACCGGCCCGCTGCCGTTGCCGCGCGCGATGATGCTGCGCCAGGCATACGCCGTCTCGTTCGGATCACCCGGCCGCACCACCGAAAGGTTCGGGATGGCGCGCAGCGCCGCGAGGTGTTCGATCGGCTGGTGGGTCGGGCCGTCCTCGCCGAGGCCGATCGAATCGTGGGTCCAGATGTAGATCGTGTCGATGTCCATCAGCGACGCGAGGCGCACGGCAGGCCGCATGTAGTCGGAGAACTGCAGGAACGTGCCGCCGAACGCGCGCGTCGGCCCGTGCAGGACGATGCCGGACAGGATCGAGCCCATCGCGTGCTCGCGGATACCGAAGTGCAGCACCCGGCCGTACCAGTCCGCGGTGAAGTCGTCGGTCGAGATCGAAGGCGGCCCAAAGGATTTGACACCCTTGATGGTGGTGTTGTTGCTGCCTGCGAGGTCGGCGGACCCGCCCCACAGCTCGGGCAGCTTGGGCGCGACGTCGTTGAGCACCTGACCGAATGCCGCGCGGGTGGCCAGCGCCTTGGAGCCGGGCTCCCAGTACGTCAGCTCGGAATCCCAGCCGTCGGGCAGTTCGTTGGCCAGCAGGCGATCCAGCAGCGCCTTGCGCTCGGGTTCGCGTTCAGCCCACGCGTCGAAGCCGCTCTGCCACTTGGCATGTGCCTCCTGGCCGCGGTCGACCAGCTTGCGGGTGTGCTCGATGACCTCGGGCCGCACCTCGAAGTTCTTGTCCGGGTCGAAGCCGAGCACCTTCTTGGTCGCGGCGACCTCATCGGCGCCGAGTGCCGACCCGTGCACGCCGCCGGTGTTCATCTTCGTCGGCGCCGGGTAGCCGATGATCGTCCGCAGCGCGATGAACGACGGCCTGTCGGTGACCTTCTTCGCCTCGGCGATTGCTTCCTCGATCCCGACGACGTTCTCGCCGCCCTCGACCTCCTGCACGTGCCACCCATAGGCGCGGTAACGGTCGGCGACGTTCTCGCTCAGCGCGATGTTGGTGTCGTGCTCGATCGAGATCTGGTTCTGGTCGTAGAACACGATCAGGTTGCCCAGCTGCTGTGTGCCTGCCAGGGAGGACGCCTCGCTTGTCACGCCCTCCTCGATGTCACCGTCGGAGGCGATCACATAGACGTAGTGATCGAACGGGCTCTCGCCCCATGGGGTGTCGGGATCGAACAGCCCGCGCTCGTAGCGCGACGCCATCGCCATGCCGACCGCCGAGGCCAGCCCCTGGCCCAGCGGGCCGGTCGTGATCTCCACACCCTTGGTGTGGCGGAACTCGGGGTGCCCGGGAGTCTTGGACTTGAACGTGCGCAGCGACTCGATGTCGCTCAGCTCGAGGCCGAAGCCGCCGAGGTACAGCTGGATGTACAGCGTCAGGCTGGAGTGCCCGCACGACAGCACGAAGCGGTCGCGGCCCAGCCAGTGCACGTCACTCGGATCGTGGCGCAACTGGCGCTGGAACAGCGTGTAGGCGAGGGGAGCCAGGCTCATAGCCGTTCCCGGATGGCCGTTGCCGACCTTCTGCACCGCATCCGCCGCAAGCACCCGGACGGTGTCGACCGCGAGGCTGTCGAGATCGGTCCAGTCGTCAGGGTGGTTGGGCTTTGTGAGAGCGGTGATCTCTTCGGCCGTGGTCACGTGCTCGCTCCTCATTCTGATAATCGCGCTTGACTTGCTGCTACTTCAAACACCCTAGTGCGGGCGACTCATCCGCCGCAGACTGGTTGCGCACGATTTGGGCTCCGTTCACCTCGGGCGGGCACCCGATTCGACCCTGCGGTGTCGAGCCCGTCAGGCCGCCGTCTACCATCGTGTGTAGTAGAAGCCACGTGACGCCACCCGAGGAGTTATTTGCGTGAGCATCCGCGAGCGCCGACTCAGCGGTGAGGCGCCGAGCCGAATACGGACCACATTTCTGGCCTATTTGGCGCTGACCAAGCCGCGCGTGATCGAGCTGTTGCTGGTCACCGCCATTCCCGCGATGCTGCTGGCCGACCGTGGAACGGTCGATCCGCTGCTGATCCTGAACACGTTGGTCGGCGGCATGCTGGCGGCGGCCGGGGCGAACACGCTCAACTGCGTGGCCGACGCCGACATCGACAAGGTCATGAAACGCACCGCGCGGCGGCCGCTGGCCCGGGCATCGGTGCCGACCCGGCACGCGCTGATCTTCGGTTTGGTGCTGTCGGTCGGGTCGTTCTGCTGGCTGTGGTGGACCACGAACCTGCTGTCGGGGCTCCTCGCGATCGCGACGATCCTGTTCTACGTCTTCGTCTACACGCTCCTGCTCAAGCGGCGCACGTCGCAGAACGTGGTGTGGGGCGGGGCGGCCGGATGCATGCCGGTGATGATCGGCTGGTCGGCGGTCACCGGCACGATCCAGTGGCCCGCACTCGTGATGTTCGCGATCATCTTCTTCTGGACACCGCCGCACACCTGGGCGCTCGCGATGCGCTACAAGGACGACTACAAGGCGGCCGGGGTGCCGATGCTGCCCGCCGTGGCGACCGAGCGTCAGGTCACCCGGCAGATCCTGATCTACACCTGGCTGACCGTGCTCACGACGCTGGTGCTGGCGCTGGCCACGGGCTGGCTGTACGGGGCGGTCGCGCTGCTGGCCGGCGCGTGGTTCCTGGTGATGGCCCACCAGCTGTACTCCGGGGTCAAACGTGGCGAGCCGGTGAAGCCGCTGCGCCTGTTCCTGCAGTCGAACAACTACCTGGCCGTGGTGTTCTGCGCCCTGGCGATCGACTCGGCGCTGGCGCTGCCGACGCTGTTCTGATCTGCGCCGAGACTACGGTTCCTGACGGTTATCGACCGATTTCCGTCATAACCCGTAGCCTCGGCGAGCTCAGTGTCACGGCACGAGCACGATCGAGCCGACCGTCTTGCGGCCCTGCAGATCGGTGTGCGCGCGGGCGGCCTCGGCCAGCGGGTATGTTCCGCCGACCGTGATCGTGATCGAACCGTCCGCGATCGCGTTGATCAGCTCGCCTGCCCGCCACGAGAACTCATCCGGGGTACGGGTGTGGTGGGCCAGCGTGGGCCGGGTCAGGAACACCGAACCGGCGGAGTTGAGCCGTTGCGGGTCGACCGGGGGCACCGGGCCGCTGGCCGCGCCAAACAACGCCAGCGTGCCCCGTACCGCGAGGCTGGCCAGGCTCGCATCGAACGTCGACGCCCCGACGCCGTCGTAGACCGCGGCCACGCCCGCGCCGCCGGTCAGCTCCCGGATGTTGGCGGCGAACTCATCGGTGTCCTCCGGGTAGTCGAGCACCTCGACGGCGCCGGCCTGCCGCGACAGTTCGGCCTTCTCCGGTGTCGAGGCCGTCGTGATCACCCGGGTGCCGATGCTCGTGGCCCACTGGGTCAGGATCAGGCCGACGCCGCCCGCACCGGCGTGAACCAGGATCGTGTCGGTGGGCTGCACGGCGTAGGTCGACTTGATCAGGTAATGCGCGGTCATTCCTTTGAGCAGGGCCGAGGCGATCGCCTCCGGTGCCACCCCGTCCGGAACGTAGGCCACGAAATCGGCTGGTGCGATGCACATGTCGGCGTAGGCGCCGACGGCGTTGGCGGTGACCACCCGGTCGCCGACCGCGAGAGCGGCGACGTCGTTGCCCACGGCGGCGACGGTGCCGCACACCTCGGTGCCGACGATGAAGGGCACCTCACGCGGATAGAGCCCTGATCGGAAGTAGGTGTCGATGAAGTTGACGCCGATCGCCTCGGCCTTGATCAAGACCTCGCCGGGCCCGGGGGAGGGCTCGGGCCGCTCGACATAGCTCAGGACTTCGGGTCCGCCGGTCTCGGCGACTTCGATGGCATACACGCCCCCTATCATCCACACCTATCATCGCGGGAGTGAAGCTCGCCCGTCCCGATGTGTTCCATCCCCGCATCGTCTTCGCCGGCTGTGCGGCCCTGCCGGAGGGCGACGGTGACGACGACGGACTCGTTGTCGCGCTGCGCGATCGCGGACTCCATGCGCGCTGGCTCGCCTGGGACGATCCTGCCACGTTGGAGGCCGATCTGGTGGTCCTGCGGGCGACGTGGGACTACACCGAACGGCTCGACGAGTTTCTGTCGTGGACCCGATCGGTGCGCAATCTGCTCAACGCGCCCGAGATCGTCGACTGGAACACCGACAAGCGGTACCTGGACGATCTGCGGCGTCTCGGCGTGCCGGTCGTGCCGACGCGGTACTTCACCGTCGACGAGCCGGTACGCGTGCCCGCCGGTGAGGTGGTGGTGAAACCGGCGGTCGGCGCGGGTTCGGCCGGTGCCCAGCGCTTCGTCGATTCGGTGGCGGCCGCCGCCCACGCCACCGCGTTGCAGGCACAGGGCAAGGGCGTGCTCGTGCAGCCCTATGACCCGAGAATCGCCGACGGCGAGACCGCGCTGGTGTTTCTCAACGGCGAGGAATCACACGCGTTCACCAAGGGCCCGATCCTGCCGCCGGCCGGGCACACCCCGGAGTTCGACGACTCGGGAACCTATGCCGAGGAATCGTTGTCCCCGGCCGATCCCGATGACGACGTGTGGCGGGTAGGCCGCCTCGCGATATGGGCGGTGACGCGGTTGTTCGACATCGAGGCCGAGGATCTGCTCTACGCACGGGTGGACGTGATCGGTGGACCCGAGGACCCGAGGCTGCTCGAGCTCGAACTCGTCGAGCCGTCGTTGGGTTTCCGGCAGCTGAAAGAGAGCGACCGGGCCGACGCCGAACGGGAGTTCGCGATCGGCGTCGAATCGGCGCTGGAGCGGTTCGGGCTGGGACCGCTCTCGCACCGGCGCGGCTGACGCGGGGGATCTGTGAGTATCGAGGCATCAACCGCCGACACTTACCGCCGATACCTCGAGTGCCTGAATGAGAGGCGGTGGGACGATCTCGGTGAGTTCGTGTGTGCGGATGTCATCCACAACGGGAAGTCACTGGGGCTCAGTGGTTATCGGGAGATGCTCGAAGCCGACGTAGCGGCCATACCGGACCTCCGGTTCGACGCCGACCTGATCGTCGTTCAGGACGATCTGCTGGCCGGCCGATTGCTTTTTCAGTGCACTCCGCAGCGAGAGTTTCTCGGCTTCCAACCGTCCGGCGCACAGGTCTCGTTCACCGAGCACGTCTTCTACCGTTTCCGCGACGCCAAGATCGCGCAAGTGTGGTCGGCCATCGACACGCGAACTGTCGCCGCGCAGACCGCGCGCTGATCCGGACCGCGTGGACGCTCAGTCCACCCGCACCCCGCTCGTCACATCGAACCGGTGGATCTCGGTCGCCGAGAGCTCGACCGGCACGCCCGGGGTGACCTCGCTCAGCGCGGCGGCCTCCACGACGCTGGTCAGCAGCTGGTCTGCCGCACGCACGGTGACGATGGCGCGGGGGCCGAGCAGCTCGACCAGTTCGACGGTGGCCCCGCCGTCCACGGCAGGCGTCACGATCAGGTCGTCGGGACGGATCCCGGCGGTCACCGCCGCCGCGTCCGGTCCGGGAACCCTGATCCGGACCCCGGATTCGGTGCGTAGCTCGCCACCGCTCACCGCGCCGTCGACGAGGTTCATCTTCGGGCTCCCGACGAACGTCGCGACGAACGTGTCGGCAGGCCGCCGGTAGACCTCCTCGGGCGGGCCGGCCTGCGCGATGCGGCCGTCGCGCATCACCACGATGCGGTCCGACAACGTCATGGCCTCTTCCTGGTCGTGGGTCACGTACAGCGACGTGATGCCGAGTTGGCGCTGCAGCCGCAGCAACTCGGTGCGGGTCTCCACCCGAAGCTTCGCGTCGAGGTTGCTCAGCGGCTCGTCGAACAGGAACACGGCCGGTTCCCGGATGATCGCCCGGCCGATCGCGACACGCTGCTGCTGACCGCCGGACAGGTCCTTGGGTTTGCGGGCCACCAGCGCACCGAGCCCGAGCGACTCGGCGATCGCATCGGCCCGCTTCAGTGCCTCAGAGCGCTCGATCCGCTTGGCGCGCAACGGGAATGCGATGTTCTCCCGCACCGACAGGTGTGGGTAAAGCGCATAGTTCTGAAACACCATCGCGATATCGCGTTCCTTGGGTTCCAGACCTGTCACGTCCCGCTCGCCGATGCGGATGGTTCCCGACGTCACCGCCTCGAGGCCGGCCAGCATCCGCAACGACGTGGTCTTGCCACAACCCGATGGGCCGACGAGGACCGTCATGCTGCCGTCGGCGAGCTCGAGGTCGAGTCCGGAAACCACGGTCGCGGCCCCGTAGGACTTGCTGACCGCCGAGAATGTCACCGCTGCCATCTTGTTCCAACCTTGCTTGTCTAGTACTTGACCGCGCCGCCGCTGATCCCCTGGACCAGGCGTCGCTGGATGAAGAAGCTGGCCACCACGACCGGGATGATCGCGATCATGATGGCCGCGCTCATGGTGCCGATCTGCACACCGCGGAACGTGTTGAAGTTCGAGATCGCCACCGGAAGGATCGCGGCGTTGCCCGGCGCCAGGATCAGCCCGTAGAACAGGTCGTTCCATGACAGCGTGAAGCCGAAGATGCCTGCGGCGCCGATGCCAGGAAACACCTGCGGCAGCACGACCAGCCGGAATGCCTGCCAGCGCGTGAAGCCGTCGACGCGGGCCTGCTCCTCCAACGACGGCGGCACGGCCTCGAAGAACCCGATCAGAAACCACGTCACGAGCGGCAGCACGAACGACAGATGCGCGAAGATCACCGGCGCAAGGGTGTCGGTCAGCCGCAGGGCATGCGCCATGGTGAGGAACGGGAAAACCATGACCGCGGGCGGCACGACCTGGGCGGCCAGCATGCCGAACCGGGTCAAGGATCCGCCGGCCCGGTACTTGGCGATGACGTAGGCGCCCATGCTGCCGACGATCAAGCTGATGCTCACGGTGACCAGCCCGACAAGCGCACTGCGCCCGGCCGCGGCGAAGATGCCCGACTCCAGCACCGCGTGCCAGTTGCCCATCGTGGGCGAGAAAGCCAGCAGGAACGGTTCGGCCATCTGCGCGGGCGTCTTGAAGCTCGCCAGCGCCACCCAGGCAATTGGGAACAGCACGAAGATGAACGCTGCCGTCAGGACGGCGATGCGCACGGTCTCCAGCCAACGCGGTCGGCTCATCGGACGGAGCTTCCTTCCCGGCTGCGTTCCATCGTGCGGAACGCCACCACGATCACCGCGAGCACCAGGACCAGGACGACGAACGCCATCGCACTGGCTTGCGCGAGCCGGAAGAACTGGATGCCTTCGAGGTACATGTAGTACTGCAACGTCTGGGTTTCGGTGCCGGGACCGCCGCGCGTGGTGGCGTAGACGTACTCGAACACGCGCAGGGCGTCGAGGCCGCGCAGCAGCACGGCGACCGTGAGCACCGGCGCAAGCATGGGGATCATCACGCGCCGCAACCGATAGATCGGTCCGGCTCCGTCGACCCGGGCCGCTTCCAACGGTTGCTTGGGCATCGACTCCAGGCCCGCCAGGATCAGCAGCACCATGAACGGCGTCCACTGCCAGACGTCGATGAACGCCAGCGTCAGCAGCGCGCGTCCGGCGCCGAAGAAGTCGTAGTCCGCACCGACCGCGTGCAGAAGCGCTGGGATGGCACCGATTTGGTCGTTGAGCAGGAACCGGAAGATCAGGCCGACGGCGATGGGAGTGATGAACATCGGCGCCAGCACGATCGCCCGGGACAGATCCTTGGCCCAACGCTGCTGATGCAGTGCCAGCGCGAGCGAGAAGCCGAGGACGAGTTCGACGCTCACCGCGATCACGACGTAGATCGCCGTGGTGCCGAACGCCTCCCAGAATGCGGTGTTCGACAGGGCGCTCGTGAAATTCGCCGCGCCGACGAAACCGGGAGGTTCGCGATCGGTCAATTTGTAGTCGGTGACCGACAGGTACGCGGCATAGCAGAGCGGGAACCCGACGGCCACGCCGAACAGGGCGAGCAGGGGCATGAGCATGCCGTACTTGAACTTCATCTGCGCGTCCTCACGGGGGTGGCCGCCGGATTCCCTTCTGTCACTGCTGGATCCGCTCCGCGGCGGCCTGGGCGTCACGCAGCGCGTCGGCGACGCTCTTGTTTCCGGCGGCGGCATCGTTGAGTTCGGTACCCACGGCCTGGATCATCTCCTCACCGCCCTTGCCCTGGCTCAGCGGCTCGGCGTTCTTGAGGATCTCGCCGACTGTCTTGTAGTAGTCGGCGCCGTATCCGTCGGCGAGGACTTTCTGGTCGGTCAGCGAACTCTGACGGATCACCGCGCCGCCGTCGGCGACTCGCTGTGCGTCGACATCGGGCGAGGTGACCCAGGAGACGAATGCCCACGCCGCGTCGGCGGCCGCGGAGTTGGCCGGGATCGCCCAACTCCACAGGCCGAGCGCGGACTTGCCGCCAGGTATCGGGGCGAGCGCGTACTGGCCGGCTCGTTCACCCGACGCGCCTGCCGGGTCGTTGAGCGCGGGCAGGTTCCAGTTGTAGCCGATCATCGACGCGGCCTTGCCGCTGGACACCGAGCGGAACGCCTCGTCGAAGCCCCACGCGAGGCTGTTGGGCGGCGCTGCCGTGCGGTAGGTATCGATGTAGGCGTTGAGCGCCCGGGCCGCCTGTTCGGTGTTCAGCGTCGGCTTGCCGTCCTGGCCGTAGATGGACCCACCCGCGGCGAACAGCCAGTTGGCCCACTCCTCGAAGATCTTGTAGCCACGCTGGGGCTGCATGGCGATGCCGGCCCGGTCCGGGGTTTTGAGTCGTTGCGACGTGGCGATCAAGGCGTCGAGATCGGTCGGGACCTGCTGTCCGGACGCCGCGAGATCGGGCTTGTTGTAGATGTAGCCCAGTGCGTAGTTGTAGAACGGCACGCCGTAGGTGGTTCCGTCGACGTCGGTGATCGCGGTCAGCGACGGGAAGAAGTCGTCGGGCCGGTAGTCGGTGGTCGAGGCGATGCGGTCGCCCAGCGGCGCCAGGAACCCGGCGTCGGCGAAATCGTCCATCCACGGGTTGTCGACCACGATCAGGTCGTAGGCGGGCTCGGCGGCCTGGAACGACGACACCAACCGGTCACGCATCTGGTCGAACGTCATGGTCTCGATCTGGACCTTGATGCCCGGATACTTCTGATTGAACTGTCCGACAAGGTTTTTCACGATGTCGGTGTCGGGAACGTTTTCCATCAGCACACGGACGGTGGCATTGGTGTCGGTCGGTATGTCGCCGAGTCCCGAAGCGCTCTGCTCATCGGGGCCACCGGTACCGGCGCAACCGGCCAGCACGAGTCCGGCGGCCATCGCGATTGCCGGCAACCAGCGGGTCGCTTTCGGCCGCGCCGGGCGCCGGCGCAACATCGGAATTTTCATGCGTTCTCACTTTCCCTTGTCCGGGTGGGATGGATCGAGCGGTAGGGGAGGAAGGCTCAATCCATGTAGGCACCGCCGTTGACGGACAGTGCTTCTCCGGTGATGAACCGGGCATCCTCGGAGACCAGGAACGCCACCGCCCGGGCGACGTCGTCGGGGGTTTGCAGGCGGCCCAACGGGGTCGCGTCGATCCAGGACTGACGCACGCCGTCCGGGGTCGACCCGCTGAGCTCGGCCTCCCACTCCAGTTCGCGGGATTGCATCGGGGTGGCCACGAACCCGGGGCACACGCTGTTGACGGTGATGTGGTGCTCGGCGAGCTCATACGCCATCGCCTGGGTCAGGCCCAGCACGCCGAACTTGGACGCCACATAGTCGGCGAGGAACGGTACGCGACCTTGCTTGGCCGCCATCGACGCGGTGTTGACGATGGTGCCGTGCGCGCCCGTGCGGATCATTGCCCGCGCGGCGGCCTGGCCGCAGTAGAAGACACCCTTGAGGTTGATGTCGAGGCTGCGGTCGAGTTGAGCGGCGGAGACGTCGACGAACCTGGCCATGGCCGAGATGCCGGCGTTGCTGATCCACGCATGCAGGCCGAGCCGGTCGGCGACGTCGTCGGCCACCGAACTCGCGAGCGCGGGATCGGTGACGTCGAGCGCGGCGGCCTCGTGCCCCGCGCCCGCGAGCGCCGCGACGGTCTGTTCGGCGGCCGCTGAGTCGATGTCGGTGACGACCACGCGCCACCCGCGTTCGGCCAGTGTGGTGGCGATCGCCCGGCCGATACCGGATCCGGCGCCGGTGACGACGGCCGTGCGGATGTTGTTCTGGGCGGTCATGATCGGGCCTTTCGAGCGATGCGGTGAGAGACGGGGGTCAGTACGTCGCCGAGGGTTCGCCATTCGGCGTACGCCTGCGCGTACCGGTCGGTGTTTCGACGATCGGGCGTGACGGGATCGCCCAGGGTGCGGAACGGGCCGGTGCTGTCCCAGTCGTCGAGTAGACCGATGCCGACGGCCGCGACGACTGCGGCGCCGAGCGACGCGCCCGGGTGCCCGAGGATCGGGGACAGCGGTGTGTCGAGCACGTCGGCGAGGATCTGCTTCCAGAGCACCGAGCGGCTTCCGCCGTTGGTGACGAGCGCGCGTTGCAGCGGCACGCCGATCGAGGTGAACACCTCGGTGTGGTGTTTGAAGCCGAACGCGATGGCCTCGAGTACCGAGCGGTACATATCCGCCCGGGTGTGAGCCAGGTCCAGTCCGACGAACGCCCCGCGCAGATCGGGGTCGTGCAGCGGGCTCTTCTCGCCGAGAAAGTATGGGAGACACAGCACTTCGGCCGGCGCGCGGGAGGCCGCCTCGTCGTCGAGCGCGAGCAGGTCGACACCGCCGGACAGGGTCTGAAACCACCGGATCAAGCTGCCGCTGGTCGCCATGCAGCCGTTGGGCAGCCAGCGACCCGGCACCGGGTGCGCGTCGAGATACAGGCGCGCATCGATCACCGGAGTGTCGCTGGCGGCCAGGATGTCGCCCGCGCCGCCGAGTTTCACGAGCCAGTCGCCGGCGGCGTTCACACCGGCGGCGTACGCCGACAGCACGTGGTCGGCGCCGCCGACGATCAGCGGCACCCCCGCGGGCAGGCCCGTGGCTTCCGCCGCGTCGCGGCTCAACTCGCCGGCCCTGGTGCCGGGCGCGAGCACCGCCGGTACCAGGTCGGCGTTGAGGCCGGCGGCTTCGAACATCGGGCCGAAGCGGGCCCCCTCTACGGTGCCGAGCCCGGATTCGACGGCCCAGTTCAACTCGACGTGCGGGGCGGCGCCGAGAGCCGTCAGGACCCAGTCGTATGAGCCGACGAGATGCGTAGTGGCATCCCAGGTCTCAGGTTCGTGGTGGCGCAGCCACATCGCGGTGGGCGCGACCGACTGCTGTGTGATCGCCGATCCCGTCGCGGCCAGCACGGCCTCGGCGTCTGATGCCGCCTTGAGCTGCTCGATCTCGGTGGTGGCGCGCGCGTCGTTCTGCAACATGGCGCGTCGGACGGGCGAGCCGGCGTGGTCGACCGGTACGACAGCCGGAACCATGCCTGTGGTCGCCAGCGCGCCCACTTCCTGCGGGGGAACACCGGACTGCGCGAGCACCTCGCGGATTCCGCTGTGCACGTTGTCCAGCCACTGCGCCGGATCTGCCTCGGCGTGGCCGGGGGCGTCGGCGTAGAGCCGAGTGTCGCGGGAGGCCTGCGCGACGATGCGCGCCTCGCCGACATTGACGAGCACGGTCTTGGTCCCCGTGGTGCCGATGTCGACGCCGATCGTGAACTCCGGCATGCGGTCCTTTCTCTGTCGCCTGTGGCGGTTGCACGCAACCTCGCTGCGGTGGCATTACAGTACCCCGTGGCTGTTAGATTCTCACAGGTTATGTGTGACAGTCACGTAAAGTCACGAAATTCTGTAGTCTGACTGTGATTTGATAACACTTGATGTGACACAGTCTGCCGACGACGATCTGAGAGGCTTCCCAATGACCAGTTGGCTCGATGAGGTGTTCGCGGTGCGAAAGCCCGTGATCGCGATGCTGCACCTGGCCGCGTTGCCGGGCGACCCCGGCTTCGATTCGGCTGCCGGCATCCGTGCGGTGGTGGACCGTGCCCGTGGTGAACTGGCGGCGTTGCAGGAGGGCGGCGTCGACGGCGTGATGATCTCGAACGAGTTCAGCCTGCCGTATCTGACCCAGACCGAACCGATCACCGCGATCACCATGGCCAGGGTGATCGGCGAATTGCTACCAGACTTCTCGATTCCGTACGGCGTGAACTTGCTGTGGGATGGGCGGGCGTCCATCGATCTGGCGGTCGCAACCGGCGCGCAGTGGGTCCGCGAGATCTTCACGGGTGTCTATGCGAGTGATTTCGGGTTGTGGGACACCAACGTCGGTGCGGTCGCTCGGCACCGCCACCGCATCGGCGGCGACGGGGTCAAGCTGCTGTTCAACATCGTTCCGGAGTCGGCGGTCTATCTGGCCGACCGCGATCTCGCCTCCGTCACCGCCACCACGGTGTTCGCCACCCGGCCGGATGCCATCTGTGTGTCCGGGCTGACCGCGGGTGCGTCGACCGACTCGCAGGCACTGCAGGTGGTCAAGAACGCCGCCGGTGCCGTGCCGGTGTTCGTCAACACCGGCGTGCGTGCCAACAACGCCGCCGACCAACTGTCCATAGCCGACGGCGCGATCGTCGGAACGTACTTCAAAGAAGACGGCGTGTTCGAGAACCGGGCGGTAGCCTCGCGCGTCACCGAATTGATGAACGTGGTCAAGGATTTCCGTAAGACACTATGAGTGAGGAGCTGCGGGTCCTGGCGGTCGAGGCGGCACAGCGTGGCGCGGCCGTCTGCCTGCGCCAGCTCGGCGAGCCGGTTACGGCCGCGACGAAGACCGCCGCGGGCGACGTCGTCACCGCCGTCGATCGGGCAGCTGAGGAAGCGGTGCGAGCGGTCCTGTTGAGCGCGCGCCCCGACGATTCCGTGCTCGGTGAGGAGCTCGCCGAGCAGGTCGGTACCGGCCCGCTGCAGTGGGTCATCGACCCGCTCGACGGCACCACCAACTTCACCCGCCGTATTCCGTATTTCGCGACGTCGGTCGGCGTGCGTGCGGTCACCGACGGTCGATGGCTGGCCGGGGCGGTGTCGGCGCCGGCGCTCGGTGCGACGTGGAGCGCGGCGAAAAACCTTGGGGCCATTGTTGATTCGGCTGTTGGCCGGGAGCGGTTGCCGCTACCGCACGTGACGACGACGGCGCGGCTGGTCGGCACCGGGTTGTCCTACGACCCGGGCCACCGCAGACGTCAGCTACGCGAACTCGGCGCTCTCATGTCCGAGTACACCGATATGCGCCGGTTTGGTGCGGCGGCGATCGACCTGTGCCTGGTGGCTCAGGGCAGCCTCGACGCGTTCGCCGAGGACGACCTCGCCGTGCACGACTGGGCGGCGGGTGCGCTGATCGCCGAGGAGGCCGGCGCCGAGGTGCGGCGCCCCGCCGGCCGAGACGGCGGTGTGTCAGCGCGGTGGAGTTGACCGGGCGGCGTTGACACACAGCACTTCGACCCCGGCTTCGCGCAGTGCCGCTACGGTCGGATGTGTCGGCGATCCGTCGGTCACCAGAACCGAGATGTCCGACACCGGTGCGACGTTGATCAGCTGCACGCGGCCGAGTTTCGTGGCGTCGGCCGCGACGATGACCCGGTCTGCCGACCGCATCGCGGCCTGTTTCACATTGCCTTCCTCGCGGTGGTACTCCGAGGCGCCGCGCCTGCCGTCCACGCCGGCGATACCCATGACATAGGTGTCGCAGTTGTAGCGCAGGTAGAAGTCCTCGGCCTCGGCGCCGATCAGACTCAGCTCGCCGGGGCGCACCTTGCCGCCGGTCAGCAGGATCGTGGTGTCGGGCTCGTCGGCGAGTTCGACGGCGACGAGCACGCTTGGCGTGATCACGGTCAAGCCGAGGTCTCGGCCCTTGAGTGCACGCGCCACGGCCAGCACGGTGCTGCCGCTGTCGAGTATCACCGTCTCCTGTGGGGTCAGTAGGTCGGCTACCGCGCGGGCGATATGTAGTTTCTCGTCGGCGGATTCGGCGGCGCGCGAGGCGAACGACGGCTCGGTCGATTTACCGCCGAATGCGATCGCACCGCCGAGCACGCGGCGGGCGATGCCCTGGTCCTCAAGCCGTTCGATGTCGCGGCGGATCGTCATCGCGGAGACGCCGAACTCGTCTGCCAGCGACGTGAAGTCCACTTCGCGGTCGGTGTGGATGCGGGTGGCGATCGCCGCCCGGCGGGCGTGCGCGCTCAACCCTGGGGCCATGTGGACAGCTTAGGGCACTTCTGTGAATTGCTCACATCAATCACAGGTTATTGCGCGATGTGTCGGTCTCGTTGTGATCACGCAACAGTGTCCGCGGGGCGACGCTCACGCATCGACGCCCACAGCGCGGCGGTGGCCGCCGTGCACAGCGCAGCGCCCGCGACGTGCACCGCGACGAGAGCCGCCGGTACACCGGTGAAGAACTGCACGGCACCGACGAGGCCCTGCGCGCACACCAGGGCGACGAGCACACCGAGGCGCACCATGACCGGTCGCGCGGCGCGGACCGCCGCGAGCCCGAATCCGAGCGCCACGACGAGCGACAGATACGCGACCAGAAGCGATGAGTGCATGTGCACGAGGGTGAGGATCTCGACTTCCAGGCGCGGTATCACCCGATCGAGGCTCTTGTCGCCGGCGTGCGGGCCCGCACCGGTCACGAGGGTGCCCGTCACCAGGACGGCCGCAAGGGCGACGCCGGACAGCGCCGTCAGTTGACGCAACGGCTTCGGCGACCGGTGGACCGGCACACCCGAATCCGGTTCGCCCACTTTGACGTATAGCAGCACCGCGAGCCACACCATCGCCATCGAGGCCAGCAGGTGGATGGCCACCGTCCACCACAACAATCCGGTCAACACGGTGATGCCGCCGATGACCGCCTGCACCACGGTCGAGGCAGGCATCAGCCAGGCGTAGATCAGCACTTCGCGACGGCGCCTGGCCCGGGTCACGGCCAGTACCGCGGCCGCGGCGGTGAGCACCACCAGGAACGTGATCATGCGGTTGCCGAACTCGACGACCTGGTGCACGACCGCGACCTCGGCGTGCGGTACCGGGGTGAAGCTGCCCGGGAAGCACTGTGGCCAGGTCGGGCAGCCCAGGCCGGATGCGGTGACCCGGACGATCGCGCCGGTGACCGCGATACCGCCCTGGGTCAGGATCACGAGGAACGCGATGATCCGCTGGACCCGGAGACTGGGCATGGGCAGCAGGTCGACCAGACGCAGGAAAAGTCGTCCGACGGGCACGGCCTGATCGTAGATGACGTCGAACTACAGGTTGTAGTAGGGCTGCCTCTCCCGCGGGTCAGGTGAAGCGGAACCAGCGCAGCGCGCAGACCGCGGCCACCGCACCCCACACGGCCAGCACGGCCAGGCCGAACCAGTCCACCGACAGTGTCATCGCCTGCGTCAGCGACTCGGTGAGCGCGCCCGACGGGGTCAACCGGGCGGCCCAGGCCACCGCGGTGGGGATCGCCTGTCCGCCCTGGCCCTCGAGCGTCAGCGCACCGAGTCCGGCGAATACGAACCACAGCAGGTTGGCGAGCGCGAGCACGATTTCGGACCGCAACGTGCCGCCCAGCAGCAGTCCCAGTGCGGCGAATCCTGCGGTGCCGAGTGCGATGATGACGGCGCCGAGCGCAAGCCCGGCCAACGGCGGCCGCCAGCCAAGGGCCACACCGATCGCGCCGAGCAGGATCGCCTGCAGGAAAACCACCGCGACCACCGCGAGCGACTTCCCGGCGATGATTCCCCACACCGGAAGTGCGGTGGCGCCAAGGCGTTTCAGCGCGCCGTAACGGCGATCGAACGCAACGGCGATCGCCTGGCCGGTGAACGCCGTCGAGATGACCGCCAGAGCCATGATCGCGGGCGTGAACGTGCCCGCGCGGTCCTCACCGAACGAGCCGAGCGGCAGCAGCGTCAGGCCGATGAGCAAGGTGATCGGGATGAACATGGTCAGCAGCAGCTGCTCACCGTTGCGCAGCAGGAGGCGTAGTTCCAGGCCGAACTGTGCGGCCAGCATCTTCTGCACCGTGGCTGGCCGGGGATCGGGCGTGAAGGTGCCCGGCGCGAATCGATTGGTTGCCATCGTCGGTTCGGTCACGGCCGCAGCTCCCGTCCGGTCAGGTCGAGGAACACGTCTTCCAGACTGCGTTGTTCGACGCGCATGTCCGTCGCGAGGACGTTGAGCCGCGCACACCACGCCGTCACGGTCGCCAGCACCTGCGGATCGATGTGTCCCTCGATCAGGTACTCGCCGGGTGCCGTCTCGGTTGCCTTGTAGTCCTCGGGCAACGCCGAGATGAGCAGCGTCAGATCGAGTTTGCGTGGCGCACTGAACCGCAGTTGGTTCTCGGCCCCGCTGCGCATGAGCTCGGCGGGCGTGCCGGTGGCCACGGCGACACCGTGATCGATGATCACGATCCGATCCGCGAGCTGCTCGGCCTCGGTCAGCTGATGCGTGGTGAGCACGACCGTGACACCGTCGCGGCGCAGCGATTCGATCAACTCCCACACCACGATTCGCGCGTGCGCGTCCATGCCGGCGGTGGGCTCGTCGAGGAACACCAGCTCGGGCCGGCCGACGACGGCACACGCGAGTGCCAGCCGCTGTTGCTGTCCGCCGGACAGCCGACGATAGGTCGTCCGTGCGGACTCGGTCAGGCCGAGCGTGTCCATCAACCAGGCCGGGTCAAGGGGATTGGCCGCATACGACGCGACCAGATCGAGCATTTCGCCTGCACGCGCAGCGGGGTAGCCGCCACCGCCCTGCAGCATCACGCCGATCCGTTCACGCAGGCGGGCGTTGTCGGTGACCGGGTCGAGGCCGAGGATCTCGATGCTGCCTGCGTCGGCGCGGATGAACCCCTCGCACATCTCGACGGTCGTGGTCTTGCCTGCGCCGTTCGGGCCGAGCAGCGCCAGCACCTCGGCCCGACGGACCTCGAGGTCGAGCCCGGATACGGCCGTCGTCGACCCGTACTGCTTGGTGACGCCGCGGAGCAGCACGGGGGTATCGCCGCGAGAGGCAGGGTCGGACGAGGTCACGGGGATTCAGCGTAGGCGTCGCGGTGTTCAGTTCGTGCCGCCGGTGGGCTTGTCGACGTCTCGGGTGACGCACGCCACGGCAGTCGCCGGTAGGTCAGCCCGATGAGTATCAGCACGATGAGGGAGCTGGCCAGGGTCGCCATGACGATCTGAAAGAGCGTGAAGCGGTCTCCGTTCGCGGTCGGCCCGAAGATGCCGACCACGAGCGTGATCGCGATGGTCGCGCCGCGGAAGCCGGGTCGGGTGGCCCACGCGGCAAGCGGGATGATCGCCCACAGCAGGTACCAGGGCTGCACCACCGGGAACAGCAGCACGGTGCCGCCGAGCGCGACACCCAGTCCGCCGACGGGGTGCAGGCGGCCGCGCAACACCGCGAACAGCAGCCAGGTGACCAGGATCGAGATCATGAACACGCCGATCGCACGGGTAAGCCCGAGTACCGCGGTCGTGTGATCGCCGAGTCCGAGCAGGATCCCGACCTGACCGGTACCGAGCGCAAGCAGCGTCGGCGGGGACATCCAGCTGCGTACGACGTTGGCGGTGCCGAGCGTGAAGAGCCAACCGAAGCCGAGTCCGCTGGCCCAGCCGATCACCGCCATGACCGCGAGCGACAGTGTGCCCAGTGACGTCCCGGCCAGCAGGAAAGCTTTGAGCGTGCCGCCCCAGCGCCAGGCCAGCGCCATGGCGACGAATCCCAATGCCAGCAGCGAGGGCAGCTTGACTTGCGACGACATCGCGATGAGCACGGCGCCGAGTACCAGCGTCGCCATCGGCAGCCAGCGCGCCCAGTCGGCACGGGTGTTCGGCCACGCGAGCGGGCGGGGCAGGAGAGGCTGGGCGGCGTCGATTCCGCGCAATGCGAACTCGGTACCGGCCAGCATCAAGCCGAGCATGAGGGCCTCGTTGTGGATGCCCGCGACCAGGTGCATGAACAGCAGCGGATTGCACGCACCGAGCCACAGTGCGCTCACCTCGGCGACCCCGCAGCGCCGCGCCAGCCGCGGCGTCGCCCACACGATCAGCCCGACACCGGCCAGCACGACCAGTCGGTGACACAGCACCGCGGCCACGATGTTCTCGCCGGTCAACGCCGATATGCCCTGGCCGATCCACAAGAAGAGGGGGCCGTAGGGTGCAGGCGTCTCACGCCACAGATTCGGCACCGAAAGCGTGAACACGTGATCCAGGCCCAGCCCGGTGGCCGGGCCGACCCGATAGGGATCGAGGCCGATCAGCGCGATCTCGCTCTGCGCGAGGTACGAGTAGACGTCGCGGCTGTACATCGGCGGCGCCAGCAAAAGCGGTATCGCCCACAGCAGCAGCGTCCGGTCCAGCTGGCTGCGCGACATTCGCCGGGAACCGAGCGCGAACCGCCCGAGCATGAGCCACGCCAGCGCCATCATGACGGCGCCGGTGGTCGTCATGGTCAGCGACACCGTCTGGATGCGCGACGGCAGATTGAGCAGCCGCACGCCGAAGGTTGGATCCTGCACGACTGGACGGGCTCCGGCCCCGAGGGCGCCGATTGCCATCAGCACTGTTCCGGTGGCCCCGAACAGCCGCGTTCGGCGCAGGGCGATGACTTCGGCATCGTTGAGAGGTGACCCGACCGTGCGTTCATCGCCGTGCCACCGGGCAATCGACGAGCTGAAGGACGACAGGCGGCTGGCCATCCCAGCAGCGTAGCCGTCGGTGAAGGGCGCTCCCGCGAGGCAAGGGTGGCCCCCGTCACGTAAGGGTGCCCTTGCTAGAACCGTTCACGGAATTCCGTCACAATGGTGTTGTGAAATTAAGCCGAGGGACCACGAGCACGGCTGCGGCCGGTTTGCCGGCTCCCGCCGGCGAAGTCGTACCCGTTTCCGACGGGCAAACCCGGCGCAGCATCATCCAGTTGCTGCTGGAAGGCCCGATCACCGCCGGTCAGATCGGTGAGCGGCTCGGAATCTCCGCAGCAGGCGTGCGCCGCCACCTCGATGCGCTGATCGACGCCGGTGACGCGCAGGCCAGCGCGGCCGCGGCGTGGCAGCACAATGGCCGTGGCCGGCCGGCGAAACGCTACCGGCTGACGGCGGCGGGACGGGCGAAGCTCGGCCACACCTACGACGACCTGGCAGTCGCCGCGATCCGGCAGCTGCGGGAGATCGGCGGAAAAGATGCCGTCCGGACGTTCGCACGCCGCCGCATCGACACGATTCTCTCGGGAGTAACCGCCGGGTCCGATGACGTTGCAGAGACTGCCGACCGCGTGGCCGACGCCTTGACCAAGGCCGGGTATGCGACCACGACGACGCCGGTGGGCGGACCGGTCCACGGTGTGCAGATCTGCCAACACCACTGTCCGATATCGCACGTCGCCGAGGAGTTCCCGGAGCTGTGCGAGACGGAGAGTGAGGCGTTCGCCGAGATCCTCGGCACGCACGTGCAGCGCCTGGCCACCATCGTCAACGGCGATTGCGCCTGTACCACCCACGTACCACTCGACACAGACAACTCGACAGATGTTCGGGGAACAGCCCGCCCCCGAACGACCACTGCAATCAATCAAGGAGCGGCGAAATGACCATCACGCCCGATACGCCACTTACCCAGGAAGAGACGATCGCCTCGCTGGGCAACTACGGCTACGGCTGGTCGGACTCCGACGCCGCGGGCGCGAGCGCGCAGCGTGGCCTGTCCGAGGCTGTCGTGCGTGACATCTCGGCCAAGAAGAACGAGCCCGAATGGATGCTCGATATCCGGCTCAAGGCGCTGCGCACGTTCGACAAGAAGCCCATGCCGAACTGGGGTTCCAACCTCGAAGGCATCGACTTCGACAACATCAAGTACTTCGTGCGGTCGACCGAGAAGCAGGCGGCCTCATGGGAGGACCTGCCCGAGGACATCCGCAACACCTACGACCGGCTCGGCATCCCCGAGGCGGAGAAGCAGCGCCTGGTCGCGGGCGTGGCGGCGCAGTACGAGTCCGAGGTCGTCTACCACCAGATCCGCGAGGACCTCGAGGCGCAGGGCGTCATCTTCCTCGACACCGACTCGGGTCTGCGCGAACACCCCGAGATCTTCAAGCAGTACTTCGGCACCGTGATCCCGGCCGGCGACAACAAGTTCTCCGCACTCAACACCGCGGTGTGGTCGGGTGGCTCGTTCATCTACGTGCCGCCGGGCGTGCACGTCGACATTCCGCTGCAGGCCTACTTCCGGATCAACACCGAGAACATGGGCCAGTTCGAGCGGACCCTGATCATCGTCGACGAAGGTGCGTACGTGCACTACGTCGAGGGTTGTACGGCACCGATCTACAAGAGCGACTCGCTGCACTCCGCCGTCGTCGAGATCATCGTCAAGCCCGGTGGTCGGTGCCGGTACACGACCATCCAGAACTGGTCGAACAACGTCTTCAACCTGGTGACCAAGCGCGCCAGGGCCGAGGCGGGCGCCACCATGGAGTGGATCGACGGCAACATCGGCTCCAAGGTCACGATGAAGTACCCGGCCGTGTGGATGACCGGTGAGCACGCCAAGGGCGAGGTGCTCTCGGTCGCGTTCGCCGGCGAGGGTCAGCACCAGGACACCGGTGCGAAGATGCTGCACTTGGCGCCGAACACGTCGAGCAACATCGTGTCCAAGTCGGTCGCACGCGGTGGTGGCCGCGCGTCCTACCGTGGCCTGATCCAGGTGAACAAGGGCGCACACGGCTCGCGGTCCAGCGTCAAATGCGATGCGCTGCTTGTGGACACCATCAGCCGCAGCGACACCTATCCCTACGTCGACATCCGCGAGGACGACGTGACGATGGGTCACGAGGCGACGGTGTCCAAGGTCAGCGAGGATCAGTTGTTCTACCTGATGAGCCGCGGCCTGACCGAGGACGAGGCCATGGCGATGGTGGTGCGCGGCTTCGTCGAGCCCATCGCCAAGGAACTGCCGATGGAGTACGCGCTCGAATTGAACCGGCTCATCGAGCTTCAGATGGAAGGTGCGGTCGGTTAAGTGGGCGAGCTAACTACTGCCGTCGAGGGAACCAACAAGGGCGAGCTGTTCACATCGTTCGACGTCGACGCCTTCGAGGTGCCCGGCGGTCGAGATGAGCTGTGGCGGTTCACCCCGCTGAAGCGGCTGCGTGGCCTGCACAACGGCTCGGCGCCCGTGACGGGCAGCGCGCTGATCGAGGTGTCGGAGCGTCCCGGTGTCACGGTCGAGACCGTGGAGCGCGGCGACGACCGCCTCGGGCAGGGCGGAGTGCCCGCCGATCGGATTGCCGCTCAGGCATATTCGTCGTTCGGGCACGCGACGATCGTCACGGTCGGCCGCAATACCCAGGTCGAAGAGCCCATCGAGATCACCATCAGCGGCCCCGGTGCGGACGCCACGGCTTATGGTCACCTGCAGATCCGGGTCGACGAGCTGGCCGAGGCCGTGGTGGTCATCGACCAGCGCGGCAGCGGAACCTATGCCGACAACGTCGAGTTCGTGATCGGCGACGCGGCGCAGCTCAAGGTCGTGTCGATCGCCGACTGGGCGGACGACGCCGTGCACGTCAGCATGCACCACGCCACGCTGGGCAAGGATGCGGTGTTGCGCCATTTCGCGGTGACGCTCGGCGGTGACGTCGCGCGGTTGACCGGCCGCGTGCGGTTCTGCGCTCCTGGCGGCGACGCCGAGCTGCTCGGCCTGTACTTCGCCGACGACGGCCAGCACTTCGAATCGCGGCTGCTGGTCGACCACGCCCAGCCGAACTGCCGCTCCCATGTGACGTACAAGGGTGCGCTGCAAGGCGATCCCGATACGGACAAGCCCGACACCCACACCGTGTGGGTGGGCGATGTGCTGATCCGCGCCGAGGCCACCGGCACCGACACCTACGAGGTCAACCGCAATCTGGTGCTGACCGACGGGGCGCGGGCCGACTCGGTGCCCAACCTCGAGATCGAGACCGGGGAGATCGTCGGCGCCGGACACGCCAGCGCGACGGGCCGTTTCGACGACGAGCAGCTGTTCTACCTCCAGGCCCGGGGTATCCCCGAGGACCAGGCCCGGCGACTTGTGGTGCGCGGGTTCTTCGGCGAGCTGATCCAGAAGATCGCCGTGCCCTCCGTCCGCGACCGCCTCACCGAGGCCATCGAACACGAACTTGCGCTAACCGAAGGAATCAAGCACTGATGAGCACACTCGAAATCAAGGACCTCCACGTCAGCGTCGCATCCGCCGAGGACGGGACCGACATCCCGATCCTCAAGGGTGTCGACCTCACCGTGAACTCGGGGGAGACCCACGCGTTGATGGGCCCCAACGGATCCGGTAAGTCCACGCTGTCCTACGCGGTGGCCGGCCACCCGAAGTACACCGTGACGTCGGGGTCGATCACGCTTGACGGGCAGGACGTCCTGGAGATGTCGATCGACGAGCGCGCGCGTGCCGGTCTGTTCCTGGCGATGCAGTACCCGGTCGAGGTGCCCGGTGTCTCGATGTCGAACTTCCTGCGCACGGCGGCTACCGCGGTGCGTGGTGAGGCACCGAAGCTGCGGCACTGGGTCAAGGAAGTCAAGGCCGCGATGGACGAACTCGAGATCGACCCGGCGTTCGGGGAGCGCAGTGTCAACGAAGGGTTCTCCGGCGGTGAGAAGAAGCGCCACGAGATCCTGCAGCTGTCACTGCTCAAGCCCAAGATCGCGATTCTCGACGAGACCGACTCCGGCCTCGACGTCGATGCGCTGCGGGTGGTCAGTGAAGGCGTCAATCGCTATTCCGAGGACACCCACGGCGGCATTCTGCTGATCACGCACTACACCCGGATCCTGCGCTACATCCGCCCGCAGTTCGTGCACGTGTTCGTCGGTGGCCGGATCGTCGAATCCGGCGGCCCGGAACTCGCCGACGAACTCGAAGAGAACGGATACGTGCGCTTCACACAAGCCGTCGGAGCGTGACATGACTGCATCTGCGCAGACTCTCGATCTCACCAGGATCAGGGCCGACTTCCCGATCCTCAACCGGGTGATGCGCAGCGGAAACCAGCTGGCATACCTCGATTCCGGCGCGACATCGCAGAAACCGCTGCAGGTGCTGGACGCCGAGCGCAACTTCCTTCTCACGTCGAACGGCGCCGTGCACCGCGGCGCGCACCAGCTCATGGAGGAATCCACCGACGCCTACGAGCAGGGCCGCGCGGACATCGCGGCCTTCGTGGGCGCCGATACCGACGAGCTCGTGTTCACCAAGAATGCCACCGAGGCCATCAACCTGGTGTCATATGTCCTGGGGGACAAGAGGTTTGACCGGGCCGTCGGGCCCGGCGACGTCATCGTCACCACCGAACTCGAGCATCACGCGAACCTGATTCCGTGGCAGGAGCTCGCGGAGCGTACTGGTGCGACGCTGCGTTGGTACGGCGTCTCCGCCGATGGGGATCAGGAGGGCCGCATCGACCTGGATTCGCTGCAGCTCGACGAGCGGGTGAAAGTGGTGGCGTTCAGCCATCATTCGAATGTCACCGGCGCGATCGCCCCGGTGGCCGAGCTCGTCGCGCGGGCCAGGGCGGTCGGCGCCCTCACGCTGCTCGACGCCTGCCAGTCGGTGCCTCACCAGCCTGTCGACTTCCATGCGCTCGATGTCGACTTCGCCGCGTTCTCCGGGCACAAGATGTTGGGCCCCACCGGGATCGGCGTCCTCTATGGGCGCCGCGAGTTGCTCAACGCGATGCCGCCGTTCATCACCGGCGGGTCCATGATCGAGACCGTCACGATGGAGAAGACAACCTACGCGCCCGCACCGCAACGCTTCGAAGCGGGCACACCCATGACGTCGCAGGTGGTCGGATTGGCCGCGGCCGCGCGATATTTGACCGATCTCGGCATGGCCTCGGTAGAGGCGCACGAGGCCGCGCTCGTCGGCGCCGCGCTGGAGGGCTTGGAGGGCGTGCCGGGCGTGCGCATCATCGGGCCGCGGTCGCTGGAGCATCGGGGATCGCCGGTGAGTTTCGTGCTCGACGGTGTCCACGCGCATGATGTCGGGCAGGTCCTCGACGACGAAGGCGTCGCCGTGCGGGTCGGGCATCATTGCGCCTGGCCGCTGCACCGCCGGTTCGGCATCGCCGCGACCGCACGCGCGTCGTTCGCGGTGTACAACACGCTCGACGAGGTCGACCGGATGGTCGCGGGTGTCAAACGGGCCGTGGAGTTCTTTTCGTGAGAATGGACCAGATGTACCAGGAAGTGATCCTGGACCACTACAAGCATCCACATCACCGAGGGCTGCGGGAGCCGTTCGGCGCCGAGGTGTACCACGTCAATCCGACCTGTGGTGACGAGGTGACGTTGCGGGTCGCGCTGTCCGACGACGGCGAGACGGTCAACGACGTCTCCTACGACGGTCAGGGTTGTTCGATCAGCCAGGCGGCCACGTCCGTGCTCACCGATCAGGTGATCGGCCAGAGTGTCGGCGACGCACTCAAGACCGTCGCCGCATTCACCGAGATGATTTCCTCGCGCGGCAACGTCGAGGGGGACGAAGATGTACTCGGAGACGGCATCGCATTCGCTGGTGTCGCGAAGTACCCGGCGCGGGTGAAGTGCGCGTTGCTGGGGTGGATGGCTTTCAAAGATGCGTTGGCGCAAGCCAGTGAGGAGACCGACGATGAGCGACACCGAAGCGCCTGATCAGGAACTGCTGGCCGACGTCGAGGAGGCCATGCGCGATGTGGTGGACCCCGAGCTGGGCATCAACGTCGTCGATCTCGGGCTGGTGTACGGGCTGAACGTCGAGCAGGGCGACGCCGGAACTGTTGCGCTCATCGACATGACGCTGACCTCGGCGGCGTGCCCGCTGACCGACGTGATCGAAGATCAGTCGCGCACCGCACTCGTGGGCGCCGGCCTGGTGAACGAGATCAAGATCAACTGGGTGTGGAACCCGCCGTGGGGCCCGGACAAGATCACCGACGACGGTCGCGAACAGCTGAGGGCGCTCGGTTTCACCGTCTAGCGGTCAGTAGACCCGTCACAATGGCCGGGTGGTGACGATCCCGGCCTTCGTCTGGCGAGGCGGCTTCGTCTACCGCGCGCTGATCACGGGTCTCAGTGTCGGTCTGTGTCTGGGTGTGCTTGCGTGGCTTGATTCGGGCTTCTTCCTCGCAGGCGCGTTGGTCTTCGTCATCGTCGGACTTTTCTACGGCACCTGGATGCCGTTGCGGATGGCGCGGTACTGGCCCATGGCGAAACACATCGACGGGGCCCAACGGGTCGCGCTGGTCGGTGCGGCACGCCGGGGTGACCGCATCGACGATCCGCGGCTTGTCGACGCCGCGGTCGACTATCGGCGGGGGATGCACGCGGCTGTCCAAGCGGCCCGGCCCCTGCGGTGGCTGCTGTTGTTCGTCCTGGGCGTCGCCGTGGCGACAGCGGTGTGGGATGCGGTGTTCGGTTCGATTGGCAACGCCGTGGTGTCGTTCATATACCTGGCGTTGTTGCTGCTCGAGGTCTTCTGGTGGCCCAAGCGTCAGACTCAATTGCTTGCGAACGTCGATCGCGCCTGTGGATAACTGCCGATTTCGGCACTGTTGCGGGGCCGCTCTGTCGGGTCGCGTCACTAGCTTCCTGCTCGACGGCGACAGTCGAAGTCGCCGCACGATCAGAGGAGTACTGCAATGCCGACCGACATCGACCTGTTGCACACCGCATGCGAGCGTGACCTCGGCGACCCCGAACTGTGGTTCAGTCCGATCGGGTATCCAAATTCTTTGGCGCTGTGCGTGATTGACGCGATCTACTCGACCGGGGCGCGGTATGTGACCGTCGAGAAGGTGATCGCGCGGTATCGGGATTACCGTACTGCGCAAGACGGCGACGCCGAATCGGACGGTCTCACCGAACTTCTGGCCACAGTGCGCGAACTCGGTGGCCCCGATCCATGGGCCGCGCACATCGGCAACCGCCGACCCACGTCCAGCGCGGCGAACGCGCCGTTGAAGGCCGTGGCCATCACCGACGTGGCCGAAGCGCTCGCGGCCATGGGCATCGACACGACCGACGACCTTCGAACTGTTGTCGCCGACGACGAACGCCGCGTGCAGGCCAGGGCGGCCTGGTGCACGGCACCGGGACAACGCTCGGGCCTGACGTGGGACTATGCGTTGAAGCTCGCCCAGTTGCCCGGGGCGAGCGCCGGCCCGGTGGTGGTCGGCTATGTCGCGCGTGAGATCGGCACGGTCGAAGCCGCGCGTGCGGCGGAGTTGGTTCGCGGTGTGGCCGAAGCGGCGGGATGGAACGCAATCGCGCTCGATCACGCGATCTGGCGGTTCGAGTCGGGACGACCGCATCAGCGGGTTTCTTGAACGGGGCACTCGCCCCAGCGTGGGGGTCATGTACCCACGACTGCGGTTTCGCGTGCATGGCCCCCACGCTCGACGGAAAAACCGGTGGGGAGCAACACGTCCGAGTGCTACCGTCACGGCATGTTCGTGACGCGCGATTGTCGTTTGCCGGCCGGGATGCACAGTTCATCCGCGGCCGCGTTGTCGTGCGTGGTTGCGGCCGAGCGCAAGTCGGGCTCCCTCGAAAAATCTCGTACATATCTCAATAACTCTGTTTGCCCTGCTAGGTACGTCGGCTGACGTTCCGCTGCCGTGTTGTGCCCAATTGCTTTGTACATCAGCGAATGTCGCGGGATATTTCGCTTTACGGCACACGATCGACATAGCAGCATAAAGCCGAATCGTGTTGCGCCACAAAGTCTGCCGTCCAGGGCAGCGCACCGGAGACCGAGAGGAGGCACACCGTGATGAAGGAACTGACCGTCGACGTATACAACGCCGATTACCGTGTGCTGTCTCGAATTCCGTGGCAGGAGGCCGTGCAGCTCATCCTGCGGGATGCGGTGTACGTCATCGACACGCACAACCCGGCGGTACACATCCACAGCCCGTCGCTGGTGATCGAGCTGCCGATGTCGATAGCGCTACGTGAGTACGTGCACATCCCGTACCGGCCGACCGATCGGGCGACTCGCGTGGGGGTGCTTCGCCGGGATCGCCACACCTGCGTCTACTGCGGCGGGCGGGCCGACACCGTCGATCACGTCCTGCCCCGTAGCCGCGGCGGGTCGGATCACTGGCTCAACCTGGTCGCGGCATGCCAGCCGTGCAACGGCCGTAAGGGTGACCGGACGCCGGCCGAGGCCGGAATGCCGATGATGCGTGAGCCGTTCGAGCCCAAGCAGCCCGACGTCTTCGGTCATGCGCCGGCGCTCGTAGCGGTCTGACAGCTCGGTGGGCGGGCGCAAGCAGTCAATTGCCCGCCTGCCTCACCGGGTTGTCCATGGCGGTCGTGGTGTAACGGCAACACAGTGGTCTGTGACGCCACAGTCGATGGGTTCGAGTCCCTCCGGCCGCCCCAAATCCCGGTAGCCCAATTGGAAGAGGCGCTGGATTCGGAATCCAGTGGTTGTGGGTCCGACTCCCTCCAGGGATACCAACCGATATCACGGTCCTTGGTGTACCCAACCGGTTATCTGACTAAGGTCAGAGAATGTCGTCGGACATGATCGCGCAGGTGCGCAGGTTCAACCGGACCGTGACGCAGCGCGCCGGGGTGTTGTACGAGAACTACCTGGCCAGCGGCCGATCGCTCGGCCAAGATCGCGTGTTGTGGGAGATCGGCGCGGACGGCTGCGATGTCCGCGATCTCCGGTCTCGGCTCGATCTGGACTCCGGTTACCTGAGCCGGCTCTTGCGTGCGTTGCAGCGCGAGGGGCTGATCGCGGTGGAACGCCAAGCCGGCGATCGGCGGGTGCGCACAGCCCGGCTGACCGATGCGGGGCAAAGCGAGCTCGCGATGCTCAACACACGTTCCGACGACGCTGCGACGGCGATTCTCACCCCGCTCACGGCAACCCAGCAGAGTCGGCTTGTGCACGCGATGGCAGAAGTCGAGCGGCTGCTCACCGCATCGACCGTGCGTATCGCCGTATCCGATCCGCGCGACGCCGATGCCCGGTTCTGCCTCAACACCTACTTCGCGGAATTGGCGCAGCGCTTCCCGGCCGGCTACGACCCCGCGGCCAGCCCCGTCGCCGACGAGGAGATGACGGCACCTGCGGGCCTGCTGCTCGTCGCGTCCCTGCACGGGCAACCGGTCGGCTGCGGCGCGCTGATCTGGTATCCCGACGCGGTTGCACTGGTCAAGCGGATGTGGGTCGCGCCGAATGCGCGCGGAATCGGTCTCGGCAGGCGCATGCTGTCGGAACTCGAGTCCAGGGCCCGCGACCACGGCGACCGAATCGTGCGCCTCGACACCAACGCCGCGCTCACCGAGGCGCTCAACCTGTACCGCACATGTGGCTATCGCGAGGTCGCGCCGTTCAGCGACGAACCGTACGCGAATCATTGGTTCGAGAAATCCATCGGAAAAAGTGTGTAACGCTTCGGACAGTTCCATGCACTGAGCAGTCGTCAGACCCCGGAGAGGATCGGCGATGGTCGCGACGGTAGACGAGACGGCACTGATTCAAGCGCTGCGCAATGGCGACGAGTCTGCTTTCGCGATGCTGGTCGATCAGCACGCGCCCGCCATGCTGCGGGTCGCCCGCGGCTACGTGCCCAGTGCTGAGATCGCCGAAGAGGTGGTGCAGGAGGCATGGATCGCATTGATCAAGGGCATCGGGAAATTCGAGGGCCGATCATCGCTGCGCACGTGGCTGTTCACGGTGATGATCAACATCGCCAAAACCCGCGGCGTACGGGAACGACGCGACGCCGACGCGGCCATAGCGGCGTTCACCGGCACAACTGTCGATCCGGCGCGATTCCGCACCGGTTCGGATCCATGGCCCGGGCACTGGAAAGCAGACGCGCAGCCTGCGGCGTTTCCGGAAACCCCAGAGGGGTCGGTGCTCGGCACCGAGCTCATCGAACTCGCACGCCGCGAGTTGGAGAAGCTGCCCGAGCGACAGCGCATGGTGGTGACGTTGCGTGACATGCTCGGCTTCGACTCGGCAGAGGTCTGCCAGCTGCTCGACCTCACGGTCGCCAACCAACGGGTCCTGCTGCACCGCGGGCGAGCCGCCGTGCGGCAGGCGCTCGAGGACTATCTGCAGGAGGTGTCATAGCGATGGACTGCAATGAACTCGTCGAGCTGGTCACGGCTTATCTCGACGGTGCGCTCGATCCCGACACCCGTGCGCGTTTCGACATGCACCTGCTGGAGTGCGACGGCTGCGAGCGCTATCTGCAGCAGTTTCGCGAGACCGTGCGCACCGTGGGCCGGATTCCCGACGACGAAATCGACCCGGGATTCCGCGGCCGTCTGCTCAACGCATTCAAGGACTTTCAGTGAGTGGTTGGCCCCGGGTGGCGTGGGGTACCCCCGCCGAAACAGCGCTAACCAGCCTGTTGTGACCCTACGGTGGGGAACAGCCCGTCCCACCCCGGCGTTAGGACAAGTGTGAGTACGCAAGACATCACCGCAGAACAGTTCAACGACACCATCAACGACAACGACATCGTGCTGGTGGATTTCTGGGCGTCGTGGTGCGGGCCGTGTCGTGCGTTCGCGCCGACATTCGCGGCATCTTCCGAGAAGCACCCGGACGTCATTCACGCCAAAGTGGACACCGAAGCCGAGCAGGCGCTTGCCGCGGCCGCCGACATTCGGTCGATCCCGACGTTGATGGCGTTCAAGAAGGGCAAATTGGTTTTCAACCAGGCCGGGGCGCTGCCGCCTGCCGCACTGGAGGACCTGGTCCAGAAGATCAAGGAATTCGACATCGACGCGGCCATCGCCGCTCAGGATGACGCCCAGCAGGGCTGACACCCAGATTGGTTTGCTTCACTGCCGTCTGAGCGGGACGGCGCGATAACGTGCTTGTCCGTGACTGACGACAACCACTTCGTCCTCGTCGATCGTTCCCGGCCGGACATCGCCCTGGTGACTTTGAATCGGCCTGAGCGGATGAACTCGATGGCGTTCGATGTCATGGTTCCGCTCAAGCGCGCACTCGAAGAGCTGCGCTACGACAACTCCGTACGCGTGGTGGTTTTGACGGGTGCCGGCCGCGGCTTCTCATCGGGGGCCGACCACAAGTCGGCGGGCTCAGTGCCGCATGTGGACGGGCTGACCAGGCCGACGTACGCCTTGCGCTCGATGGAACTGTTGGACGATGTGATCCTGGCGCTGCGCCGGTTGCATCAGCCGGTGATCGCGGCGGTCAACGGCGCCGCGATCGGCGGGGGACTGTGCCTAGCGCTGGCCTGCGACATCCGGGTTGCCGCCGACGGCGCCTACTTTCGGGCGGCGGGCATCAACAACGGGCTGACCGCGAGCGAGCTGGGCTTGTCCTATCTGTTGCCGCGGGCGATCGGTGCGTCGCGGGCGTTCGAGATCATGCTGACGGGCCGTGATGTCGACGCCGACGAGGCGCAGCGGATCGGATTGGTCTCGCGGTCGGTGCCCGGCGGCCAGTTGCTCGACACCTGTTACGAAATGGCCGGGCGCATCGCGGCGTTCTCCCGGCCCGGGACCGAGTTGACCAAACGCACCCTGTGGAGCGGACTGGACGCTTCGAGCCTCGAGGGGCACATGCAGGCCGAGGGCCTCGGACAGCTGTATGTGCGCCTGCTGACGGCGAACTTCGAGGAGGCCGTCGCGGCCCGCGCCGAGAAGCGGCCCCCGGTCTTCACCGACGAACGCTGAGGCTCCCTGACCGGCTTACGGCCGATAGACCTCATTCAGCGCTGCGGTGATGGCGTCGACCACCACACCGATGTGCGGTTCGCGCACGATCGAATGGTGGTCGCATTCGACGACGTGAAAATCCGTGTCGCCGACCAGAATTCTCTCCCAGAGGCGGGGGTCGTCGCGGTTGAGGTGGCTGCGGATGAGTAAGCTGCGACCTGCCCACGGCGCAGGCCGGTGCCGGTAGCCGGTGATCATCCCGACTTCTTCGGTGGCCAGCGTTCTGCGCCGATGGCCGCCGAAGAACAGACCCGCAAGTGGTACCTGCTTCTGACGCTCCCACCAGGTCCCGAACGTGTTCGCATCGTCGGTTTGCAGTGTCACGGTCGCGCCGGGCAGGTCTTTACGTGCGTCGCGCGCTACGCGTGGTGAGAGCCATGGGTCCAGCATCGCCACCAATTCGACCTTCTCGCCCTCACTTTCGAGCCGGCGCGCGGCCTCCAACGCGATATGGGCACCCAACGAGTGTCCGACGAGGGTGTATGGCCCGTGCGGCTGAATACGGCGGAGGTCGGCCAGATGCCGTTGCACGGCACGGCGAATCGACCAATCGGGGAGTGCACCCCTGTTGAGTCCGCTGGGTTCGAACGCGTACACGGCGGTTTCTGTGCCGACACGTTCGGCGAGCGGCACGAAGCACAGCGACAAGGCCCCTGCCCCGGTGAAGCAGAAGAGTACCGGACCGACGGTGTGGTCGGAGATGGGCCGCAGCGGCACCGTGGTCGGATTCAGCGGTCGGCGCCCCTGTGGTATCCCTGCGATGTGATCGTCCGACAGTTGCTCAGCAAACGCGGCCACTGTCGGCGCCATCGCCAGGTCTGCCGGTTTCAGCCAAATACCTTGTGATTCCCTGAGAATCGCGAGCATTCGGATGACCGAGAGCGAGTCGCCACCGAGTGCGTAAAAGCTGTCGGTTCGACTCACCGCCTCCACCCCGAGCACGTCAGCCCACAGTCGTGCGACCGCCGCCTCGCGTTCTCCTCGTGGGGGATCGAAGGGCGGGCGAACCGGTTTCGGCAATGCCGATCGGTCGACCTTGCCCCGGTCACCGCGCGGCAGCGCGGGCAGGATGACGATATTCGCCGGAACCATCCAGGGTGGCAGGTCGCGGTGCAGTCGTGTCCGCAGGTCCGCGACCGCAGGTGTCCGCGTCGTCGCGCTCGGTGCGACATAGGCCGTGAGCGTCGGCATTTCGGTGGATTCGGTCACGACGACCACTTCGCGGATGTCGTCATACGACGACAGTGTCGCCTCGATCTCGCTCGGTTCGACAAGGTACCCGCGAATCTTGACCGTGCTGCCGGCACGTCCGGACAGGACCAGGTTGTCCTGCGCGTCCCACCGTCCGACGTCACCGCCGACGTATGTCGTGGTGCCGTCGGCGTTGTAGAAGAACGTGGCAGCGGTGGCAACCGCGTCGAGATAGCCCGGCCCGAGATACCTGGAGGTGATGGAGACAGCCCCGTTGTCGTCGATGTGGATCTTCTTGTGCGGAGCGGGGATTCCCACCGGGACGACACCATGTGGGATTGGCGCGTTCGGCGCGATGTCATAGCTGGCGATGGCAAGCGTCTCGGTCGAGCCCGCCCAGTTGGTGAAGACAGCGTTCGGTGTCAGCTCGCGGGCCAGCTTGATGTGCCGCACGTGGGTGGGTTCGCCGGTCGTGACGATCCGGTGGATGTTCGGCAACGTGGCACCGCGAGCCGCGGTGTGCAAGGCATCGACGAACGACGGCGTGCAGGTGATCACCTCGGCACCCGAGTCGCGGATGCGGGCGAACGCCTCGGCTGCACTGTGCTCGCGTGGGTCGACGCCGACGATCTCGGCGCCGCCCACGAGGCATCCGATCAGCACGTTGAGGCCGCCGGCGAAGCTGATCGGCATACACAGCGCCACTTTTCGACCGTCGGCAAGACCGAATCGGTCGTTCAACAGTTGCGCGTCCGCCAGCCAGATGCCGTTGGTGTGCAGCACGGCTTTCGGCGTACCGGTGGAACCGGACGTGAACTGGATACTGGTGATGTCATCGAGTCCGGGACCATCATCGGATCCGGCGACGGCCGCAGGCACGGAGTCGCCGGTGCCGTCGGTTGGTTCGTCGCCGGTGGAGACGTTGTAACCGTGCTCGGCGAGAATCGCTGCGATCTTCTCCACACGATTGTCGGGAGTGGCCGGATCGACGGCGACAACGGCGATTTTCGACGCGAACAGTCCCAGAATCCTCGACACGGTCGGCGCGGCGAGATCGGCAGTGACAAGCGCCGCCTGCGGCGGTGTTCCGGCGGGTGCGGCCGCCGTCTGAGCGTTGCACGCCGCCAGCAACTCGCCGTACGTGATGGTGTCGGTCGCGGTGCGGAGGGCCACTTGATCGCGGCGGCTGCGAGCGGTGGCCTCGAAGTGGGCTGGCACCGACCGATGTTCGATGGGTCGCTCGGGCGGTATGCGCAGCGGTACGGACGAGCCGGCCGTCGAGCTGCCGCGGGATGCTCGTGATCGACCGGCCGACAGGCGACGAGCAACGCCGGCGCAGACAGCCATCAAGAAAGCGATGGTCGTGGCGATCGCGGCAAGTGCTTTGATCCACGGCGCGCCGCCCGATGCTTGGGAGGTGGCGACACCGGTGTGTCTCAACCGGCTCATAACGTTCGACGTCCTATCGCTCATCGTGACGTGAACCCGCTCCGGCGTAACGGTCGGGTCCACCCGGGTGGGACGGAGGACCGCCCGAATGCTGAATGTGAGGTAGGTTAGCCTAGCCAATGTAGGCGTGCGCGCTGTGGGGCGGTTCACGAAAATTGCCGCCCCCGGCGCCGTTGATCGACCCTGCTTCCGTGGAAACCGTTGGTTCTCAATTGAATTCGGTTCGCCCCGGTGTGCGGCCCGAGTGCCGCGCCGAAGCGCGCGGGTCTGTCGACGACCCGCGGGGCGGTGGAGGTGCTCCACAAATCCGGCGGCGGGGGCGCTATTGTCTACTCCCGCAGGTGGTCGACTCATTGGCATCAGGGTGACGAAAACCCCTGGACGGGTTCGGTCAGTTGTTTGCTAGAAGGTGAGGCGCGGTGTCGACCAGCGGTTGATTCCGCTCTGAACAGGGCATCTGACAGATGTCAGGCGGTACCCGGAATGTATTGCTGGAGTGCTGATTTGCCGATAACTTAGCCTCTTTGACTCCCTGGGATAGCACTCGCGAAGCCTTGTGGGCTGTGCTACGTTCCCCAAATTGAATTTGCTATGGTCCGCTGCGTTCCCAGGCTGACAGCTCTGGGCCAGCGATAGGGAAGCGCAGCGTCGCGCCATGCCGAGGACATGAGCACGTGTGAAAGAGGTTTGGAACCTGTGGTTGATGAGCAGCCTGTGACTCCGATCGCGGTCGTGGGCATGGCTTGCCGGCTGCCCGGTGGCATCGAGTCGCCGACAGAGCTGTGGGATGCCCTGCTGCGTGGTGCCGATCTGGTGACCGAGGTTCCGCTCGACCGGTGGGATGCCGACGAACACTACGACCCGGAGCCAGGAGTCCCCGGACGTTCGGTGTCGAAATGGGGCGCATTCCTCGATGACATCGCCGGGTTCGACGCCGAGTTCTTCGGTATCAGTGAACGCGAGGCCACAGCGATCGACCCGCAGCACCGCCTCCTGCTGGAAACCGCGTGGGAAGCCGTCGAGCATGCGGGGATGGACCCGGTCACGCTGGCCGGCACGCGCACCGGCGTGTTCGTTGGCATGACGCACAGCGACTACCAGCTGCTGGCCGCGGATACACCCGCGATCGTCGGGCCGTACGGCTTCACCGGAAGCAACTACAGCATGGCGTCGGGCCGGATCGCCTACCACCTCGGCGTGCACGGACCGGCGTTCACCGTGGACTCGGCGTGCTCGTCGAGCCTGCTTGCGGTGCACATGGCGTGCCGCAGCCTGCACGACGGCGAATCCGACCTCGCACTGGCCGGTGGCGTCTCCCTGACGATCGAGCCGCGCAAGGTCGCGTCGGGATCCGCGCAGGGCATGCTGTCGCCGACGGGACGCTGCCACGCGTTCGATGTCGACGCCGATGGGTTCGTATCCGGGGAAGCCGCGGTGATGCTCCTGTTCAAGCGGTTGCCCGACGCCCTGGCCGATGGCGACCCCATTCTCGCCGTGGTGCGGGGCACCGCGAGCAACCAGGACGGCCACACGGTCAACATCGCCACGCCGTCACGGGCGGCCCAGGTGATGGTCTACCGCGACGCGCTGGCCGCGGCGGGTGTCGATCCTGCCAGCATCGGGTTCGTCGAGGCACATGGCACCGGTACGCCGGTCGGCGACCCGATCGAGTACGCCAGCCTGGCCGAGGTCTACGGAACCGCGGGCCGGTGTGCGCTCGGCTCGTCGAAGACCAACTTCGGGCACTGCCAGTCGGCATCGGGGGCGCTCGGCCTGATGAAGGCGGTGCTTGCACTTCAGCACGGCGAGGTGCCGCCCAACCTGCATTTCAACCGCATGCCCGACACGATGGCCGAGATCGCAACGGGCCTGTTCGTACCGCAAGCGGTGAGCTTCTGGCCCACCGAGGGGGACCATCCACGCCGCGCGGCGGTCTCGGCGTACGGATTGTCGGGCACAAACGTGCACGCGGTCCTCGAGCAGGCGCCGGTACGGGACGTGCCGCGGTTGATCGATGGCGACCGGGATGGCGATGGCGCGCAAGGGCTTACCGCCCCATGGATTTTCCCGCTGTCGTCGACGTCGGCAGATGGGTTGCGCCAGACCGCGACTCGCTTGGCCGACTGGGTCAGCGCCAACGCGGACGGTCTCGAACTCCGCGACCTGGCCTACACCCTGGCCCGTCGCCGCGCGCACCGCACGGTGCGGACAGCGGTGTTGGCGAGCACTGCACAAGAACTCGTCAGCCGGCTGCATGAGATCGCGGCAAGCGATATGCCGTTTGCGCCTGCAGTGAACGGGCTGGGCCGCGGTCCGGTCTGGGTGTTCTCCGGTCAGGGCTCGCAGTGGCCGCAGATGGGTTCGGCGCTGCTGGCCACTGAGCCCGCTTTCGCCGCGGCGATCGCCGAGCTCGAGCCTCTGATCGCCAGAGAATCGGGCTTCTCCGTCACCGAGGCGATGTCGGCCTCCGAGAAGGTGACCGGTATCGACCGCGTTCAGCCGACGGTTTTCGCGGTGCAGATCGCGCTCGCCCGGACACTCACGTCTTACGGGGTCCAGCCCGGTGCGGTCATCGGCCACTCCATGGGTGAGGCCGCGGCGGCTGTGGTGGCCGGCGCTCTGACGCTCGAGGACGGCGTCAAGGTGATCTGCCGGCGATCGAAATTGATGCAGACCATATCCGGCTCGGGCGCGATGGCCACCGTGGAGCTACCGGCTCAGCAGGTGTTGTCGGAGCTGGCTGCCCGCGGCGCCACTGATGTCGTCCTCGCGGTCATCGCCTCGCCACAGTCGGCGGTGGTCGGCGGCGAGAAGTCGGCCATCCGCGCGCTGGTCCGGGAATGGGAAGACCGTGGTGTGATGGCGCGTGAGGTCGCGGTTGACGTCGCCTCGCACACGCCCCAGGTCGATCCGATCCTCGACCCGCTCGAAGAGGTACTCGAGGATTTGTCGCCCGCCGAGCCGACGATCCCGTATTACTCCGCGACGCTTTATGATCCGCGCGAGCCCGCGGACTACGACGCCTACTACTGGGTGGACAACCTGCGCCACGCGGTGCGGTTCTCGGCTGCCGTGCAGGCCGCCTTGGAGGACGGCTTCCGGGTGTTCTCCGAACTCTCGCCGCACCCGCTGCTTCTGCACGCGGTCGGTCAGAACGCCGCCACGCGCGACGTCCCGGTCGCCGCGTTGGCCACGTTGCGGCGGGAGCAGGAGTTGCCGCATGGTCTGCGCGACGTTCTTGCCGACCTGTACAGCGCAGGAACCGGTCCCGACTTCACCGCGCTCTATCCCGATGGTGCGCTCGTCGACGCGCCGTTGCCGGCGTGGACACGGCCGCAGCTGATCCTCACCCGCGCTACAAGCGAAATTGCAACGGGCAGTTCGACTCTCGCGATTCATCCATTGCTGGGGGCGCATGTTCGGCTGCCGGAGGAACCCGAGCAGCACGTGTGGCAGTCCGAGGTCGGGACGGCGGCCCAACCGTGGCTCGGTGACCATCAGGTGCACCACGTGGCGGCCCTGCCCGCAGCGGCGTACTGCGAGATGGCGATGGCTGCCGCACGTACCGTGCTCGGTGACGACGCCGAGGTGCACGACATCACATTCGACGAGATGTTGTTACTGGACGAGGTGACGACGCTTTCTGCGGTCGGATCGGTGAACGCCGCCGGCACCATGACGTTCGAGGTTGACACCTTCGCGGACGGTGCGCGGGTCCGCCGGGCGGCCGCGACCCTGCGCGGGTCGACGGATCAGCCGGAACCCACGGACTACGACATCGAAGTACTGCGAGCCGACCACCCCGTGCGGCTCGACGGAGCTGCCCTGCGCAGCTGGTTCGACGATCGGGGTATCCAGTACGGCCCTGCGTTCAGTGGGTTGAGCGCCGCGCACAGCGGGGAGTTCGGCGCCACGGTGCTCGCCGAGGTGGCGCTGCCAGGCCCGATTCGTTCGCAGCAGAGCGCATACGGGATCCACCCGGCGCTGCTTGACGCCTGCTTCCAGGCGGTGGGAGCCCACCCCGAGTTGCAGGCCGACCCGTCCGGCACCATCATGCTGCCGCTCGGGGTGCGCAGACTGCGCGCCTACGGCGCGGCCCGCGACGCGCGCTACTGCTATGTCACAACGACTGCCGTCACCCTCGCCGAGGTGGAAGTCGACATCGATGTCCTCGACGGGAACGGCACGGTACTGCTGCGGATCACCGGCCTGCGGCTCGGCACCGGCGTCGCGACGAGCACTCAGCGAGATCGCGTGTTCAACGATCGGCTGCTCGCCATCGACTGGCACCGGAAGGATTCGCCCGAGCCCGACGCTCTCGACATCGGCGGCCGTTGGCTTCTGATCAGCACATCCCGTGAGACTGACGAGATCGCCGCAACGCTGGCAGACGCTCTGCACAAGCACCGCGCCGACGTGTCGACCACGGCGTGGGGTGCCGGCGACGACCATGCCGACCAAGCCGGGAAACTGCGTAACCGGTTGACCGCACACGCTTTTTCGGGCGTCGTGGTATTGACTTCCGACGACGGTGCAGACCCGTCGGCGCGCACCGCCGACCTCGGAGCGGCTTCGGTCTCCCACGTCGTACGGATCGCGCGTGAACTCGCCGAAATCCCTGGCGAGCCAGCCCGGTTGTACGTGCTCACGCGTAACGCCCAGACCGTCGTCGAAGAGGACGTAGTCCGACTCGAACATGCCGGGTTGCGTGGTCTCATGCGCGTGCTTGGTGTCGAGCAACCGGGCCTGCGCGCGACTCAGATCGACATCGACCGCGCCACCGACATCACTTCGGTTGCGGGGCAGTTGTTGTCGGGTTCCGACGAGGACGAGACCGCGTGGCGGGACGGCGCATGGTACGTGGCCAGGCTCAGCCAGGCCCCGCTGCAGCCAGACGATCGCCAAACCAGGACGGTCGCCCACGACCGCGACGGCCTGCAGGTACGGATACGCAAACCCGGTGATCTTGAGTCGATCGACCTGGTCGCGTTCGACCGAGTTCCGCCCGGACCGGGCCAGATCGAGGTGTCGGTGGCGGCATCCAACCTCAACTTCGCCGACGTGCTCGTGGCCTACGGGCGATACCCGAGCTTCGAAGGCAGGCTGCCGCAGCTCGGAGCGGACTTCGCCGGTGTGGTGACCGCCGTCGGGCTCGGAGTCACCGATCACCAGGTGGGCGACCGAGTGGCCGGCCTGGCAGCCGACGGCGCCTGGAGGACCTTCGTGACGTGCGACGCGAATCTCGCCGTCACGTTGCCGTCAGCAGTGCCGACGCGCACCGCGGCCGCCGTGCCGAGCGCGCACGCGACTGCGTGGTACAGCCTGCACGAGCTGGCCCGGATCTCGGCGCGCGACAAGGTGCTGATCCACTCCGCGACCGGTGGAGTCGGCCAGGCCGCCATCGCGATCGCGCGGGCCGCAGGTGCCGAGATCTTCGCGACCGCGGGCAGCCCCGCCCGCCGAGAACTGTTACGCGATATGGGCATCGAACACATCTACGATTCGCGGACCACGGAGTTCGCGGACCAGATCCGGCGGGACACCGACGGCTACGGCGTCGATATCGTGCTCAATTCGCTGCCCGGCGCAGCGGCGCGGGCGGGGTTGGAACTGCTGTCGTTCGGCGGTCGATTCGTCGAGATCGGCAAGCGCGACATCTACGGCGACTCGAAGTTGGGCCTGTTCCCGTTCCGTCGCAATCTGTCGTTCTACGCGGTCGATCTGGCGCTCTTGACGTTGACCGATCCGGACAGTGTTCGGCGCCTGCTGGAGACCGTCTTCCAGCAGATGGCCGAAGGCGTTCTGCCGCTGCCCGAGACCACGCATTACCCCATGAAAGATGCGGCCACCGCCATCCGGGTGATGGGCGCAGCGGAGCACACCGGCAAGCTGGTTCTCGATGTACCCGAGTCCGGGTACACGAACGCGACCGTTCCCCCGGAAGCAGCGGTGCCGTTCCGCGGCGACGGGGCCTACATCATCACCGGCGGTCTGGGTGGGCTCGGGCTGTTTCTCGCCGAGCGGCTGGCCGACTCCGGATGTGGTCGGATCGTCCTCAACGGACGGTCCGCGCCGACCCCGGCGGCCCAGCTTGCGATCGAAGCGATCCGCAAGGGCGGCACGGAGATCGAGATCGCCCTGGGTGACATCAGCTCGGCCGCCGCGGCCGAGCACACCGTGGCGGTTGCGACCGCGACCGGAATGCCGGTGCGCGGCGTCCTGCACGCGGCAGCGGTGGTCGAAGATGCGACCCTGCCCTCGATCACCGAAGAGCTGATCCGCCGGGACTGGGCGCCGAAGGCAATCGGGGCCTGGAACCTGCATGACGCCACGGCCGATCAGCCGCTGGATTGGTTCTGTGTGTTCTCCTCGGCGGCCGCACTGGTCGGTTCGCCCGGACAGGGCGCGTACGCGGCGGCCAACAGCTGGCTGGATGCCTTCACGCGCTGGCGCCGTGCACAGGGGCTGCCGGCCAACTCGATCGCGTGGGGTGCGTGGGCCGAAATCGGCAGGGGCACAGCAGTCGCGGCGGATACCGCGATGGCGATTGCGCCCGATGACGGCGCGTACGCGTTCGAGACCCTGCTGCGGCACGGTCGCGACTACGCCGGTTACGCACCCGTGGCTGGTGCGCCGTGGCTCGTCGAGTTCGCTCAGCGGAACAAGTTCGCGGAGGCGTTCCGGGATCTCGGCGGCGCCAAGCCCACCGGCAGCGGATTCCTCAAGGAGCTCAAAGAGCTCCCGCGCGACGAATGGGAAGCTCGGCTTCGCAGGCTGATCTCCGAGCAGATCAGCATCATCATGCGGCGCACGGTCGATCCTGACCGCCCGCTCGCGGAATACGGTCTGGATTCGCTCGGCGTTCTGGAAGTGCGGACAAAAATCGAGGCCGAAACCGGAATCCGGGTCAGCACAACGGATATCACGACAGTGCGCGCGCTCGCCGAGCATCTCGGGATGGCCTTGGCGGATGACGCCGTCGTCGTGACTGCGCAGTGATCACCGGAACTGCAAGCGGTGACGCCGCACGCCGCGGCACGGACGGAGGGGAGGGTGCATGGTCGCGTTGAGGGCCATTGACGACTGGACCGGCGAACCCGGGCACGTGGTGTCCTGGCATCCGTCGCCTGCGACGCAAGCCAAGGTTCGCGACGCACCGGTCAGTCCGGTGCCGGTGAGCTACCAGCAGGAGCAACACATCCGGACGTTCCGTCGGCACCGCTCGGCCGGCGCCGACATGGCCCGGCTCAACACCCCGGCATGGGATATGCCGGGCCGGTGTGACCTGCGCGCAATGACCCACGTGCTGAACGCGTACATACGCCGGCACGACACGTACCACAGCTGGTTCGAGTTCACCGCCGACGACGAGATCGTGCGGCGGACGATCAAAAACCCGCGCGACCTGAAATTCGTGCCCACCGAGCGCGGCGAGATGACGGCGGCGCAATGGCGCACCCACGTCCTCGCCACGCCGGACCCCCTGCAATGGGACTGCTTCAGCTTCGGCATCATCCAGCGCAAAGATCACTTCACGTTCTACATCAGCGTCGACCACGTCCACACCGACGCGATGTTCATGTGCCTGGTGCTCGTCGAGATCCACATGATGTACGCCGCGCTCGTCGGCGGCGATACGCCCATTCCGTTGGAGGAGGCGGGCAGCTACGACGACTACTGCCGACGCCAGCGGCAGTACACGTCGGATCTCACCCTGGAATCACCGGAGGTTCGGGAGTGGATCGCCTTCGCCGAACGCAATGACGGCACTCTGCCGTACTTTCCGCTGCCGCTCGGTGACCTGTCGGTGCCATGGGGCGGCGACATGATCACCGTCCAGTTGCTCGACGCGCAGCAGTGCCACCGATTCGACGAGGTGTGCACGAACGAGGGTGTGCGGTTCAGCGGGGGAGTGCTCGCGTGCGGGGCGCTCACCGAGCATGAATTGACAGGGACCTCAACCTATTACGCGATCACGCCGACGACCACCCGGCGCAGCCGCGCGGAGTTCATGACGACCGGCTGGTTCACCGGGCTCGTCCCGGTCACCGTCCCGGTAGATGCCGCGTCGTTCGGCGACACGGCCCGCGCCGCACAGGAGTCGTTCGATTCGGGGACCGAGCTCGCGCACGTGCCGTTCGATCGGGTCATCGAGTTGGCAGCGGGCCGAATGGGATTGCGAAGCCCCGGCCCCGGCGTGCAGATGCTCTCCTATCTCGACGCGGCACTGCCGCCGCTGTCCCCGGCGATCATCGCCGAGTGGGAACGGATGAACGGAAAAATCTATTGCGACAACAGATCTGCTGATCAAGTCGGAATCTGGGTGAATCGGTCGGCGCAGGAGGCCGTGGTCACCGTCGCGTTTCCGGACAATCCGGTCGCCCGCGAATCGGTTCAGCGCTATGTCGCTGTCATGAAGCAGGTGTACAAGCGCGTGGCCGAGGGCGGATCGCCAGCACAGTCGCTGATCGGCCGCCACGGTGCGGGTCGTCATCATGCTGCGTCGCACGGGTTGTCCCGGGTTCTCGGCGGCTGACGGTGGCGATCGCGACATCACCCACGGTCACCGCGGGGGAGACGAACGAACATGCCGCGCACGCCGACGACCGGTTGACCTACCTCGACCAGGCGATGTTCCTCGGCCTGCGGGCCACCGGCCAGGCCGCGGTCATGCAGTGTGTCTGGATATACGAGCATCCGGTCGATCTCGACGGGTTGCGGCGCTTTCACCGTAACTTCGGGTCGGGCCTTGCCGGCAGGCGGATCGAACCATCGGCGCTGCCGTTCGGCCGCCATCGCTGGGTGTCTTCGCTTGGGCCGCAGGCCGATATCGATATCGCCGATGGCGCCCGCCCGCGAGACGAGCTCGGCGATTGGCTCGACGAGCGGGCCGCCCTTCCCGTCGACCCCGAGTGGGGACCGGGCTGGCACCTCGGGGTGTTGCCCATGACGGACGGTTCGACGGCGATCAGTCTGGTCGGTTCGCACTGCCTCGGTGACGGTGGAGGCGCACTGCTGACCGTACTCGAAGCGGTCACCGGCAACGTCCGCGATCTCGGTTACCGGCAGCCGCGCTCCCGGACCCGCGGGCAAGCTCTCGCCGAGGACACCCGCCAGCTCCTGCACGATCTTCCGGAGGTCGGCCGAACCCTCGTCGCCGCAGGCAAATTGGCGCTGCGGCGGCGCAAGGAGCGCGGCGCCGCAGCGCCGGCCCGCAAACCGCCGGTCGCGCAGTGGGAAGACAACCGGCACGTGCGCGTGCCCGCGCTCACGGCCTTCGTCGAACTCGACGACTGGGATGCGCGGGCGACAAGTCTTGGCGGAAACACGTATTCGCTTCTCGCCGGTTTCGCCGCCAAGCTGGCCGAGGCGATGAACCGGCGCGCCGCCGACGGCAGGGTTCCGCTCATCATTCCGATCAACGATCGCACCGACCTCACCGACACGCGGGCCAACGCCGTCAAACTGGCCAACGTCTCAGCCGATCCGGACGGCGTGACACGCGATCTGTCGGCACTGCGGGCCGAGATCAGGCAGAGCCTGCGGCAGCTGGGCGATGCGCCCGACGAGGCCATGGAACTGCTGCCGTTGGTCCCGTTCATGCCAAGACGTGCGGTCAAACACGCCGCGGAACTCGCCTTCGGATTCGCCGAGCAGCCGGTGTCCTGCTCCAATCTGGGAGACCTGCCAGCCGAGATCGGCCGTGCCGACGGCACGGACGCCGAATACGTGCTGCTGCGCGGCGTCGACCAGCACATCACGCGCCGAGTGCTCGAACAACGCAGCGGGCTGCTGACCGTGGTGGGTGCGCGGATCGGCGGGCGCATCTCGATCACCGTCGTCGGTTACGAGCTCGGAGCGGCCAACACCCGAGCCCGCCTTCGCGGTCTGGTCGAGCACACGCTTTCGGAGTTCGACCTTTCCGGTGTGATCATCTGACATGGACGACAACCGGCTCGAATACCTCGACCAAGCCACCTATCTGTCGCTGCGCGCGACCGGCCGCGCGCAGCTCGCGCAATCAGTGTGGGTGTACGAACGTCCGCTGGATTACGCGGGGCTCAAGACCTTTCACCAGAATTTCGGATACGGACTGGCGGGCAGGCGTATCGAACACTCGGCGTTGCCGTTCGGCAGGCACCGGTGGGTCTCATCGGTCGGGCCCGCCACCGAGATCCACATCGCCGAGGAACCCAGACCGCGTACGGCAATGAGCGACTGGATCGACGAACGCGCCGAGCTTCCGGTCGATCCCCAGCGCGGGCCGGGCTGGCACCTCGGCGTGCTGCCGATGACCGATGGATCGACCGCCGTCAGCCTCGTGGGCTCGCACTGTCTGTTCGACGGACTCGGATTCCTGCAGACGATCGCCGAAGCGGTCAACGGTACCGTACGCGACTTCGGTTACCCACCACCGCGATCGCGCACCCGTCGTCGCGCGATCATCGACGACGCCATCCAGACCGGGCGCGACCTGCCTGCGCTCGTCGGCGCGCTGGGCGCGGGTGTGAGACTCGCGCGCACGGCACGTCAGCCGTCGTCCGCCGCCGTGCCGCCCGGCGCGACGGGAGCCGACGACCACCGCGGAATCGTCGTGCCGACCATCACGGTATTCGTCGACATCGCGGCATGGGACCATGCGGCCGAAGAGCGTGGCGGCAACAGTCACTCTCTGCTCGCCGGGTTGTCGACGCGACTGGGAACCCGGCTCGATCGGTGCCGGGCCGGCGACGGAACCGTCGCACTGCTGATCGCGATCAGCGACCGGGGGCCCGATGACACCCGCGCCAATGCTCTGCGGTTCGCCCGGGTGAACGTCGAAGCGGCCACCGCCAGTACCGATCTCGCGACACCGCGGGCAGCGATCCGGTCGGCACTCGCCGAATTGCGCGAGACACCGGACGAGACCTTCGCACTGCTGCCGCTGACACCGTTCATCCCCAAGCGTGCGGTGAAGCGGATGGGCGCCATGGTGTTCGGCGACCTGCCGGTATCGTGTTCCAACCTCGGCGACGTCGACGCGGCGGTGGGCAGGGTCGACGGCACCGACGCGGACTATGTGATGTGGCGGCCCGTCGACCAGAACGTCAAGCGTGCCCAGATCGAGGACGCCGGAGGACAACTCGTCCTCGCGGCGGGCCGGATCACCGGAAAGATCAGCATCTCGGTCGTGGCATACCAGCCGGGTGCGCCCAACACGAAGGCGTGGTTGCGGACACTCGCCGGTGAGGTGCTCGACGAGTTCGGGCTCACCGCCGAGATTGTCTGACCGGGCTGCGGCCTTGGCGTACCGCCGCCTCGAGTAGATCGGCCGCGGTGGCCACCGCAACCTCAGGTGCGGTCATCAGCTCGGCAACCTCCCGGGCGCGGGTGAGGTAGCGGGGCTCGAGCACGGTTTTCAGGCCGGCCCGCAGCGATTTAGCGCTCACCTCCGAAAAACGTTGTGCGGTACCCACTTCCAGCCGCTTTACCTGGGCGGCCCACAGCGGCTGCTCGGCACCGACCCACAGCACAAAGGTCGGCATTCCCGAGCGCAACCCGGCCGCGGTGGTGCCTGCACCGCCGTGATGGACGAGCGCCCGGCACCGCGGGAAGACCGCCGAGTGGTTGACCGTGCGCACGACTTTCACATGATCGGGCACGTCGACACCCTCGACATCCCATACGCCGGAACAAATCAGCGCACGCTGGCCCAGCGCCGAGCAGGCGTCGGCGATCATCGCGAGTGCGGCGGACGGCGATTGCACGGGCATGCTGCCGAACCCGAAGTAAACCGGTGGCGGCCCCGCTGCGATCCATGCCGAGACGTCGTGATCGGCCTCGGTGTCGAGTTGCAGTGTCAGCCCACCGATGACCGGACGCACGCCGCGCCATGCCTCGGCCAGTCCCGGAAAGAACTGCGGGTCGTATGCCTGTATCTCCAGGGCTCCCGCGTCGAGGATGCGCCCGATCGCCCGTCCACTCGACTTCGGCAATCCCAGTTCGCGGCGCTGCGCATCTTCGGCGTCTTTGATCAGCCGCCAGTGCAGCCACTCGGCGGCAGGCCACACAGACTGGACCAGGCGGCTGGGAAGGGGCACCGGCAGTATCTGAGTGTTGGCCCGGAAAGGGAAGTAGTGCAACGCCGCAAGCGGAAGGCCGAGGTACTCGGCGACGTTGGCGGCCACTTCTTCGTAGGTCGTGGCGGTGAGAATGAGATCGGCGCCGTCGGCAACCTCGACCAGGGTGCGGCTCATGTCCTGCCAGCCCTCGGTCGTGTAGTCCTTGAGCTGGCGTAGCGCGGTGAGCGGATTCTGCAGCTTCCACGACTTCCGGAAGATCTCGGCCTCGAGCTGCTGCTGTGAGTCCACGCCGTAGGAGGCGACCGGTCCGAGACCCGTCGCCTCGACGAACGACACCAGGTTCGGCGGAACCGCCATCCGCACATCGTGTCCGCGGCGCACGCATTCGAGCGCGAGTGCCGCGCAAGGTTCGATGTCGCCACGGGTCCCGTGCGCGGCAATGGCTAACCTCATCCGTCGCTCCGCGGCATGACCCGATTAGACCATGGGTGGATCGCGCGAGCCGGTCTCAGGTCACCCGCGGCCAAGGCGGGAACCGGTCGGTTCGCGGGGCGCGAGGGCACGTGGGGAGAACCCACTGGCGATGCCCCTCCCATGTAGCTTTGGGGGATGATTCGGCACGCCTTCTCCAGCGGCGTGCTCGCTCATGGCGGACTTCCCGCACTCGGCAGACTGATCGTCCGCCACCCGGTTTTGGTGATCATAGCCTGGGTCGCGACGGCCTTGGCGCTGTTCCTCGCGGTGCCTCCGTTGGCGGTTGTCGCACAGCGCAATCCGCCGCCGTTCCTGCCGTCGGAGTCGCGTGTTCTGATCGCCGGCGAAAAGATGAAGGCGGCATTCAGCGAGGCAGGCTCGGACAACGTCGCTGTGGTCGTTCTGAGCAACGAAAACGGGCTGACCCCAGCCGACGAAGGCGTCTACCGGGCAGTCGTCGAGAAACTGCGGGCCGACACGACCAACGTCGAATCCACGCAGGACTTCGTCACCATCCCCGAGTTGCGTCAGGTGATGACGAGCGAAGACGGCAAGGCGTGGAATCTGCCGATCAACCTGAAGGGGACCATGGGTACCCCGTCGGGACAGGCCGCGTATCGCGCGGTGATCGCCGAAGTCAAAGAGGTGACGGCGGGCACATCGCTGACCGCCAACATTGTTGGCGCGGCGGCGACGTTGGACGACGTCAACGCGATCGGGGCGCGCGATCAGATCGTCATCGAACTCTCGACCGTGATCACGGTCCTGCTGATCTTGATTGTGGTGTACCGCAACCTCGTTGCGATGCTGATGCCCATCCTGACGATCGGCGTATCACTCGTCGTCGCCCAGCAAGTCGTGGCCGCGCTCGGCGAGTTCGGCCTCGGGCTCGGACCCCAGACGATGGTGCTGATGACCGGCATGATCATGGGGGCAGGCATCGACTATGCGGTGTTCTTGTTCAGCCGCTACCAGGAATTGGTCAAAACGGGCCTGAAATCCGACGATGCCCTCGTCGAGGCCTTGCGCACGATCGGCGAGGTGATCGCAGGCTCGGCGGGCACGGTGGCGCTGACCTTCCTCGCGTTGTCGTTCGCGACCCTCGGTGTGTTCTCGACGGTCGGCCCGGCTCTCGCGGTCACGATCGCGGTGGGTTTCCTGGCCTCGATCACGTTACTGCCTGCCCAGATCGTGCTTGCCGGGCGGCGCGGCTGGATCAAACCACGCAAGGGTGAGGGGACACGCCGGTTCTGGCGGCGTTCCGGCGTTCAGATCGTGCGCAGGCCCGCGATCCATCTGGCGGGAAGCCTCACCGTGCTGGTCGCGCTCGCGGGTTGTGCGGCGTTCGTCAAGTTCAACTACGACGATCGCAAGACCCTGCCCGCCGATTCCGAGAGCAACCTCGGCTACGAGGCGATGAACCGGCATTTCCCGATCAGCACCACGCTGCAGCAGTTCATCCTGATCCAGTCGCCCGATCAGGACCTGCGGACGCCGAAAGCGCTCGCCGACATGGAACAGCTCGCGACGCGGATCAGCCAGGTGCCCGGTATCGACATCGTCCGGGGTATCACCCGCCCGGCGGGTGAAACTCTCGAGCAGGCACGGGCCACTCATCAGGCCGGCGAGGTCGGCGGAAAACTCCAGGAAGCCTCGACCACGATCAGCCAGAACGAGTCGAACCTGAGCAGGCTCAGCGGCGGCGCCGATCAGCTAGCCGACGTCCTCAACGAGATCCGCAACGGGATGGTCGGTGCTTTGGGCAGCGTCCGCGGGCTCGCGAGCGCGCTCGGCGACATGGAGTCCGAGCAGGGCGGCACCACGACGCTCGATGAGATCGACAAGACGGCCACTCTGGTGGGCAACATGCAGACGCTCGGGGACTCCCTCGGTGTGAACATCTCCCGGATCACCGATCTGTCCACGTGGGCCGGTCCGGTCGCCAACGGCCTCAACACGAGCCTGACGTGCAACACCGACCCGGAATGCGTCGCGGCCCGGGCAGACCTGCAACGCATCGCCAACGCACGGGACGATCCGGCGATACAGAGCATCGCCGAGCTCGGCAGGCAGCTGGAAGCCACCCAGGGCACCGACACCCTGTCGGACTCTCTGCGCACCCTCAACACAAATCTGACGACCGCCACAGCGGCTGCGCGCGAGCTCGGCATCGATTCGCCCAGCGGGTTGCAGAGAACTCTCGACAGTGCCCTGCAGGGCGCCAACACCCTGGCCGATTCGAGTCGCCAACTCGCCGAAGGCGTACAGCTGCTCGTCGATCAGACCCGCCAGATGGGCGGCGGCCTCGACCAGGCCTCGGCGTTCCTGCTCGCGATGAAGCGCGACGCCGCCGACCCGCCCATGTCGGGCTTCTACATACCGCCCCAGGTGCTGACGCAGGATGAGTTCAAGAAGGCCGCGCAGCTGTTCGTGTCCGCCGACGGTCACACCGCGCGCTACCTGGTGCAGACCGCGCTGGATCCCTTCGGTACCGAAGCGATGGACCAAGTGGCCGACATCATCAAGGCCGGGGAGAGCGCGCGGCCCAACACCACCCTGGCCAACGCCGACATCTCGATGGTCGGCTTCTCCGCGGTGAACCGCGATATCCGCGACTACTACAACGGCGACATCCGGTTCATCGTGATCGCCACTCTCATCGTGGTTTTCCTGATCCTCGTGCTCCTCTTGCGGGCCCTGGTCGCACCCATTTACCTCGTGGCGTCGGTGATCCTGTCCTATGCGTCAGCGGTCGGGATCGGTGTGGTGCTGTTCCAGTTCATCCTGGGCCAGCATCTGCATTGGAGTGTGCCGGGCATGGCGTTCCTGGTGCTCGTTGCGGTCGGCGCGGACTACAATCTGTTGCTGATCTCGCGAATACGCGACGAATCGCGTTACGGTGTGCGGTCCGGGGTCGTGACGACCGTGGGTGCCACCGGCGGCGTCATCACGTCTGCCGGTCTGATCTTCGCGGCGTCCATGCTCGCCCTCACCGTCAGCAGCATCACGACGATCGTCCAGATGGGCTTCATCATCGGTGTCGGGTTGCTGCTTGACACGTTCCTCGTGCGGACGATCACGGTGCCTGCCGCCTGCGTGCTGATCGGCAAGGCGAACTGGTGGCCCGCGAAAACCACGCCCGCACAACGGAAAGCCACCGTGGTTCGGCGCCAGAAGGCCCGCACCGGCGCGCCGGTGCACACGCCGGTGATTTCTGACGACGACGATGACGACGCCGACAGTGCACTGCAAACCTGCGAATTCGCCGCGGCAGCACACGCGGCGAGTGTCGTCGCCGACGCATGGAGCGACGAATCGCGCAACCGGTAGCGTCACCGGATTGCGCGGCGGACTATCCCGAACCGCCTGATTCCGCGGCCGCGCGGTAGCCGCGGACCGCCAGTGGGCCGAATATCGCGATCAGAACGGCCAACCACGCGAAACACACGACCAGTGACCAGCCGACGGGTTCGCCCTCGGCAAGTGCGCGCATCGAGTCGACGACGGGTGTCAACGGCTGGATCTGGATGATGGGTTGCAGCCATGCGGGAAACAGCTCGACGGGTGCCACCCCGCCGGTGCAGAACGCCATGCCCGTCGCCGCGGTGCCCAACAATGTGAGCAGTGCCGCGCTGCGGGTCGAGACCGCAACGGTGACAACGATTGTCGCGAACACGACCGCGACCAGAACCGGTATCAGCAGGAACGCAATCAGGGCAGGCACGCCGCCGTCGAATCGCAGACCCAGCACCATGCCGATTCCCAAGATGATGACACCGGCGCCCAGAGTCCTTGCCGCCTCGGCGATCAACGTGCCGGCCAGAAAGCTGCCGCGGTTCACCGGCGAGACCCAGAATCGGCTCAACAGCCCACTGTCGCGTTCGGTGGGAATCTGGAACCCCGCGCCGATGGTCGCCATCATCGCGCCGGCAACGGTGCACATGGGAACCAGTGCGGTGAGATTGTCGGCTCCGGTGAGACGCACCATCGACTTGCTCACCAACAGGTAATAGGTCACCAGCAAAAGCGCGGGCAGTAACAGCGACTGCATCGGCACCAGCGGATGGCGACGCCAATGGGTCAGCAGGCGGCCCGCAAGAATCAGGCTCGCCGTCCACGAAGACGTCCGCGGCGAGGAATCGATGCTCATCCGCGCCGCCGCTGCAGCCGCACCGCGATACCGCCGAACACCGCGAGCAGACCCAGACACCACGCCAGCGTGATCGCCAGATCCGCACCCGTCACGTGTCCGCTGGCCAAACCACGCAGTGTCGAGGTGATCTGGGAGACCGGTTGGTTCTGCACGAACGGTTGCACCCAGTCCGGGAACGATTCGGCAGGCGCCAGACCCGTCGACACCAAGACGAGCAGCAGTTGCGGGAAGAGGAGTAATTGTCCGGCTCCCACCCGGTGCGCCCACGTGCCGGTCGCGTCCGCACCCAACGACAGGCCGAGGGCCAGTATGAGTGGCACGAGCAGGAATACGGCGGTCCACAGCACTCCGCCGGTCAACCGGAAGCCGAGAACATACGCCGTTATCACCGTCGCGACGAGGGCAAGGCTGCCGCGGATCAGCGCGTACACCATCCTGGCGGCCAGCGGAGCGAGAGCCGAAATGGGTTGCGTGCGCAAGCGCATCGTGAATCCGGAGGACTGCTCCCAGGCCGCTCGGTCCGCGGCGGTCACGGTACCCAGCAGCATCGCCTGAACGATGGTGGCGGGCAGTACGTATTCGGTATAGCTCATGTCGCCGGTGTCGATGACGTTCTGCAGGGCGAAGTTCAAACCGAGCAGGGTCAACACCGGTGCAAGGACGCCGAGCAGTAAATCGAAGTCGCGCAACGCAACCTGCAACACCCGCTCGGTGAGGGCGGGAACGGCGGTCATGGTGTGAGTGCCGGGGGAGTCAGGTGCAGGAAAACCTCGTCGAGCGACGGTTTGCGCAGCGAGATGTCGATCAGCTCGACGCCGAGCTGGTCGATACGCCGAAACACCTCGCTGAGCGTGCCGACACCGTCGGCCGCGCGCACCGAGACCGTGTTGGACTCCTCGTCGGCATCGATCTCGTCGATGTCGGCCAGCGCGGCCGCAACGCGCGCGACGTCCGCGGTGCGCACCAGGGTGACCTGGCAGTAGCTGGTTCCGATCTGGCCCTTGAGATCATCGGCGGTGCCGCTCGCGACCACTCGGCCGGAGTCGAGGATCACGATCGAATCGCTCAGGATGTCGGCCTCTTCCAGATACTGCGTGGTGAGCAGCACGGTGACGCCCTGCGCCGCGAGCGACGACACGAGTGCCCAGACCTGCCTGCGGCTTCGGGGATCCAAACCCGTTGTCGGTTCGTCCAGGAACAGCACCTTGGGCGGCACCACGAGGGCTACCGCGATGTCGATCCGACGCCGCATGCCGCCCGAATAGGTTTGAACCGAGCGGTCGGCGGCGTGCTCGAGATCGAACTGGGCGATCAACTCGTCCGCGCGCGCACGGGCCTGCTTGCGGCGCAAACCATGGAGCCGGCCGAACAGGGTCAGATTCTCGCGACCGGTGAGTAGCTGATCCAGACACGCTTCCTGTCCGGTCACGCCGATGTTCTCGCGGACCTGACCGGCCTGGGTCACGACGTCGTAGCCGGCGACGAGCGCTCTGCCTGCCGTCGGTTGGATCAAGGTCGACAGGATCTTGACGGTTGTGGTCTTGCCTGCCCCGTTGTGACCGAGCAGCGCGAGGACCGATCCGGTCGGGACCGAAAAGCTCACGTCGTTGAGGGCGGCTACTCCGTGGTAGGCCTTGGTGAGGCCGCTCAGCTCGATCACGCGGCCGCACCATATCGAAATCGCGAAAACCGTTGGGCTGGATCGATGTTGCGGTTGACGCCCGTGGTCATCATCACCGGATCGCCTCCCATTCCCTACTCACCGACTTTCTGAACAGGAACACCGAGACGGAATTGCTGAACCATTTCCACAGCAGTCGCGGCCAACCGATGGAGTGCGCGCGGCGACCGGAGTGATAGACCGTCAACTGCCGGGCGAAGTGGGTACGGCCGATGCGCGAGAGCCGGCGAAACAGGTCCATGTCTTCGGCCGCCACGAGTTTCTCGTCGAAGCCGCCCACCGATCTGAACGCGTCGGCAGCGATCATCTGGAACTCGCCGCCGGCCGCGCCGACCCGAAACACGTTGTTCTGCAGCAGGAATTGCAGGCCCAACATGGTGAACACGTACTTGTCGGCAGCGGTGCTCACTTCCGGCAGGACCCGATATTTGCCCGTCAACGCCACCAAGCCGTCGATCGACCGGAAGGCGTCGTCGGCCAGCCGGAAGAACTCGTTGACGTCGGGCACGATGACGTCGGCGTCGAGGAACACGATGAAGTCACCGCGGGCCACCGCGGCACCCGCGTTCCTGGCTTCGGCGATCGTCTGCCGATGCGGCTTGTCATGGATGACCACGGTGTCGGTGTACTCGCGGCAGATGTCGACGGTCCGATCGGTACTGCGTCCGTCGGACACGATGATCTCGTGCTCGCCTACGTATTCCGACAGGCATGCCAGGGTCTTCCCGATCGTCTCCTCTTCGTTGAGCGTCGGTATGACGAACGAGATCATGACGCCCCGGCCGATCGCACCGGGCGGCCCTGGCTGGATTGTTGATACATCCGCTGGGTACCGTCCCGTCAGCCGTCGACGCGGGTGAGTGCATCGGTTCGGTACAGCTCCGCGCATTTCTGTCTGCGGATCTTGCCGCTCGTGGTGATCGGCAGCGATCCGCGGGACACCAGAACCAGATCTCCCGGCCCAATCCCGTGCGCGTTGGCGATCGCGGCTGTCACGTCGGTCTTCAGCGCCCGGAGTTTGTCGCGGTTCTCCGGGTCGTTGCCGTGTTCTTTGACCTCGATGATGACGACCAACTGCTCGGTGCCGTCCTGGTCGACCGAGATCGCCGCGACACGGCCCTTCGAAATAGCGCTGACAGTGGACTCGATGTCGTCGGGATAGTGATTGCGGCCGCGCACGATCAGCAGATCCTTGAGACGGCCGATTATGAACAGTTCACCTTCCGAGATGAAGCCCAGATCGCCGGTACGCAGCCAGCTTTCGGCCGGGGTGCCGTCCGACGGGTTTTCGATCCGGCCGCCGAAGGTATGCGCGGTCTCGTCGGTCTTGTTCCAGTAGCCGAGGCAGACGTTGTCGCCGCGTGTCCAGATCTCGCCGATCGAGCCTGCGCCGCATTCGCGCCGGGTGTCGGGATCGACGATGCGCACCGCAGGCGACTCCGGAGTGCCGTAACTGATCAACGGGGTTCCGCCGTCAGCCCGTTCAGCCTGGCCTTGAGAGAGTTTCTCGGGTTCGAACGTCACCACCGTCGGGCTCGCGCCGGGCGCGTGGGTGGCCACGTACAGCGTGGCCTCGGCCAGGCCGTACGACGGCCGGATGACGGTGTCCGACAGGTTGAACGGGGCGAATCGCTGCGCGAATCGGCGGACCGTCACCGGCTGCACCCGCTCGGCGCCGCTCATGATGGCGAGCACGTTGCCGAGATCGCCGCCGGCCATGTCCTCGTCGGTGGTCCGCGCGGCGGCCAGGTCGAACGCGAAGTTCGGGGCCGCACTCAGGCCCCACTGCCGGTTGCTGAGCAGCTGCATCCAGCGGGCCGGCCGGGTCAGGAAGGCGACCGGGCTGGTGAACACGGTTTCCCAACCGCCGAGGATCGGTGCGCAGATACCCAGCAGCAAGCCCATGTCGTGGTAGAAGGGCAGCCAGGAGACGACCGAGGTTCCCGGCGGGGCCACCTTGCCGTGGTCGGCGAAGAAGTAGGTGGTCATCTGCTCGAAGTTCGTCGCCAGGTTGAGATGCGACACCATGACGCCGGCCGGGATCCTCGTCGAACCGGAGGTGTACTGCAGGTAGGCGAGTTCCGGGCACTCCTCGCGGCGGCGTGCGACGCGGCGCCGGGTGTCGAGGTCGAGCTTGTCGATTTCGATGATGGCCGGCGCGGGGCGCCCGTCGACGCTTGTCGCGTACGGCCTGACATCGTCGACGATGGCCGACGTGGTCAATATCACCGTGGGTGTCGCGTCGGCGAGGACGGCGCTGACGCGCTCGTCGCTCACGCCGGGCATGGGCACCGACAGCGGGACCGCGATGAGATTGGCCTGCAGTGCGCCGATGAAACCGACCACATATTCCATGCCCTGTGGCGCGAGGATTACGGCACGGTCGCCGAACTCGGCGCGCTGGCGTATCTCGTCGGCCAGATTGACGGCCCGGCGATGCAGCTGCGACCACGTCAGGCTCTCGGGAACACCTTCCCAAGCGGTGTCGTAGTTCATGTAGGTGAACGCGACATCGTTGGGCTGTATGCTCGCGCGCTCCCTCAGGACGGCAGGGATTGACGACTCGATGACTATGCCCCTCTCATAGCTCTCCGATGCACGACCAAACGAGCTTAGGCGAACGGATCTGGTTGGTGTGCCCTCTGCCCGATGCCCCCCTTGGCCGGTGAGGTTCGTCTCAGGAAACGCTGTTCGGGCCACCGTCGCAAGTCGGCAAACTCAGGTACCGGCGTCTTCCGTGACGAAACCGAGTTGACCAGGCGCGGTCTTTGGAGTGGACTGGACGCCGCTAGCCTGGAGGGGCACATGCGGGCCGAAGGCCTGGGACTACTCTTCGTGCGCCCGCCACCGCGAACTCGACAACGCCGGGGCGGCCCGTGCCGAGATGCGACTCCCAGCCCTCACCGACGAAACAGCGCATCCGGGAGAACCCGTGGATAGGAGTAGAGCAGCGTGATCACCGCAACGGACCTGGAGGTCCGCGCCGGCGCGCGCACGCTGCTGTTGACCGAGGGTGCCGCGTTGCGCATTCAGCCGGGTGACCGCATCGGTCTGGTTGGCCGAAACGGCGCGGGTAAGACCACGACGATGCGCATCCTTGCCGGCGAGGGCGAACCGTACGCGGGCAGTATTTCGCGCACGGGGGAGATCGGATACCTGCCGCAGGATCCCAAAGAAGGCGATCTCGACGTGCTGGCCCGCGATCGCGTGCTGTCCGCGCGGGGCCTCGACACGTTGCTGGCCGACCTCGAGAAGCAGCAGGTGTTGATGGCCGAGGTCGCCGACGACGCGGCGAGGGACAAGGCGGTGCGTCGCTACGGTCAACTCGAAGAACGGTTCTCCGCGCTCGGCGGCTATGCGGCCGAGAGCGAGGCGGGCCGTATCTGCGCGAGCCTCGGTCTACCGGAGCGCGTGCTCACTCAGCAGTTGCGGACGCTCTCGGGCGGCCAGCGGCGCCGCATCGAACTCGCGCGCATCCTGTTCGCCGCCAGCGACACCGGCTCGGGGTCGGCCACCACGCTCCTGCTCGACGAGCCGACCAACCACCTCGACGCGGACTCGATCGGTTGGTTGCGCGATTTCCTGCACAATCACACCGGTGGTCTGGTGGTGATCAGCCACAACGTCGACCTGCTGGCCGAGGTGGTGAACCGCGTGTGGTTCCTCGACGCCGTCCGCGGTGAGGTCGACGTCTACAACATGGGCTGGCAGAAATACCTCGACGCCCGCGCGACCGACGAGCAGCGCCGCCGCCGCGAGCGCGCCAATGCCGAACGCAAGGCGTCCGCGTTGCGCGCACAGGCTGCCAAGATGGGCGCAAAGGCGACGAAAGCCGTTGCCGCGCAAAACATGTTGCGTCGCGCCGAGCGGATGATGGCTTCCCTGGACGAGGAACGGGTGGCCGACAAGGTGGCCCGGATCAAGTTTCCGACCCCGGCTCCGTGCGGCAAGACGCCGTTGGTGGCCAAAGGGTTGACCAAGAACTACGGGTCGCTCGAAGTCTTCACCGGAGTCGACCTGGCGATCGACCGTGGGTCTCGCGTTGTCGTGCTCGGGCTCAACGGTGCGGGCAAGACCACGTTGCTGCGGCTGCTGGCCGGTGCGGAGACGCCGGATGCCGGCGGACTGGAACCCGGACACGGCTGCAAAATCGGCTATTTCGCTCAGGAGCACGACACGCTCGACGACCACGCGACGGTGTGGGAGAACATCCGCCACGCGGCTCCCGACACCGGAGAGCAGGATCTGCGTGGTCTGCTCGGCGCGTTCATGTTCACCGGGCCGCAGCTGGACCAGCCTGCCGGCACCCTGTCGGGTGGCGAGAAGACCCGGCTGGCACTGGCCGGGCTCGTCGCTTCGACTGCCAATGTGTTGTTGCTGGACGAGCCAACCAACAACCTCGACCCGGCGTCGCGCGAACAGGTGCTGGACGCACTGCGCAGTTACGTCGGTGCCGTCGTGCTGGTCACGCACGACCCGGGTGCCGCCGAGGCTCTCGACCCGCAGCGCGTCGTGCTTCTCCCGGACGGCACCGAGGACTTCTGGTCCAACGACTACCGGGACCTCATCGAACTCGCCTGACGCGAAAACTCAAGACCCGTCTCATTTTCGGCCGCGTAAATCTTAAGACGTTGGACAAATCCGCCCATCGGTGTGTGACTGCTTCCTAGGGTGGGTATGCGTCGGGACATCAAGAGCGGGGAGATGTCGATGAAGGATATGAACAAGACCCGGGACGAGCTGTTGAACGAGTTGCGCCGCGCCTACGAGGGGGGCGCCAGCATCCGCTCGCTGGTTGCTAGGACCGGACGGTCCTACGGCTCGATACACAGCTTGCTACGCGAATCCGGGACGACCATGCGTAGCCGCGGTGGGCCAAACCATCGCACCAAGTCGCGAGCCTGAGCTCACTGAATCGTCGGTTGCTGCTGTCGCACCGAGGCTTCCACGAGATCCAGCACCGCGCTGAGATTCTTGGGGTCTTCGCCGGAGGCCAGCCGGGCGACCAGGCCGTCGAGCACGAGGTCGAGGTAGATGTGCAGCACTGCGCTCGGCACATCGTCGCGCAGGCGCCCGGCCTGCTTCTGCCGACGCAATCGCTCGGTGGTAGCGGCCGAGAGTTCGGCTGACCGTTCCGCCCAGCCTTGGTGAAAAGCCGGGTCGTTACGGAGCTTTCGGGCGATCTCGAGCCGGGTCGCCAGCCAGTCGTACTGCTCCGGCTCGGCGAGCAGATCGCGCATGACCTGGATCAGGCCTTCGCGCGCCGCGACGTCGGCCATGCGTTCGGCATCCTCGCGGGCCAGCTCGAAGAACAAGGTGTCCTTGTCCTTGAAGTGGTGGAAGATTGCGCCGCGCGACAGCCCGATCGTCTGCTCGAGCCGCCGCACGGTCGCACTCTCGTACCCGTATTGGGCGAAGCAGCGCCTGGCGCCGTCAAGGATCTGACGGCGCCGGGCCGCGAGATGGTCATCGGTTACCCGGGGCAACGCGTTACCTTCTGCCGGTCCGCCGGGCCTACTTCGCCTTCAGCATGTTGCGCAGCACGTACTGCAGGATGCCGCCGTTGCGGTAGTAGTCGGCCTCACCGGGGGTGTCGATACGGACGACCGCGTCGAACTCCACCTTGGCGCCGTCCTGTTTGGTCGCGGTGACCTTGACCGTCTTCGGCGTCTTGCCCTCGTTGAGTGCCTCGATACCGGTGATGTCGTAGGTCTCGGTGCCGTCCAGCTTGAGGCTCGCGGCCGATTCACCGGCCGGGAACTGCAGCGGGATGACACCCATGCCGATCAGGTTCGACCGGTGGATGCGCTCGAACGACTCGGTGATGACGGCCTTGACGCCCAGCAGCACCGTGCCCTTGGCCGCCCAGTCCCTGGAGGAACCCGATCCATACTCTTTGCCGCCCAGGACGACCAGCGGGATGCCCGCTTCCTTGTAATTGACCGAGGCGTCGTAGATGAACGATTGCGGGCCGCCGGGCTGAGTGAAATCACGGGTGTAGCCACCGGAGACGTCATCGAGCAGCTGGTTGCGCAGCCGGATGTTGGCGAATGTGCCGCGGATCATCACCTCGTGGTTGCCGCGCCGCGACCCCAGCGAGTTGTAATCCTTGCGCTCCACACCGTTGGCGTCGAGGTACTGCGCGGCCGGGGTGCCCGGCTTGATCGAACCGGCCGGGCTGATGTGGTCGGTGGTCACCGAATCGCCAAGCAGCGCAAGCACTCTGGCGCCCTTGATGTCGGTGACGGGCTCCGGATCGGCGGGCATGCCGTCGAAGTACGGGGCCTTGCGGACGTAGGTCGACGACTCGTCCCACTCGAAGGTGTTGCCCTCCGGCGTGGACAGCGAACGCCAGCGGTCGTCGCCCTTGAACACGTCGGCGTACGAGTCGGTGAACATCTCGCGGTTGATCGAGGATGCGATGGTCTCCTCGATCTCGGCGGCGGAGGGCCAAATGTCCTTGAGGAAGACGTCGTTGCCGTCTTGGTCCTGGCCGAGCGGGTCGGTCTCGAAGTCGAAGTCCATGGTGCCCGCGATGCCGTAGGCGATGACCAACGGCGGAGAAGCCAGATAGTTCATCTTGACGTCGGGGGAGATGCGGCCCTCGAAGTTGCGGTTACCCGAGAGCACCGCGGTGACCGACAGGTCGTTGTCGTTGATGGCCTTGGAGATCTCGTCCGGCAGCGGGCCGGTGTTGCCGATGCACGTGGTGCAGCCGTAGCCGCCCAGGTAGTAGCCCAGCTTCTCCAGGTACGGCCAGAGGTTGGCCTTGTTGTAGTAGTCGGTGACGACCTGCGAGCCGGGCGCCATGTTGGTCTTGACCCACGGCTTGGTGCTCAGTCCCTTCTCGACGGCCTTCTTGGCGAGCAGCGCCGCGCCGAGCATGACCGACGGGTTGGAGGTGTTGGTGCACGACGTGATACCCGCGACGACGACAGCCCCGTGATCGAGCACGAACTCACCGCGCTCCTCGGAGCGCACGGTGATCGGCTTCGACGGCCGGCCCTCGGAACCGTTCGCCGCGGACGGACGCACGTCCACCGCGCCGTCGTCGGCGAACGACAGCTTGGCGGGGTCGGAGGCCGGGAACGATTCCTCGACCGCCTCATCGAGTTGGGTGTGGGGCGTCGGGAGGTTCTCCTCGACGTAGTTGTGGATGTCCTTGCGGAACGCGTTCTTGGCATCCGACAGCTCGATGCGGTCCTGCGGGCGCTTCGGGCCCGAGATCGACGGCACCACCGTCGACAGGTCCAGCTCCAGGTACTCGGAGAAGACCGGCTCCTTGTCCGGGTTGTGCCACATGCCCTGCGTCTTGGCGTAGGCCTCGACGAGCGCGAGCTGCTGCTCACTGCGGCCGGTCAGGCGCAGGTAGTTGATGGTCTCGTCGTCGATCGGGAAAATCGCTGCGGTGGAACCGAATTCGGGGCTCATGTTGCCCAGCGTGGCGCGGTTGGCCAGCGGCACCTCGGCCACGCCCCTGCCGTAGAACTCGACGAACTTGCCGACCACGCCGTGCTTTCGCAGCATGTCGGTGACGGTGAGGACGACGTCGGTGGCGGTGACACCGGGCTTGATCTCACCGGTCAGCTTGAAGCCGACGACGCGGGGGATGAGCATCGAGACGGGCTGGCCCAGCATGGCGGCCTCGGCCTCGATACCGCCGACGCCCCAGCCCAGCACGCCGAGCCCGTTCTCCATGGTGGTGTGGCTGTCGGTGCCCACACAGGTGTCCGGGTAAGCCTTGCCGTCGCGGACCATGACGACGCGGGCCAGGTACTCGATGTTGACCTGGTGCACGATGCCGGTGCCCGGGGGGACGACCTTGAAGTCGTCGAACGCGCCCTGGCCCCAGCGCAGGAACTGGTAGCGCTCGGAGTTGCGCTCGTATTCGAGTTCGACGTTGCGCTCGAAGGCGCCGGCGTTGCCGAAGACGTCGAGGATCACGGAGTGGTCGATGACCATCTCGGCGGGGGAAAGCGGGTTGACCTTGTTCGGGTCGCCGCCGAGGGCGGCCACGGCCTCGCGCATGGTGGCCAGGTCGACGATGCAGGGCACACCGGTGAAGTCCTGCATCAGCACGCGGGCCGGGGTGAACTGGATCTCGACGCTCGGCTCGGCCGAGGGATCCCAGTTGGCGATGGCCTCGATGTGTTCCTTGGTGATGTTCGCGCCGTCTTCGGTGCGCAGCAGATTCTCCGCGAGCACCTTGAGGCTGTAGGGGAGCTTCTCGGTACCGGGCACTGCGTCCAGGCGATAGATTTCGTAGCTCTGGTCCCCGACCTTCAGGGTGTCCCGGGCACCAAACGAGTTAAGGGACGAACTTTCCGTATTTTCGCTGCTCACATCAACTCCCGGCTCAAATCTCGCCGCGACGGGCTGTGTCTGCGGCGTTCCGATGTTAACAGTACGCTTGTCCTGCAATGGGCTCCACGCCGGGGTCCAGTCTTCCTTCCTCGCTGTGTGCCTGCCACCCGGTTCGAGTGAACTCCTGATTGTCACGCCAGAGTGACGCTCGGCCCCGACGGCCACTCTGGCGTGACAACCGGCCGCTGGCGTCCACGCCAGCGTGACGCTCGGCGCCGACGGTCACGCTGGCGTGACAACCGGCGCACGGGACGATGACGATGGCGTCGCGATGGACGGTGTCGATTCTCTGCGGGGCGACGGCACAGGTACCTTGCCTGTGTGACTGGACCGCACGTCATCCCGTTCCTCCCGGCATTCATCCCGGTCGAGGTGTGCGAAACCGTCGGCATCGATCCGGGTCAGCCCGACGGCGTGGCCCAGTGCATGGCGGCGGTGCAGGCCGATGTGCGCGACGACGGCGTCAGTGCGCCCGCCGCTGACGTCGATGCGCTGCGGCAGGTGGTCAGCGATGCGCGCCAGCAGGGCATCGACCTCAAGATCGTGGTGCTGCCGAGGAATCCCGGCATCGATACGCCGCTGCGTGATATCGCGACCGAGGTCGGGCAGGCCAATCCCGGATCGACCGTGTTGGCGTTGAGTCCGTCATTCGCCGGTACCTACAGCCCGACTCTCGATCGGGTGACTTTGGAGGCCGGTCAGGATGTCGCAAAGACGGGCAACCCGGTCCTTTCCTCGCAGAATTTCGTCGGCGAGATTACGACGCCGGATTTCCCATGGACGGCGTTGACGATCGTGCTGGTCCTCGGGGTCGCCGCGGGTGCCGTCGCCACCCGCATGCTGCAGGTTCGCAGCAAACGGCTGGCTACGGCAGGGCCGTCGGATGCGCGCCCGGACAGGCCGGAAGAGGCCATCGAACATTAGTTCGGAATTGTCCGAATATCTCTAATTGGTCACACTCTCCGCAATTACATTATTGTAATTTGTGACTAAAGTTTCTTTAGCTTCACATGTGACGTACGGTGCAATCGGTACCAATTGTTGTAGTTGTGCTTCATGTGACTTCTGCGCATAGGCGCCGAGCAAATCTGCCGGTAGGCCGACGTTGAGCCATAGGAGACTTGAGTCGAATGAGACGCACCGTGCGCGCGTGGCGGACGCGAGGAGCAGATTGGGGCACGCGGACGCGAGGAGCAGATCGAACCTCTCCGTCCCGTCTGTATGGCCGGATCTTCGCGGTGCCGCTGACGCTCGGCATGCTGCTGGCGACAGCGCTGTCCGGCGGCGGCCCAGCGGTCGCCGACCCCGGTAATCCAGACCTCGCGACCTTGGTCGCCGCCGTCGCCAACGCGGATCAGAAGTTGCAGGAACTCGGTGCGGCGATCCAGGCGCAACAGGAGACCGTCAACAAGGCGATCCTCGATGTGCAGACCGCACGCGACGGCGCCGCGACCGCGCAACGCGAGGTGGAGGCGAGCCAACAGGGCATCGCCGACGCGAATGCGGCGATCGACGCCGCCCAGAAGCGGTTCGACACGTTCGCGGCGGCGACCTATGTCAACGGACCGTCGAGTTCGTACCTGACGGCGGCCGACCCCGCCGACATGGTCAGCACCGCTGCCACCGGACAGACCTTGGCGGCGAGTGCCGATCACGTGATCGCAGATCTGCAGCGGGCGCGTACCGAGCAGGTGAACCGCGAATCGACGGCCCGGCTGGCGAAGCAGAAAGCCGACCAGGCGACGATCGATGCGCAAACCAGCCAGGACTCCGCGGTGTCGGCGCTCAAGCAGGCGCAGCAGACGTTCAGCACGCAGCAGACCGAATTGCAGCGGTTGACCGCCGAACGGGCCGCCGCCCAAAGCCAACTCGACCAGGTGCGTAAGGTCTCGGCACCATCCGGTGCGCCGGCGCGGACACCCCAGCCGGCACCGCAAGCCGCGGCAGGCGACTGGGATCGGGCGCCGGGGGCGCCGGTCCAGGCCGGCCAGAACTGGGACACCGCATGGGATCCCACGCTTCCCGCGATCCCCAGCGCGTTCGTGAGCGGTGACCCGGTCGCGATAATCAATGCCATACTCGGCATTTCGCAGACCTCGGCTCAGGTCACTGCGAACATGGGGCGGACGTTCCTGCAGAAGCTGGGCATCCTGCCGACCCCGACCGGCTACACCAACGGCGCGATCCCGCGGGTCTACGGGCGCCAGGCCATGGAGTACGTGATCCGGCGCGGGATGTCGCAGATGGGTGTGCCGTACTCGTGGGGCGGCGGCAACGCGGCCGGCCCGAGCCGCGGAATCGATTCGGGTGCAGGCACGGTCGGCTTCGACTGCTCGGGGCTGATGCTGTACATGTTCGCCGGCGTCGGCATCAAGCTCGACCACTACTCGGGGTCGCAGTACAACGCCGGACGTAAGGTCCCGTCTTCTCAGATGCGCCGCGGCGACATGATCTTCTACGGACCCAACGCCAGTCAGCACGTCGCGATGTATCTCGGCAACGGGCAGATGCTCGAGGCGCCCTACACCGGATCGCACGTCAAGATCTCGCCCGTACGCACCAGCGGCATGACGCCGTTCGTGACCCGGCTAATCGAATACTGATGGGATTACTTTGCGCTCCTTCGTCTTACGTTGCCTGACCGTCGTCGCGGCGCTCGCCGTCGCGGCCATCGGACTGGTGACCCCGGCCGGCGCCGCGCCCGACGACGGTCAGTGGGACCCCACGCTGCCCAAACTGATCAGTGCCGGGGCGCCGGGCGACCCACTGGCGATCGCCAACGCTTCATTGCAAGCGACCGCGCAGGCCACCGAGGTCACCATGGGGTTGGGCCGTAAATTCCTTGCCAGCCTCGGACTGGTCAACGATGCGCCGACCAGCGTGGCCGCCGGGAGTGTTCGGGGACCGCAGGCCATCGAGTACGTGATCCGGCGCGGCGGCACGCAGATGGGTGTGCCGTATTCGTGGGGCGGCGGCAAGCCCAGCGGCCCGAGCCGTGGCATCGACTCCGGAGCCAACACGGTCGGCTTTGACTGCTCGGGCTTCACGCAGTTCTCGTATGCGGGTGTCGGCGTGCTGATCCCGAAGTACTCCGGTGATCAGTACGACACCGGCCGCAAAGTCCCGGTGGCGCAGGCCAAGCGCGGCGACCTGTTGTTCTGGGGGCCGGGCGGCAGCCAGCACGTGGCGATGTACCTCGGCGGAGGCCGGATGATCGAAGCGTCCGGCAGCGCGGGCAAAGTGACGGTGAGCCCGGTGCGCACATCGGGTTTGCAGCCGTACGCGGCCCGCATCATCGAATCCTGAGGGGAAGCTGAGCACTTCCGGCCAGCGTCGACGGATTCCGAGGTGCCTGGAATAGTTGACTGCGGGCACCTGATTGCCCGGCTAAGTAGAACCGGCAAGACCAGCGTTTTGCAGATCAAGACCGTGGGAGGAAGTTGATGACGTCACCGAGTGGACCGCCGCAGGGCGCCGGAGGGTATCCCGGCTCGGGCCCCGCGCCGGGCTATCCGCCCGGGCCGACCGGCTCCCATGCCGCGCAGGCCGCCCCGCAGGCAGCCACCAACGGTGGTCTGCAGGCCGAGGTGCACACCCTCGAACGCGCGATCTTCGAGGTCAAGCGCATCATCGTCGGCCAGGACCAGCTGGTTGAGCGCATGCTCGTCGGTTTGCTCGCAAAGGGGCACGTCCTCCTCGAAGGCGTCCCTGGGGTCGCCAAGACCCTCGCGGTCGAGACGTTCGCCAAGGTGGTCGGCGGGACATTCGCCCGTATCCAGTTCACCCCCGACCTGGTGCCCACCGACATCATCGGTACGCGCATCTACCGGCAGGGCAAGGAAGACTTCGACATCGAGCTCGGCCCGGTGGTGGTCAACTTCCTGCTCGCCGACGAGATCAACCGCGCCCCGGCCAAGGTGCAGTCGGCGTTGCTGGAGGTCATGGCCGAGCGCAAGATCTCGATCGGCGGCAAGACCTTCCCGCTGCCGAGCCCCTTCCTGGTCATGGCCACCCAGAACCCCATCGAGCAGGAAGGCGTGTACGCGCTTCCGGAAGCCCAGCGCGACCGCTTCCTGTTCAAGCTCAACGTCGACTATCCGTCGCCGGAGGAAGAGCGCGAGATCATCTACCGGATGGGCGTCAAGCCGCCAGAGCCCAAGCAGATCCTCGCGACCGGCGATCTGCTGCGGCTGCAGGACATCGCGGCCAACACGTTCGTGCACCACGCGTTGGTGGACTACGTGGTGCGCATCGTGACCGCGACGCGCGAGCCCGAGAAGTTCGGCATGCCCGACGCCAAGGCGTGGATCGCCTACGGCGCCTCACCGCGCGCCTCGCTCGGCATCATCTCGGCAGCGCGTGCGCTCGCCTTGGTGCGCGGGCGTGACTACGTCATCCCGCAGGACGTCGTCGAGGTCATCCCGGATGTGCTGCGCCACCGCCTTGTGCTGACCTACGACGCGCTGGCCGATGAGATCTCCGCGGAAACCGTTGTCAACCGCATCCTGCAGACGGTGGCCCTGCCGCAGGTGAATGCCCTTCCGCAGCAAGGTCATTCGGTTCCGCCCGCCGTTCCCGCCGCAGCTGCCGCGGCCAGCGGTCGGTGACCAGTTCCCGACGCGCCGTCGACCTGCCGTCGCTCAAGCGCGGGGAGATCCGTGACCCCGCGCTGACGGCGGCGCTGCGCAAGCTCGAGCTGACGGTGCGCCGCAAGCTCGACGGCGTGCTGCACGGTGATCACCTCGGCTTGATCCCCGGTCCGGGGTCGGAGCCGGGGGAGTCGCGGATCTACCAGCCCGGTGACGACGTGCGCCGGATGGACTGGTCGGTGACAGCACGCACCACCCAGCCGCACGTGCGGCAGATGATCGCCGACCGCGAGCTGGAGACCTGGCTCGTCGTCGATGTCTCGGCCAGCCTGGACTTCGGCACTACCGGATGTGAGAAGCGTGATCTGGCGGTGGCCGCCGCCGCGGCCATCGCGTTTCTCAACAGCGGTGGTGGCAACCGGATCGGCGCGATCATCGCCAACGGTGACACGATGCGCCGGGTTCCGGCGTTGAGCGGCCGGGTGCACGAGCAGGAACTGTTGCGCGCGATCGCCACCACGCCTAAGGCGCCGACCGGTGTCCGCGGTGACCTGGCGGCCGCGATCGACGCGCTGCGCCGGCCCGAGCGCCGTCGCGGTATGGCGGTCATCATCAGCGATTTCCTGGGTCCCATCAACTGGATGCGACCGCTGCGGGCCATCGCGGGCCGGCACGAGGTGCTCGGTATCGAGGTGCTGGACCCGCGTGACGTCGAGCTACCCGACGTCGGCGACGTCATCTTGCAGGACACCGAAACCGGGGTCACTCGCGAGTTCACGATCGACGCGCAACTGCGCAGCGATTTCGAACAGGCGGCCGCCGCGCACCGCGAAGAGGTGGCCCGCACCCTGCGGCGCTGCGACGCCCCATTGCTGACCCTGCGCACCGACCGGGACTGGATCGCCGATGTGGTCCGGTTCGTCGCCAACCGGAGGCGCGGTGCCCTGGCCGGTCATTAGGCCGACCCGTCCGGTGTCGAGGACACGAAACTGAAATGGCAAGTAGCACATGACTTTACCGTTACTCGGTCCGATGAGCCTATCGGGCTTCGCGCACGCATGGTGGTTCTTGTTCCTCATCGTGGTCGCGGGTCTGGTGGCGCTCTACATCGCGGTGCAGCGCGCGCGTAAGCAGCGCATCCTGCGGTTCGCCAACATGGAGCTGTTGGAGAGCGTTGCACCCAAGCAACCGACTCGCTGGCGCCATGTGCCCGCGATCCTGCTGGTCTCGTCGCTGGTCCTGTTCACGATCGCGATGGCCGGGCCCACCAATGACGTCCGGATCCCGCGCAACCGCGCGGTGGTGATGCTCGTGATCGACGTGTCGCAGTCGATGCGCGCAACCGATGTTTCGCCGAGCCGCCTCGTCGCCGCACAGGAGGCCGCCAAACAGTTCGCCGATCAGCTGACCCCGGGCATCAACCTCGGGCTCATCGCCTATGCGGGCACCGCCACCGTGCTGGTGCAGCCCACGACGAACCGCGAGGCCACCAAGAACGGACTCGACAAACTGCAGCTGGCCGACCGCACGGCCACCGGCGAGGGCATCTTCACGGCGTTGCAGGCGATCGCCACGGTCGGTGCGGTGATCGGTGGCGGCGACGAACCGCCGCCGGCCCGGATCGTGCTCATGTCGGACGGTAAGGAGACCGTGCCGTCCAACCCCGACAACCCGAAGGGCGCGTTCACCGCCGCGCGGACCGCCCACGACCAGGGTGTGCCGATCTCGACCGTGTCGTTCGGAACCCCGTACGGCTACGTCGAGATCAACGATCAGCGCCAACCGGTGCCGGTCGACGACGACATGCTCAAGAAGATCGCGCAGCTGTCCGGTGGCGACGCCTTCACCGCGTCGAGCCTCGAACAGCTCAAGGCGGTGTTCACCTCACTGCAGCAGCAGATCGGCTACGAGACCATCAAGGGTGACGCGAGTGTCGGATGGCTGCGTTTGGGCGCACTGGTGCTGGCGTTGGCCGGCGTCGCGGCGCTGCTGATCAATCGTCGGTTGCCCGGATAGGTGGCGGCCGATCGAGTGTGCGCAGGTGGTGGGTCTCCGGCGTAGATCCCGCCGCCACGGCACACTCGACGCCGTAACCGCACGGTCGAGCTACGCCGAGCGCCCCCCGGTGTCGATTTCGGGGAACCGCAGGCCGCACGTTAAGTTGACGGTGATGACTGCGGACGCGAGGAGCAGAGAAATTACTGTGACCGACAATCCAGCCGAGACCGCGGGTGAGTCCGCTGCGGGCCGCCCTGCCTTCGTATCCCGTTCCGTGCTGGTCACCGGTGGAAATCGGGGTATCGGCCTGGCGATCGCGCAGCGGCTGGCCGCCGACGGCCACAGGGTGGCCGTGACACACCGCGGATCCGGAGCGCCCGACGGGCTGTTCGGCGTCGTGTGTGACGTCACCGACAGCGAGGCCGTCGATCGCGCGTTCAAAGAGGTCGAGGAGCACCAGGGTCCGGTCGAGGTGTTGGTGTCCAACGCAGGCATCTCCAAGGACGCTTTTCTCATGCGGATGACCGAGGACCGGTTCACCGATGTCATCGACGCCAACTTGACCGGGGCGTTCCGGGTGGCGCAGCGCGCGTCGCGCAGCATGCAGCGCAAGCGCTTCGGCCGCATCATCTTCATCGGTTCGGTGTCGGGTATGTGGGGCATCGGCAACCAGGCCAACTACGCGGCCGCGAAGGCCGGCCTGATCGGCATGGCCCGGTCGATCTCGCGCGAACTGTCCAAGGCCGGTGTCACCGCGAACGTCGTGGCCCCTGGCTACATCGACACCGAGATGACCCGCGCGCTCGACGAGCGGATCCAGCAGGGCGCCCTCGAGTTCATCCCGGCGAAGCGGGTGGGCACTGCCGAGGAGGTCGCCGGGGCGGTCAGCTTCCTGGCTTCGGAGGACGCGAGCTACATCGCCGGCGCGGTCATCCCGGTCGACGGCGGCATGGGCATGGGCCACTAAGAGAGAAAAGGACTTTCAAATGGCAGGCTTTCTAGAAGGCAAGCGCATCCTCGTCACGGGGATCATCACCGATTCGTCGATCGCGTTCCACATCGCCAAGGTCGCGCAGGAGGCCGGCGCGGAACTGGTGCTTACCGGCTTCGACCGCATGAAGCTCATTCAGCGCATCGCCGACCGGCTGCCGGAGAAGGCGCCGCTGCTGGAGCTCGACGTGCAGAACGAGGAGCACCTGGCGACGCTGGCCGACCGCATCACCGAGGTGATCGGCGAGGGCAACAAGATCGACGGCGTCGTGCATTCGATCGGGTTCATGCCGCAGACCGGTATGGGCGTCAACCCGTTCTTCGACGCGCCGTACGAGGACGTCGCCAAGGGCATCCACATCTCGGCGTACTCATACGCATCGCTGGCCAAGGCCGTGTTGCCGATCATGAACCCGGGTGGCGGCATCGTCGGTATGGACTTCGATCCGACTCGCGCGATGCCGGCCTACAACTGGATGACGGTGGCCAAGAGCGCCCTGGAGTCGGTCAACCGGTTCGTCGCGCGGGAGGCGGGCAAGGTCGGTGTTCGGTCGAATCTCGTTGCCGCCGGGCCGATCCGGACGCTCGCGATGAGCGCGATCGTCGGTGGGGCGCTCGGTGACGAAGCCGGGGCGCAGATGCAGCTGCTCGAAGAGGGCTGGGATCAGCGTGCCCCGCTGGGCTGGAACATGAAGGATCCGACGCCGGTCGCCAAGACGGTGTGCGCCCTGCTGTCGGATTGGCTGCCCGCCACGACCGGCACGGTCATCTACGCCGACGGCGGCGCCAGCACCCAGCTGCTCTAGGGCCACCGGGTATGGAACGCCTCACCTTCGACGCCGTTCTGCTGTTGTCCTTCGGTGGCCCGGAGGGTCCCGAGCAGGTGATGCCGTTTCTCGAGAACGTCACGCGGGGCCGGGGTATCCCGACGGAACGACTCGCCGAAGTCGCTGAACACTATCTGCACTTCGGTGGGGTTTCGCCGATCAACGGCATCAACCGTGCGCTCATCGAACAGCTGCGGGTCCAGTTGCCGGGTGTGCCGGTCTATTTCGGCAACCGGAACTGGGACCCGTATGTCGAGGACACGGTTGCGGCCATGCGCGACAACGGAATTCGACGAGCAGCCGTATTTACCACGTCGGCATGGGGCGGTTACTCGAGCTGCAGGCAGTACGTCGAGGACATCGCGCGGGCCAGGGCCGCAGTCGGTGCGGGCGCCCCCGAACTGGTCAAGCTGCGGCAGTACTTCGACCACCCCCTGCTGGTGGAGATGTTCGCCGACGCGATCGGTGCTGCCGCCCACTCGCTGCCCGCCGAACTGCGGGACGAGGCGCGGTTGGTGTTCACCGCGCACTCCATCCCGATCGCGGCGGATGAGCGCCACGGCCCACGGCTGTACAGCCGGCAGGTGGGTTATGCCACCCGGTTGGTGGCGGCCGCCGCGGGCTTCGACGACTACGACCAGGTGTGGCAGTCGCGGTCGGGACCGCCGAGCATCCCGTGGCTGGAGCCCGATGTCGGCGATCACCTGACCGCGTTGAGTGAGCGGGGGACCAGGGCGGTCATCGTCTGCCCGATCGGTTTTGTCGCCGACCACATCGAGGTGGTGTGGGATCTCGATTACGAACTGCGGTTGCAGGCCGAAGCGGCGGGCATCGCCTTCGTGCGGGCCGCCACCCCGAATGCCGATCCGCGGTTCGCCCGGCTCGCGGTGAGCTTGATCGACGAACTCCGCAACGGCTCGGAGCCGCAGCGAGTGGTCGACCCAAACCCGGTGCCGGGCTACGGATTCTGTGTGAACGGGGCCCCGTGTGCGCCGCAGTGCTGCGGTGGGCCTGCCTAGGCCGGTCGCGCCCTAGTCGCTCCAGGCCGACCGCAGTATCGCGTTGAGTGCGGCCAGGCGTGCCGAGCGGACAACCAGTGCGAGCGGTCGCAGTGCGTCGCCTGCGATCTGCACTTCCGACGAGCTCTGCAGTCCGATCGGCATCAGCCCCGAGCTCACCGCGATGATCGCGTCGACGTGTGCCGCGGTCTCCAGCACCCGGACCGCTCGCGTGGGTGCGTGGTCGGGAATCCGGTGCAGGCGGTTGGCCTCCAGGATCTGTTCGACCATCCCGCGCGGGTCGTCGACGTCGATTCCCACGCCGGCGCGGAGTGCACCGAGGGTTTCGGCGGCCGATCGGACGGCCGCACGCAGTTCGTACTCGGCTTCGCCGAGGTCGAAGTACTCGGCCACGGGCATGGTCGGAACGGAGTACACCGTCCAGGACAGCGCGCGGGGTTCCGGTTCGAATGCCGACGCCATCTCGACGTCGTCGAGTTCGTAGTACTCGAATTCCGGGACCAGCCCGACGCTGTCGAGTTCGTCGTGCGTGACCATCACGGCTTCCCCGACCGCAAGCGCATCGCGCTGGAACTGGGTGCCCGCGGGCAGACCGCGCACGTCGCCGGGCACCGGCTGGGCGACCGTGATCGCGGGCTTCGACGTGCTGCCCGCGACAGCGGTGCGCAGTGTCTGCAGAAGCGACACCGACCCGGAGTCCTCCAGATCGGGCCAGGGCAAGCCGGTCCTGGCGGCCGCGCCCGAATCGTAGGCCGTCACAGAATGCGTTGGCGCCCACTGCGATAGCGCATCCAGAACATCGTCAGGCGCGGCGGCACCGGCGAGCCAGGCATTGACCCACATCGACAGCGTTGCACTTGGACACCACATGATGCTCGCAGTGTAATTGTCGGCCGCCGATCAGGCCGGATTCGCTAGGGTAGGCGCATGCCCGTTCCGCTGATCTGGCTCATCCTGGCGCTGGCGCTCGCCGGGGCTGAAGCGCTGACCGGCGACATGTTCTTGCTGATGCTCGCGGGCGGCGCACTGGCGGCAACCGGTTCGAGTTGGCTGCTGGATTGGCCGATCTGGGCGGACGGTCTGGTGTTCCTCGTGGTCTCGGTTTTGCTGCTCGTGCTGGTTCGGCCCGCGTTGCGGCGGCGATTCGAGGCAGGCAAGGGCCTTCCCGAGCCGGTGAAGGCCCTTGAGGGCAAGTCCGCGCTGGTGCTCGACCGGGTTGCGCAGCACGAGGGTCAGGTGAAGCTCGACGGTGAGGTCTGGACGGCCCGGCCACTCAACGACAACGATGTGTACGAACCGGGTGACCATGTGACGGTGGTCCGGATCGACGGTGCCACCGCGGTTGTCTTCAAGACGCTTTGACCTCAGGAGGGAATCCCCATGGAAGGTGCGGTAGCGGGCCTGGTCTTACTGATCGTGCTCGTGGTGTTCGCGATCATCATCGTTGCCAAGTCGGTCGCACTCATTCCGCAGGCCGAGGCGGCGGTCATCGAGCGGCTCGGCCGGTACAGCAAGACCGTTTCGGGCCAGTTGACGCTGCTCGTGCCGTTCATCGACAAGATCAGGGCCCGGGTTGACCTGCGTGAGCGCGTTGTGTCGTTCCCGCCGCAACCGGTGATCACCGAGGACAACCTGACGGTCAACATCGACACGGTCGTCTACTTCCAGGTGACCAATCCGCAAGCGGCCGTGTACCAGATCAGCAACTACATCGTCGGCGTCGAGCAGTTGACCACCACGACACTGCGCAACGTGGTCGGCGGTATGACGCTCGAGCAGACGCTGACGTCGCGCGACCAGATCAACGGCCAGCTGCGCGGTGTGCTCGACGAGGCGACGGGGCGATGGGGTCTGCGGGTTGCGCGCGTGGAACTGCGGGCCATCGATCCGCCGCCGTCGATCCAGGAATCGATGGAGAAGCAGATGAAGGCCGACCGGGAGAAGCGCGCGATGATCCTGACCGCAGAAGGTGTGCGCGAATCGTCGATCAAGCAGGCCGAGGGCCAGAAGCAGTCGCAGATCCTCGCCGCGGAGGGTGCCAAGCAGGCCGCGATTCTCGCCGCCGAGGCCGACCGCCAGTCGCGCATGTTGCGGGCGCAGGGCGAGCGCGCTGCCCAGTACCTGCAGGCGCAGGGCCAGGCAAAGGCCATCGAGAAGACGTTCGCCGCCATCAAGGCCGGCCGGCCCACTCCCGAGATGCTGGCCTATCAGTACCTTCAGACGCTCCCGCAGATGGCCAAGGGCGAGGCCAACAAAGTGTGGCTCGTGCCAAGCGATTTCGGAGCCGCCCTGCAGGGATTCACCAAGCTTCTCGGCGCGCCCGGCGAGGACGGCGTGTTCCGCTACACGCCGTCGCCGGTGGACGAGGACCTGCCCAAGCCGGAGGACGACAGCGACGAGGTCGCCGACTGGTTCTCCACCGACACCGATCCGGAGATCGCGCAGGCGGTCGCCAAGGCGGAGGCCGAAGCGCGCAAGACCACCCCGCCGCTCGGGTCGGCGCCGGTCAATCCGTCATTGGGTGTTCCGCCTTCGCAGGAACTGCCCGGTGGTGCACACCGCGCGCAGTAGCAGTTGACGCGCGGCGTCGCCTGGTTAGCGTGAAGGTATGGCTGTCTCCAAGACATATGCTGCGTTGGCCGCGATCCAGGCGGGCGACGCCGCCGCATGTGCGTTCAAGGCGCCGCCCGTCGTCAAAGCCTTCGACGATCTCGGTGTGCCGCAGCGGATCCGGTGGATATTTCCGGTCATCAAGTCGGCTTCGGCGGTGGGTCTGCTGGCGGCCGGGCGCTACCCGGCGCTTGGCCGGCTGACCACCGCGCTGCTGACGGTGTATTTCGTGCTCGCGGTAGGTGCCCACATCCGGGCCCACGACAAGCCCGTGAACGCGATTCCGGCAGCCGGCTTCGTGGCCACCTATGCGGCGCTGACAGCCAAGGGCACCGGCCGCGCGGCGTGACTCAGCGGGAGAAGGCCTTCTGTGCCGGAGTATCGGGTGACTTGTTCTTGCGCTGCTCGCGGCGGTGACTGCGCACCTCGAACACCAACCCGGCCACGCCGAGACCGGCGGTGCACAGCGACACCACGAACAGCATCGGACTGATATTGCCGGTCAGCGCGTCACCCAGGATGACGACGGCGGCAGTGCCGGGCAGCAGGCCTGCCACCGTGGCGAGGGTGTACGGCAGCACCCGCACCGCCGAGGCGCCCGCGGCGTAGTTCAGCACCGAGAACGGCACGGCGGGGATCATCCGCGTGGACAGGACCACCGGCCAGCCACGCTGGCGCAGGCGTGCATCGAGTGACTCGACCCGCGGATGCGATACGAGCCGGTTGAGCTGCAGACCGGCGGCCCGGATCAACAGCAACGCCAGTACCGCGCTGACCGTGCTGGCGACGACAGCGATCGCCACGCCGGTCGCGGGGCCGAACAGCAGACCGGCCGCCAGTGTGAAAGCAGTGCGGGGAAACGGGAAGACGGTCACCACGATGTGTGCGCCGAGGAAGGCGAGCGGGAACCACGGGCCGACCGAGGTGGCCCAGTCCCGCAGCTGCATCGCGGTGGGCAACGGCACGAGCAGCGCAACTGCGACGAGAATCACAATGCCCGCGAGAAGGGCGACGATGCGCCATGTCGAGAGCTGCGAAGCCGTCGTGATTACCGCAGCGCGCACGGTACGCAGGGTGCTGACTACGGCTTTCACGTCTACCAAGACTACGGGGCGTCGCCCCGCGGCCCCATTGCGCAGCGCCGTGAGTCTGCTGACCGGCGGTCAGAGCGGTGATGGCGATCATTTAGCCTGAGGGGCAAGTGGGTAGGTCACACGCTGCGACAACAGGAGATGCGGGTGTCTTTACAGGGGTCAAGCGCGATCGAAGCGGATCGCGACCAGTGGCGTGCGGGAGTCGCCGGTGTGCTCGCCAAGAGCAGTCGGCGCGAGCCGGCCGACTTGGGGCCGGAGCCCGAACGACTGCTCGATTCCCCGACCTACGAGGGTTTTGCGATCCGGCCGCTCTACACCAGCCTGGACGCGCTGCCCGAGCCCGCACTGCCCGGCCAATGGCCCTTCATCCGCGGCGGTGACGCCCTGCGCGACGTGAAGTCGGGTTGGAAGGTCGTGGAGGGATTCCCCGCGGTCTCCGGGAGCGGCGTGGACACCGTCAACGGCGCGGTGCTCGTGGCCCTCACCGAGGGCGCAAGCGCACTCGCTCTGCGGATCGGCGGGGCAGACGGTATCGCCCCGGCTGAACTCGACCGCCTCCTGGACGGGGTTTTCCTCGATTTGGTGCCGGTGATCTTCGAAGACACCGGCACGGACCTGGCCGCCACCGCCGACGCGGTGCTGTCGTTGCTGGCCGGGCTGGACGACGACCAGCGCTCGCGGTTGTCCATCGACCTGGGCGCCGACCCGTTGACGGCTCCGCTTTCCGGGCGGCCCGCGGCTGACGACGCCGACCTGCTGAGCGTGGCCGCCAAATCGGCCGGCTACCGGGGCGGGGTGCGTGCCATCACCGTGGACGGCCCGGCGTTGCACAATCTCGGCGCCAGTGCCGCCTGGGAGCTCGCGGGCTCGATCGCCGCCGCAGTCGAGTACCTGCGCATGCTGACCACTGGAGCGTCCTCGATCTCGGATGCGTTGCAACAGATCAGTTTCCGCTATGCGGCCGACGACGACCAGTTCACCACCATCGCGAAGCTGCGTGCGGCGCGGCAACTGTGGGCCCGGGTCGCCGAGGTGGTGGGCGCCGCCGATGCCGGCGCAGCCACGATCCACGCCGTGACGTCGCTGCCGATGATGGCCCAACGCGACCCATGGGTGAACATGCTGCGCACGACGCTGGCCGCGTTCTCGGCGGGTGTCGGGGGAGCCGACACCGTTCAGGTGCATCCGTTCGACGTCGCGATCCCCGGCGGGTTGGAGGGCACTTCGGCGACGTTCGCGCGGCGTATCGCCCGCAACACCCAGCTGTTGCTCCTGGAGGAGTCGCACATCGGGCAGGTGCTGGATCCGGCAGGCGGCTCGTGGTTCGTCGAGGATCTCACCGCCCAGCTGGCGGGACAAGCCTGGGCGCATTTCCAGGACATCGAAGCGCGCGGCGGATTCGTGGCGGCGCGCGACTACGTCGGCGCCCAGATCGCCGAGGTCGCCGCCAGGCGCAGTGCCGACATCGCCCATCGCCGTACCGCGATCACCGGTGTCAACGAGTTCCCGAATCTCGCGGAAAAGCCGCTGCCGCAAAGCAACTCGGCCGATTCGATCGCACGTTACGCGGCCGGCTTCGAAGCGCTGCGGGACCGCTCCGATGCGTACCTGGCCAGGACCGGAACGCGGCCACAGGTGCTCCTGCTGCCGCTCGGTCCGCTGGCCGAACACAACATCCGCACGACATTCGCGTCGAACCTGTTGGCTTCCGGGGGTATCGAAGCCGTCAACCCCGGCACCGTCGACGCGAGCGGAATCGCAGCGGCTGTCGCCGAGGCGGGGGCGCCGGCAGTCGCCGTGCTGTGTGGGACCGACGCCCGCTACGGTGCCGACGCCGGCGCGGCAGTTGCCGCCGCACGCGCCGCGGGCGTGCGCCAAATTCTGCTGGCCGGTCCGGAAAAGGCCGTAGCAGAGGCTGATTCGAAACCGGACGGCTACCTGACCGCCAAGATCGACGCGGTCGAAGCCTTGTCGAACCTGCTCACCGGACTGGGGGCCTGACATGACCGCAACAACGGGATCCGAGATCCGCAGCTTCGCCGACGTACCCCTCAACGGAGACGCCGCGGGCCAACCGGCGACACCGGAGGCAGTCGACGCGCAGGTGGCCGCTGCCGCGGCCGCGCACGGCTACACCCCCGACCAGTTGACCTGGGCCACGCCCGAAGGCATCGACGTCAAGCCCGTCTACGTCGCGGCCGACCGGGACGCAGCTGTCGCCGCGGGCTACCCGCTGGACAGCTTCCCCGGCGCACCGCCGTTCGTCCGCGGGCCCTATCCGACGATGTATGTAAACCAGCCGTGGACCATCCGGCAGTACGCCGGATTCTCCACCGCCGCGGAATCCAACGCGTTTTACCGTCGCAACCTCGCCGCGGGGCAGAAGGGTTTGTCCGTCGCGTTCGACCTCGCCACCCACCGGGGTTATGACTCCGACCACCCGAGGGTGCAGGGCGATGTCGGAATGGCCGGTGTCGCAATCGATTCCATCCTCGACATGCGTCAGCTGTTCGACGGCATCGACCTGTCGACCGTGTCGGTGTCGATGACCATGAACGGCGCGGTGCTGCCGATTCTGGCGCTGTACGTGGTCGCCGCCGAGGAGCAGGGGGTTCCCCCGGAGAAGCTGGCGGGGACCATCCAGAACGACATCCTCAAAGAGTTCATGGTCCGCAACACCTACATCTATCCGCCCCAGGCGTCCATGCGGATCATCTCCGACATCTTCGGCTACACCAGCGCCAGGATGCCGAAGTTCAACTCGATCTCGATTTCCGGCTATCACATCCAAGAGGCCGGGGCCACAGCCGATTTGGAGCTCGCCTACACGCTGGCCGACGGTGTCGAGTACATCAAGGCGGGGCTGGACGCCGGCCTCGACATCGACAAGTTCGCGCCGCGACTGTCGTTCTTCTGGGGCATCGGCATGAACTTCTTCATGGAGGTGGCCAAGCTGCGCGCGGGCCGGCTGCTGTGGAGTGAGTTGGTGGCCCAGTTCGATCCGAAGAGCGACAAATCGCTGTCGCTGCGCACGCACTCGCAGACCTCGGGCTGGTCGTTGACGGCCCAGGACGTGTTCAACAACGTCGCCCGCACGTGCATCGAGGCGATGGCCGCCACCCAAGGCCACACCCAGTCGCTGCACACCAACGCCCTCGATGAGGCGCTCGCGTTGCCGACCGATTTCTCGGCCCGCATCGCCCGCAACACCCAGCTGCTGCTGCAGCAGGAGTCGGGTACGACCCGACCGATCGACCCGTGGGGCGGCTCGTACTACGTCGAGTGGTTGACTCACCAGCTCGCCGAGCGGGCCCGCGCCCACATCAAGGAGGTCGCCGAGCACGGCGGCATGGCTCAGGCGATCAGCGACGGCATCCCGAAGCTGCGCATCGAGGAGGCCGCCGCCCGCACCCAGGCCCGTATCGACTCCGGCGCCCAGCCGGTGATCGGCGTGAACAAGTATCAGGTTGACGAGGATCAGGAGATCGAGGTCCTCAAGGTCGAGAACAGCCGGGTGCGCGCCGAACAGCTCGCCAAATTGCAGCAGCTGCGCGCCGATCGGGACGAAACGGCGACCCAGGCCGCGCTCGCCGAGCTGAGCCGGGCGGCCGGGACCACCGGCGTCGCGGGCGAAGACGGATTGGGCAACAACCTGCTGGCGCTCGCCATCAACGCGGCACGGGCCAAGGCGACGGTGGGGGAGATCTCGGACGCTCTGGAGAAGGTGTACGGACGCCACCAAGCGGAGATCCGTACCATCTCCGGGGTCTACCGCGACGAAATCGGGGGAGCTGGAAAGGTCGGCGGAATGTCAAGCGCGACCGAACTCGTCGAGAAGTTCGCCGAAGCCGATGGGCGCAGGCCGCGCATCCTCGTGGCCAAGATGGGCCAGGACGGGCACGACCGCGGCCAGAAGGTGATCGCGACCGCGTTCGCCGACATCGGCTTCGACGTCGACGTCGGCTCGTTGTTCTCCACTCCGGACGAGGTGGCGCGTCAGGCCGCCGACAACGACGTCCACGTGGTGGGCGTTTCGTCACTGGCCGCCGGACACCTCACACTGGTACCGGCGCTTCGTGACGCGCTCGCCGAGGTGGGCCGGCCCGACATCATGATCGTCGTCGGCGGCGTGATCCCGCCCGGTGACTTCGACGAGTTGTACGAGGCAGGCGCGACCGCGATCTTCCCGCCAGGCACTGTGATCGCCGATGCGGCGATCGGCCTGCTGCGCAAGTTGGCTGAGCGGCTCGGCTACCAGTTGAGCTAGGGGTATGCCTACCGTCCCTGACCTCGCCGACGCCATCCGTGCTGGTGACCGCGCCGCCTTGGCGCGTGCCATCACGCTGGTCGAATCGACCCGGGCCGATCATCGCGACCAGGCCCAACAGCTGCTGCTGCAGCTGATGCCAGATGCCGGCAAGGCACTGCACGTCGGTATCACCGGGGTGCCAGGGGTGGGTAAGTCGACGACCATCGAAGCGCTCGGCATGCATCTGATCGAGGCGGGCCACCGTGTCGCCGTCCTGGCCGTCGATCCGTCGTCGACCCGGACGGGCGGGTCGATCCTGGGGGACAAGACCCGCATGGCACGGCTGGCCGTGCATCCCGATGCCTATATCCGTCCCTCGCCCACGTCGGGAACGCTCGGCGGGGTCGCCAAGGCGACCCGCGAGACCATCGTGTTGCTCGAGGCGGCCGGCTACGACGTCATCCTGGTCGAGACGGTCGGCGTGGGACAGTCGGAAGTCACGGTGTCGAACATGGTCGACACGTTCGTCTTCCTCACGTTGGCCCGCACCGGAGATCAACTTCAGGGCATCAAGAAAGGCGTGCTGGAACTCGCCGACGTCATCGTGGTGAACAAGGCCGACGGTGAGCACGCCGTCGAGGCCAAGGGCGCCGCGCGGGAACTCACCGCGGCGATCCGGCTCATCTATCCGCGCGAAACCCTATGGCGACCACCGGTTCTCACCATGAGTGCGGTGGAGGGCACCGGATTGCCCGAGCTGTGGGAGACGGTGCTCAAACATCGTCAGGTGCTCACCGAAGCCGGCGAGTTCGAGGCACGCCGCCGTGCGCAACAGGTCGACTGGACATGGTCGATGGTGCGCGACACCGTTCTGGACCGGTTGATGTCGCATCCCGAGGTGCGCAGCATCCGGGCCGAGGTCGAACGCCGGGTGCGCGAGGGTGAACTCACCCCGGCGCTGGCCGCACAGCAGATTCTGGACGCGGCGGACTGACGGGCGGCCGGCCGCCCCGCTTACGCTGATCGCAGTGACGGCGCCGCGCGAAAGGCTGGAAGAACCCGAATGATGGATGCGAAGTCGAGATTCCGCCTGCTCGTCATCACCGTGGCAGTAGCCGGCGCGGCACTGACCGGTTGCGGCGGTGCGACAGGGGGCGGTAGCCAGCCGACTGTCGCCAAATCGAAGCTGCAGTCCCTGGCGAAAGCCGAGCTCGAGGCCGCGGCGGGCAAGAAAGCCAAATCGGTGGAATGTGAGGACGGCATCGCCGGCGTTGTCGGTGCGACGCAACGTTGCGTACTGACCGCGAAAGACGGCACCAGGATCGGGCTCACCGCGACGGTCGAAGGAGTCGACGGCGATGGCGACAAAGCCAACGTCAACGTCGACTTCAAGGTCGATGACAAGCCGATGGGATGACACCCGGGCGCGGCCGACCTAACAGATAGGTAACGCATGGAGAATTTGCCGGGGGTCCAGGTAAATTCATTAGTGTGACCGATCACATTCGGGAGCGCAGTGTGGCGCTCTCACCGGGCGTCGATGGCGCTGCGGACCGCAGCTTCGCGTGCACCGTGCGTGGTTTCGCCAAGTTGTTCCCGGGCCGGCGGTTCGGCGGAGGCGCGTTGGCGATCTACCTCGACGGCGAGCCCGTCGTCGACGTGTGGACGGGGTACTCCGACCGCGCCGGCACTCAACCGTGGACCGCCGATACCGGCGCGATGGTGTTCTCGGCGACCAAGGGCATGGCGTCGACGGTCATACACCGGCTCGTCGATCGCGGGCTGATCGAATACGACACCCCGGTGTGCGCCTACTGGCCAGAATTCGCCGCGAACGGCAAGGCCGACATCACGGTACGGCAGGTGATGCGGCACGAGGCCGGACTGTCCCAGCTCAACGGGGTGAGTAAGGCGGATCTGCTGGATCACCGGGCGATGGAAGCGCGCATCGCGGCCACGCCCGTCAATCGCCTGCTCTACGGAAAGTCCGCATATCACGCGCTGACCTACGGGTGGCTGATATCCGGGCTGGCTCGGGCGGTGACCGGTCACGACATGCGGGCCTTGTTCCGCACCGAGCTCGCTGAACCGTTGCGCACCGATGGCCTGCACCTCGGGCGCCCACCGGTCGGCGCCCCTACTCGGGCAGCTCAGATCCTCGCACCGCAGCGCACCTGGCCCAACCAGGTGTTCGATTTTTTCGCGCCCAGAGTGGCCGCGTTGGAGTTCTCCGGATTCTTCGGGTCGACGTACTTTCCCGGGGTCATGTCGTTGGTGCAGGGGGATACGCCGTTCCTCGACGCCGAGGTTCCCGCCGCCAACGGAGTCGCGACGGCTCGCGGCCTCGCGAAGATGTACGGCGCGATAGCCAACCGCGGGCGGTTCGGGGGCGCCGAGTACCTGTCGCAGCGCACCGTCGCCGGGCTCACGGGCCGGCCGAGCCTGCGCCCGGATCGGAACCTGGTGGTTCCCTTGGCGTTTCATCTCGGCTATCACTCCGTCCCGTTTAGTGTGATGCCGGGCTTCGGCCACGTCGGGCTCGGTGGTTCGGTGGGATGGGCGGACCCGGCCAGTGGGCTGGCAATCGGGTATGTCCACAACCGCCTGCTGACGCCGATGGTTCTGGACATGGCGGCCTTCGTCGGCCTGAACGCCTTGATCCGCAACGATGTGGCCCGCGCGCGTAAGCGTGGATACCTGCCGGTTCCCGAACTCGGGGCGGCGCCGTACGAGATACCCAAACCGGTCGCCGGCTAGCGCTCGACGGCGCGGGCCGATCTTGAAAATGCCCGGCGGCGCAGTTCCAGCGAACTCACCCTATGGTCGTCAGCTACCTTCTGGGTGGTGCAGGGACTCGTTAGTACCCGAAACTAGTGATTTGAATCACATCCATTCCCAGTCTTGGGAATGTGCTATCAAATCTGGGAGAACTGTCCTTCGTTAACGTGATCCAATTTGCCGTTTACGTAAATTGTGACGCGCACCACCGTTTCCGTGTGGGCCTGCCGCGCACCGGAGAGGTCGGACCTTCCGCCTCGGGGCTTGCTCGCTCGTGGCGTCAAGCATTGCGATCACAGTGAGTCTGTGGGTGTTCATCCAGTTCACGCGATCGGCGACCCTCGGCGTGGATTAGCTGAAATTGCGGTTTTGGAATGCTTCGCAAAAGTAAATAAATACTCGCAATAGAAGTTAATAGCGATTCTGCAACGCGATCCGATGTTTGCACCGCACTTGTCAGCTAACTGCCTATGTAAAAGATATGGATATTCTGAACCCCGGGCCGGAATTGCGGCGCGACCTGCGGGAAATTGAGCTTATGACAGCGTGTATTGTCAGAATTGACGTCTGCGCGGTGCCGCGCTAGACATGGTGTGCAGGCCTACCGAGGCTGGCGGATCAACGCTACAGTGCTGTGCTACAACGATTTTCGCCTTGGGGGAGACGAGAGAGATCGCGTCGTGTGCGGGTGGGGGGTCAAACTGACATACCCGACGATGTCCGGAAGACGGGCGTCCAGCAGGAACCTGATCGCCATTTTTGCGATCAGATGTTTCCAACATCGTAGTTGGCCGAAGCGCTACGCTACGCACGCGAGTTGGCAACAACTCTGACTGGATACGGGGATCCGGTAGCGTGCGTCGATGTCGACGTGGCGAACATTCTTTTCCGCGTTTTATGTTGTCCATCGATGCTTTGCCCATCGATCACATCGAAAGAGGTGAGCCGACTTGGCTGATACTTCTGTCACCCCGATTGCCGTGATCGGTATGGCCTGCCGGCTGCCAGGCGGCATCGAGTCCCCGGACCAGCTGTGGGACGCACTGCTGCGTGGTGAGGACCTTGTCACCGAGGTGCCTTCCGACCGCTGGGACGTCGAGGAGTATTACGACCCCGAGCCCGGAGTCGCGGGCCGGTCGGTGTCCAAGTGTGGCGCTTTCCTCGACGACGTCGGCGGGTTCGACGCCGACTTCTTCGGCATCAGTGAACGTGAAGCCATCGCCATCGACCCTCAGCACCGCGTGCTGCTGGAGACCGCGTGGGAGGCCGTCGAACGGGCCGGGTTCGACCCGGCATCGCTTGCCGGTTCCAAAACCGGCGTGTTCGCCGGCGTGACGCACAATGACTACGCCTATCTGGCTGCCGATACCGGATCGCTCGAGGGGCCCTACGGCTTCACCGGTACGAGCTTCTCCCTGGCGTCGGGGCGGATCTCCTATGCGCTCGGTGCGCACGGGCCCGCGGTGAGCGTCGACACGGCATGTTCGTCGGGGCTCACGGCAGTGCACCTGGCCTGCCACAGCCTGCTCGACGGCGAAAGCGACCTCGCCCTGGCAGGTGGCGTTTCGGTGTTGCTTGAGCCGCGTAAGGCGGCCTCCGGTTCCGCGGCAGGCATGTTGTCACCGAGTGGGCGCTGCCGTGCCTTCGATGTCGGCGCCGACGGGTTCGTCTCTGCCGAGGGCTCGGTGGTCGTGGTGCTCAAGCGGCTGGCTGACGCACAGCGTGACGGCGATCGCGTGCTCGCCGTGATCCGCGGTGTCGCGAGCAATCAGGACGGCCACACGGTCAACATCGCGACTCCGTCGCGCGACGCGCAGGAGTCGGTCTACCGGGCGGCGCTCGACGTCGCAGGCGTCGACGCGGCAACAGTCGGCATGGTCGAGGCGCATGGCACCGGAACCCCCGTCGGTGACCCGCTCGAGTACGCGAGCGTCGCGGCCGTGTACGGAACCGCGGGTCCGTGCGCGCTGACCTCGATCAAGACAAACTTCGGACATCTGCAGTCGGCCGCAGGCACGCTGGGGCTGATGAAGGCCGTGCTGGCCGTCCAACACGGCGTGGTGCCGCAGAATCTGCACTTCACCGCCCTGCCCGACGAGATGGCCTCGGTCGAGACGAATCTGTTCGTACCCCAGGCGGCGACGAAGTGGCCGTCCAACGGCGGTCAGCCACGGCGCGCGGCGGTCTCGTCCTACGGCTTGTCCGGTACGAACGTTCACGCCATCGTCGAGCAGGCGCCCGAGCAATCCACCGTGGCCGCTTTGCCCGCGGCGCCGGCGACCGCAGAACCGATGGTCTTCCCGATCTCGGCGAGCTCGGCAGAAGAACTGCGCCGGACCGCGCGGCAGCTCGCCGACTGGGTGACGGCCAAGCGCGTGGGAACGCCCGACGGCCCCGCGTTGGCCGATCTCGGCTACACGTTGTCCCGCAGGCGAGGCCACCGCACGGTCCGAGCGATGCTCACCGCCACCGATGCGAACGAGTTGGTGACCGCGCTCAACGAGGTCGCCGACGGCGACACCCTCAGCGAACCCGCGGTCGGACAGGGCGACCGGGGACCGGTGTGGGTGTTCTCGGGACAGGGTTCGCAGTGGGCCGCGATGGGCAGTGAGCTGCTCGCCAAAGAGCCGGTGTTCGCCGCGACGGTCGCTCAGCTGGAACCGCTGATCGAGGCCGAGTCCGGGTTCTCCGTCACCGAAGCGATGTCGGCGGCCGAGACGGTCACCCGAATCGACCGCATCCAGCCCACGATCTTCGCCGTGCAGGTTGCCCTCGCGATGACCATGAAGTCCTACGGCGTCGTGCCGGGAGCGGTCATCGGCCACTCCATGGGCGAGGTGGCCGCTGCGGTGGTCTCCGAGGCCCTCACTCTCGAAGACGGCGTGCGCGTCATCTGCCGTCGCTCCAAGCTGATGCTGCGGCTCGCCGGTGGCGGGGCCATGGCGTCTGTCGAACTGCCTGCCGCGCAAGTGCTGTCGGAGCTCGCGGCGCGCGGCATCACCGATGTGAGCCTGGCAGTGGTCGCCTCACCGCAGTCGACGGTGCTCGGCGGCGACGCGGAGTCCATTCGCAACCTCGTAGCCGCATGGGACGAACGCGGTGTCATGGCGCGCGAGATCGCGGTCGACGTGGCATCGCACTCGGCCCAGGTCGATCCCATCCTCGACGAGTTGGGTGAACAACTCGAGGAGCTCACCCCGAGCGCACCGACAGTTCCGTACTACTCGGCGACCTCCTACGATCCCCGCGACGTCGTCGAGCTCGACAGCTGGTACTGGGCCGACAACCTGCGCCACACGGTGCGATTCGCGGCCGCGGTTCAGGCCGCACTCGAGGACGGTCACCGTGTCTTCGCCGAACTGTCACCGCATCCCCTCCTCAACCATGCCGTCGACCAGACGGCCCGCAGTCTCGACATCCCCCTCACGGTGCTGGCCGCGATGCGGCGCGAGCAGGAACTCCCGTTCGGGATGCGCGGACTGCTGTCGGATCTGCACTGCGCGGGTGCCGCGGTCGATTTCTCGGTGCTCTACGCCGACGGGCAGGTGACGGACGCGCCGCTTCCCACCTGGACCCATCGCCAGTTGCTCCTCGACCGGGACGGCCATGAGAGCGGTCGCGGAGCCGCAAGCGTCGTGGTTCACCCATTGCTCGGCTCGCATGTCGTTTTGCCTGAAGAGCCGGAACGCCATGTGTGGCAGGGCGAGGTCGGTACCGAGGCTCAGCCGTGGCTGGGTGATCACCAGGTGCACAATGTCGCGGTGCTGCCCGGCGCCGCGTACTGCGAAATGGCGCTGGCGGCCGCACACACCGTGCTCGGTGAATCCGGTGAGGTGCACGACATCACGTTCGAGGAGATGCTTCTGCTCGACGAGGAGACACCGGTGTCCGCGGCGGCCACGGTGGTCTCGGAAGGCGTCGTCGATTTCGCCGTGCAGACCTACATCGCCGGTGGACTGACCCAGCGTGCCACCGCGACCCTGCGTGCGGGCGCGGCAGGCGAAGGCGTTGCGGTCCGCGACATTCAAGCGCTCCGCGCCGCTCACCCCGAGCGTGTCGAAGGTGAGGATCTGCGTTCGGCCTTCCAGGCGGCAGGCGTCCATCACGGTGCGGCGTTCGCCGGACTTGCGGCCGCCCACACCGGAGACGGTGGCACCGTCCTTGCCGAGGTCGCCCTGCCCGGCCCGCTGCGCTCGCAGCAGGGCGGCTACGGTGCGCACCCGGCCGTGCTCGACGCGTGCTTCCAGGCGGTCGTCGCCGATACCGGAGTACAGGCGGTGGCCAATGGCAGCCTGCTTTTGCCGCTCGGCGTGCGCCGGCTGCGACTGCACAACACGACCCGTCACGCGGCGTTCTGCCTGGTGCGTGTCACCGGCACCGACACGTCGGGGGTCGCGGCGGACCTGGAGGTGCTCGACGAGAACGGCACGGTCCTCATCGAGGTCGAGGGCCTGCGACTCGGCACCGGCATGTCGGAGAGTGGCCGCGCCGACCAGGTGCTCAACGAACGGTTGCTGACAATCGACTGGCTGCAGCGCGATCTGAAGGAACCCGAGCACGACCAGCCGGGTTCGTGGTTGCTGATCGACCGCGGCGGTGATCGAGATGCCTTGAGCGCCAACCTCGTTGCGGCGTTGAAAGCAAAGGGTGCCGACTGCACCGTCGTGCCATGGACCGAATCGGACAAGCAGGCGACGGCAAGCCAGATCGCCGCGCTGCGCGATGAGTCACTCACCGGTGTGGTGATCGTCGCGGGTCCGGCGTCGGCAGAGGTCGACTGGCAGGCATGCCGTCGCGGCGAGCAGTCCGTGCACGACCTGGTGCACATCGCGCAGGCGCTCGTCGACGCCCACGGTGAACTGCCTCGTATGGTCGTGTTGACCCGTAACGCGCAGCGCGTGACGGACGGCGACGCGCTCAACATGGAGCAGGCCGCGTTGCGCGGCCTCATGCGAGTCATCGCGATGGAGTACCCGCACAGCCGGGTCACCCAGGTCGACGTGGACGCCGACACCGATGTCGAGTTGGTGGCCAAGCAGGTGCTCAGCGACTCCGCGGAAGACGAAACTGCTTGGCGCCAAGGGAAGTCGTATGTGGCGAGGCTGTGCCCGGCGCCGCTGCAGGCCGATGAGCGGCTGGAAAAGGTGATCGACAACGACCGCGCGGGTACGCGCCTGCAGGTGCGCAATCCGGGCGACCTCGAGTCGCTGGAACTGGTGTCCTTCGATCGGGAGGCGCCGGGTCCCGGCCAGATCGAGGTGGCGGTCAGCACCTCCAGCATCAACTTCGCCGACGTTCTCGTGGCATTCGGGCAGTGCCCGAGTTTCGAGGGCCGCCTGCCCGAACTGGGGACGGATTTCGCGGGTGTCGTGACCGCAGTGGGGCCGGACGTGACGCGGCACAAGGTCGGCGACCGCGTCGGCGGAGTCTCCGGTAACGGTTGCTGGGGCACGTTCGTCACGTGCGATGCCGACCTTGCCGTCACTCTTCCCGAGGGTTTGACCGAGGCGCAGGCGGCGGCGGTCGCCACGGCGGCAGCGACCGCGTGGTACAGCTTGCACGATCTGGCCCGGATCACTGCGGGCGACAAGGTTCTGATTCACTCGGGCACGGGCGGCGTCGGACAGGCCGCGATCGCGATCGCGAAGGCGGCCGGAGCCGAGATCTACGCCACCGCGGGTAGCGACCAGCGTCGACAGCTCCTGCGCGACTGGGGAATCGAGCACGTATACGATTCGCGCTCGGTGTCCTTCGCCGAGGATATTCGCCGCGACACCGACGGCTACGGCGTTGACATCGTGCTCAACTCGGTCGTGGGTCCCTTGCAGCGCGCGGGCATCGAATTGCTGGCCTTCAACGGGCGATTCGTGGAGATCGGCAAGCGCGACATCTATGGCGACACCCGGGTCGGGCTGTTCCCGTTCCGGCGCAACCTGACCTTCTACGCGGTTGACCTGGCGTTGATGTCGGTGACCCACCCCGGGATCATGCGGGCATTGTTGGAGAAGGTCTTCCAGCTGACCGCGGAGGGGTATCTGCCGATGCCGCGCAGCACGCACTACCCGTTGGCCGATGCGGCCACCGCGATCCGCGCGATGGGCGGGGCTCAACACACCGGCAAGCTACTGCTCGACGTGCCACGTACCGGACAGAGCACCGTTGTCGTTCCGCCGCAAGAGGTTCCGGTATTCCGGGAGGACGGCTCCTACATCCTCACGGGTGGTCTCGGCGGTCTGGGTCTGTTCCTCGCCGAGAAGATGGCCGCGGCGGGTTGTGGCCGGATCGTGCTGAGTTCTCGCAGCCGGCCCAGTGCCGAGGCACTTGAGATCATCGAGTTGATCCGTGCCGCGGGCGGCGACATCGTGGTCGAGTCCGGAGACATCGCCGAGGACGGGACAGCGGAGCGTCTGGTCGAAGCCGCGACAGCCACCGGGCTGCCGCTGCGTGGCGTCGTGCACGCGGCCGCCGTCGTCGAGGACGCCACGTTGACGAACATCACCGACGACATCATCCAAAGGGACTGGGCGCCAAAGGTTTACGGCGCCTGGAATCTGCACGAGGCCACATCGTCGCTACCGCTCGACTGGTTCTGCGTGTTCTCCTCCGCCGCGCCGCTGGTCGGTTCGCCGGGGCAGGGCGCGTACGCCGCGGCCAACAGCTGGCTGGATGCGTTCACCTTCTGGCGGCGGTCGCAGGGGCTGCCCGCCACGACGATCGCCTGGGGTGCCTGGGCCGAGATCGGCCGCGGCGTCGCGATGGCGGCGGGCGACAATTCGATCGCACCGGACGAGGGCGCGTATGCCTTTGAATCGCTGCTGCGCTATCGGCGGGCGTACACCGGATACGCGCCGATCATGGGCGCCCCGTGGCTTGTCGCGTTCGCCGAGCGGACGCCGTTCGCCGAAATGTTCAAGTCCGCAGCGCAAAGTGGCCCGCAGGGCTCGAAGTTGCGGGCCGAGCTGAACACCATGCCCACCGAGGAGTGGCCGACGCACCTGCGCCGGGTCATCTCCGAGCAGGTGAGTCTGCTGCTTCGCCGTGCGGTCGATCCCGACCGTCCGCTGCCGGAATACGGGCTGGATTCGCTGGGCAACCTCGAACTGCGTACCCGCATCGAGGCCGAGACCGGTGTGCGCATCAACTCGATGGACATCACGACCATCCGGGGCTTGGCCGATCACCTGTGTGAGAGGCTGGCCGGCCAGGAACCCGCGACGGCGGCCTCGTGATCACCGTCGGCACTGAGGAATTGGTGATCCTTGAGCGGGGGCCGGACATCGGGAGACAAGAGTGCTGTTAGGTCCGGTAGAGATCGCATCGATCGACGAATGGACACCTGAACCGGGTTCGCTGATTTCCTGGCAGCCGACGGAAGCCGCGTTGGCCAAGGCGCGGGAGGCGCCGGAAAGCCCGGTGCCTGCCAGCTACATCCAGACACGCCATCTGCGCAGCTTCGTCGAGCAGGGCAGCCGTGGCGTCGACCACTCGCGGCTGTTCATCGCGGCGTGCGATATGCCGGGTCGCTGCGACATCCGCGCGATGACGTATGTGATCAACGCACACCTGCGCAGGCACAGCACCTATCGGAGTTGGTTCGAATACCGTCGCGCGGACGGCCCTGGCACATCGGGCACCGTCGTCCGGCACACGATGACGGACGCCGCCGACATCGAGTTCGTGCCGAAGCGTCACGGTTCGGCCGATGCCGACAAGCTGCGCAGCCAGGTGGTCGCGACGCCGGATTCGTTGCAGTGGGACAGCTTCCGGTTCGGGGTGATCCAGCGCGAAGACAAGTTCACGTTCTGGTCCAGCATCGACCATCTGCACGTCGACGGTCAGTTCGTCGGCGTCGGTCTGCTGGAGTTCCAGGCGATGTACTCCACGCTGGTGTCGGGTGCCCCGCCGCTGCAGTTGCCCGATGCGGGCAGCTACGACGAGTACTGCCTGCGCCAGCGCGAGTTCACGTCATCGCTCACGCTCGACACACCCGAGGTGCAGACCTGGAAGTCGTTTGCCGAGAAGAACAATGGGACGTTTCCGGTGTTCCCGCTGCCGCTCGACGATGGATCGCCTTCGGCCGGCGGTGATCTCGTCGCGGTGAAGCTGATGGATCGGCAGCAGACCGAACGGTTCGAGGACCTCTGTGTGGCAGCCGGGTCCCGTTTCATCGGCGGTCTGTTCGCGGTGGTGGCGCACGCACTCCACGAGCTGACCGGGCTCGACACCTATTACGGGCTGACCCCGATCGATACCCGCACGCCGGATGAGCTGACGACCCAGGGCTGGTTCACCGGCCTGATCCCGGTTGTCGTCCCCGTCGCCGGTGCGTCGTTCACCGACAGTATCCGCGCCGCCCAACGTGACTTCGACAGCGGCCGGTCCGCTGCGCTCGTGCCGTTCGAGCGTGTCGTCGAATTGGCCCCGCACCTGACGCCGCCGCAGCCGCTGTTCCCGATGCTGAACTTCTTCGACGCCAGTTCTGGTCCGATGGCTCCGTTGCTCACGAACCTGCAGGACGGCGTCAGGATTGCCACGCTGAGCGATGGCCGCGTCACGTATCCGCTGAGTACCCTCGTCGGGCGGTTCAACGAGACGTTCGCAACCGTCGTGTTCCCGAAGAACCCGGTGGCTCGCCAGTCCGTCGACCGGTATGTGGCTGCGCTCAAAGAGGTCTGTGACCGCGTCACCGGCGGCCGTGAGGCGCTCGTGCCGGCCACTCGAAATGGGGCTGAGCGGCAGCCCGTGCGCTGACTGAGCGACGGGATGGAAGGGCGCGTCGGCGTACTATTTTGAGGGTCAGCAGAGTTATCAGGCGGTTTCGAGTGGCGCGGCGAACGGATCCGGCCGACGCAGGCGTCGGAGTGTTCGCCCGGCTCGGCGACGTCATCGTGCGGTTCCCGTGGGCGGTGATCGCGTTGTGGCTGACGCTTGCCGTATGCCTGCCCGCCGTGTCGCCAACGCTCAAGGAGATGGCCGAGCGGCGGCCCGTGGCGATCCTGCCGGAGGACGCTCCGGCGATGGTCGCCAGCAAGCAGATGCTCACGGCCTTCCAGCAAGCCGGAACCGACAGCTTCGTCGTAGTCGTCCTGACCAACGAAGACGGCCTGAGCAAGTCCGACGAGGCGGTGTACCGAAAACTCGTCGATGCGCTGCACCGCGACACCGGTGACGTTGCCAAGCTCCAGGACTTCTTGAGTGCACCTCCGCTGCGCGAGGTCATGACGAGCAAGGACAACAAGGCGTGGTTGCTGCCCATCACGCTGCCCGGCACCCTCGGTACGCCGCAGTCGAAGGAGGCTTACGCGCGGGTCGCCGAGGTCGTCGAACGCGAAGTCGTCGATACGGCGCTGACCCCGCACATGACCGGGCCCGCGGCCACCGTGGCGGATTTGAATGCCGTGGGGGAGCGCGACCTCAAGGTGATCGAAACCGCGATCACCGTCCTGGTGTTGTTCATCCTGCTGATGATTTATCGCAACCCGGTGACCATGGTGGTGCCGCTCGCGTCGATCGGTGTGGCGGTGGTGGTGGCGCAATCCGTCGTGGCGTGTGCCGCGTTGTTGGGTCTCGGCATCGCCAACCAGACGATCGTCTTCATGAGCGGAATGATGGTTGGGGCAGGCATCGACTACGCCGTGTTCCTCATCAGTCGCTACCACGACTACTTGCGTCAGGGCGAAAGCTCGGACGACGCGGTCCGAAAGGCGTTGACATCCATCGGCAAGGTGATCGCGGCGTCCGCCGCGACCGTTGCGGTGACGTTCCTCGGCATGTCGTTCACCAAGCTCGCGTTGTTCTCCTCGGTGGGCCCGGCTCTGGCGATAGCGATTTCGGTCGCGTTCCTCGGTGCCGTCACGCTGCTTCCCGCGGTGTTGACGATCGTGGGGCGGCGTGGCTGGATCGCCCCCCGACGTGATCTCACGACGCGCTTCTGGCGGCGCTCCGGTATCCGGATCGTGCGCAGGCCCGTCGCTCACCTCGTCGCGAGCCTGATCATCTTGGCGGTGCTTTCCGGATTCGTACTGACGACGAGCTACAACTACGACGACCGCAAGGCACTGCCCGCGACCGCCACCAGTTCGCAGGGATACGCCGCACTGGAACAACACTTCCCGCTGAACTCGATCGTTCCGCAATACCTGGTGATCAGTTCCACGAAGGACCTTCGCGAACCGCAGGCCCTTGCCGACCTCGAACAGATGGCCCAGCGGGTCGGCCAGTTGCCGGGGATGGGGCCGGTCCGGGGTATCACCCGACCCACCGGCGAGCCGCTCGAGCAGGCGAAGATCTCCTATCAGGCCGGCGAGGTGGGCAAGCAGCTCGGTGCGGGATCACAGCAGATCGTCGACCGCACAAACGATCTCACGCGGCTGAACTCCGGTGCCGACGCCCTCGCCGACAGCCTCGGCACGGTCCGGGCACAGGTCAGCCAGGCGATCACCCAGGCCAGGGGCATGCTCGACACGCTCGCCGCGGTCCAGAACTCGGTGGGCGGCAATAAGACCTTGCGCGACATCGACAATGCGACGAAGTTCGTCAACAACATGCGGTCGCTTGGCGAGTCGATCGGGGTCAACGTGACCAACCTGTCCAACAGCTTCGAATGGATAGGGCCGGTACTCAACGCACTGAACGCGAGCCCGGTATGCGACGCCGATCCTGGTTGCGTCACCGCGCGAAATCAGTTGGTGCGGCTCTCGGCTGCGCGCACCGACGGCACCTTCGACCGGCTCGCAGAACTGGGCCGGGAGCTGCAATCGACGCAGGCTGCGCAGTCGCTGGCCAGCACAACGGCAGGATTGCGGCGGGCACTCAACACCGCGTCGAGTGCGATGCGTTCATTGGGGTTGAACAATCCGAGCAGCGTGCAATCTCGGTTGAACAACGTGCAGGACGGGGCCGACAAACTTGCAGACGCCAGCAGGCAGGTGGCCGACGGCGTGCAGCAGCTGGTGGGCGAGACCCTGAAGATGAGCGGCAGCCTGGCCGAGGCCTCGGCGTTCCTCATGACGCTCAAGCACGACGCGGACACCCCCGCGATGGCCGGTTTCTACGTTCCGCCAACGAGTTTCGGGATCGAGGATTTCAAGAAGGCAGCGCAGCTGTTCATCTCGCCGGACGGTCACTCGGTGAGGTACCTGCTTCAGACCGATCTGAATCCGTTCAGTGTCGAGGCGATGGACCAGGTGAACGAGATCATGGACACCGCCCGCGGCGCACAGCCGAACACCGAGCTGGCGGACGCCTCGGTGTCTGTCGTGGGGTTCCCCGTGATCCTTCGCGACACCCGCGACTTCTACAACCATGACATCCGGTTCATCGTCGTCGTGACGATCCTGGTGGTGATGCTGATCCTGGTGGTGCTGCTGCGGGCCATCGTGGCGCCGATCTATTTGATCCTGTCGGTGGTCGTCTCATACCTGGCCGCTCTGGGAATCGGCACCCTCTTCTTCGAGTTCCTGCTCGGGCAGGAATTGCATTGGAGCGTACCGGGATTGACGTTCATCATCCTGGTGGCGGTCGGAGCCGACTACAACATGCTGTTGATATCGCGGATCCGGGAGGAATCGTCACCGGGTCTGCGGCTCGGTGTCATCCGTACGGTGGGGGCGACGGGTGGCGTGATCACGGCAGCCGGGCTGATCTTCGCCGCGACCATGTTCGGCCTGGTGTTCAGCAGCATCAGCACGATGGTGCAGTCCGGATTCGTCGTCGGCGTCGGACTGCTGCTCGACACGTTCCTGGTGCGAACCATCACCGTGCCCGCTGCGGCGACATTGGTCGGTAAGGCCAACTGGTGGCCGTCACGGGCAGACGCCGTGACCCACGGCCACTGATCGGGTTCGATCGCGTTGGTGCGTCAGCGCTTCTTCTTGCCCTTGGGCAGCAGCGGGATGCCGTTCTTCGGCAACGGCAGGCCGTTCTTGGGAAGCTGCACGCCGTTCTTGGGCAGCAGATTGCGAACCTGGTTGGCGATGTTGACCGCGTTGACGGCGTTCGACGCAACATTGGTCGCGGTGGAAACGGCGTTGATCGGAATCGAGATCGGCGTCGCGATGTTGCCCGGTGCGATGCCGCGGAGGTCAGCCAGCCGCACGCCCGGCTCCACCGGCGGCGGTGGCGGACCGTAGGCGCGGTTGACCATCGGCGTCAGGTACCGGTTGAGCTCTGCGGCCATTTCCGGTGACATTCCGCCCTGGCTCAGATACTCCACGAGCGGAAGCTGTTCTGCCGGAATGAAATATGTGGTGGTGGTGGCACCCCGGCTGTTGGTGGTCACGGTGACGTTCTGTGCCGGGACACGCGCGGGATCCGAGAACGCGGTCGCGGTGTGTGACGTGCCGCCCGCAACGAGAGCGTTGGCCAATGCCAGGAGGTTGCCTGGCCGATCCAGCGGATCGCTGAAGATGTCGTACTGGGCGACGACCTCCACCGTGTCGTACTGACTCTCGACCGGCGCCGGGACGGTGTAATCGAGGACGGGCACCGTCGTGCCGGGGCGGAACCACTTGGTGAACAGACGATCGGGATTGCCCGTCTTGACGAAGGTCAGGTCGTCGGGGGCGGGTGCGGTCGGGTCGTTCGCGAGTCGGGCCTGCTCGGCGTTGAGAGCCAGCACACCCTGCGACAGACCCGTCACGGTGACATTCCCGTCAGTGCTCCGAATTCGGGAATCGAGGCTGTTGGTGCCATCGGCGACCGACTGTGCGAGCGTCGGCGAATTCTCGCCGGTGATCGGCCACAGGCTGCCCGGGTACGGAACGACTTCACGTGTCGCGCCGGCACTGTCGTAATAGTTTTCGCCGATGGCCGGTTGCGTTGCGGGGTTGAAGTGGTACAACGCGCGCAGCGCCGGGTACGGCGAGGGTGCAGTTCCTGGAACGATGAACGCTGTCTCAGCCGATGCCACTCCGCTGCCGAAGGCGGTGACCGAGCCCACCATCCCCGCGGCGACGGCGGCCGCGAACAGTCTGTTCATGCGTCCTCCTGACGGTGGGCAAGAGCGATCGCCCGGCAAATATGCATCCCTGTGATCGTAACCCGTGTCGGCGGCAGGATCGAGTCCCGTTCCTCATCGGATGTGTCCTTGTGGCCGTACGCAGTGGCGGTTCGATGGATCGGGCACAGAAACTGTTCGATCGAAGCACTTTCAGCAAACGGTGTTGGTGCGGCGGACGTGATCAGGCCAACTCCGTCACATGTGCGCAAGCCCCATGGCGAGCATCAGACACCCTCCCGCGGCAACAACTACGGCCATGTCGCGCCGTGGTCGATTCTTCAACCACACGTGAAAGGACGACAGGAGAGCTTGAGTTCGCTTGGGGGCGGCGATGTATCCGATGAGGGGAATCTCGACCAGGGTGAACGCAACGACGTTGAACAGCAGCAACGCCTGGGCTTGCGCGATGGGCGCCTCGCCGGAAGCCAGTATCACTGCCATCGCGCCCATGAAATTGGCTGAGGGTAAAGCGGTTCCAAGTCCGCTCACCCATGCGACCCACAGTGAGTCGCCGCCCAGGATCTGGCGGATTCGGATCGCGATCTGACTGCGGCGCCCTGCCGGAACATCGTCGTACGACGCCGCCTCCGGCCCCGTGGATGCCGGTGCCGGGCGCCTGCGCAGGCCTCGCATGGAGATGTTGGTGGCCAGAGCCACTGCGATGAGCAGGGCGATGACGCCGACGGTGATCTGTACCGACGGGACAGTGAAACGCCCGGATGCCAACGGCGTCGAACGAAGAACGAACAACACGATGAGGCCGACACCCATTCCCATGGTGAATCCGCCGCACAGGAACGCCAGAAGTTGCAACAGCGGGCGCGGTCGATTGAGCATCAAGACAGCGAGTCCGATGCGAATCGGTTCGAAGATCACCGCGAAGGCCATGACCAACACGGTTGCCCACATGACCAAGCACCGTACCCTTCGGATCGGGTGGTCGCGCCATGTTGCCGCACCGGTCGAATGAAACTTCGTATCGCGCCGCTGTTTGCGGATCTCGCATCCGCATGGCGGTTCCGGGTTACCTGCCGTCTGACTTCAGGGCGGTTTGTCCAGCGTGCGAGCGCGCCGCAGTTTCTGTGGAAGTTGTTCGGACAACCTCGAATTCGTTGCGATCACACGCATGTGCCGACAAAACACGGATCGGAGATCGGTCCAGGGATAGGCGAGAAACAGGTTGCTCGCCTAGGGTACTGACTTAAGGTCCGTCGGTCGCGCTTTCCGGGGGGAGTCGCGCACGGTGCCAAAGCGGGCGAAGGAGACGAATGTTCGGCGAAGACCTGCGCATATCGCGCGTTGATGTGGCGGTTTGTTGTGGCGGATAGGCCGTCGTCGTATCTGGTCCTGGCGTCGCAGCGCAGCGGCAGTACGCTGCTTGTCGAATCGCTGCGCTCGACGGGACTTGCCGGAAAACCGGAGGAGTTCTTCCAATATCAGCCGTGGACAAGTCGGGCTCCGCAGCCGCGCGAGTGGTTCGCCGGCGTCGAGGATGACTCGATACTGCGGCTGCTCGACCCGTTCGATCCCGGAACACCCGACCTTGCGCCCGCGCGGATTTGGCGTGAATACGTCCGCACGGTGGGCCGAACCCCCAATGGTGTTTGGGGCGGCAAGTTGATGTGGAATCAGACTCCGTTGCTGCTCAACCGTGCCAAGGACCTGCCGGATCGGTCGGGAGACGGCTTACGTGCCGCGATTCGGGATGTGATCGGCGAGGAACCGCTGTTCGTCCATGTGCATCGCCCGGACGTGGTGTCACAGGCTGTTTCGTTCTGGCGCGCGGTGCAGACGAAGGTGTGGCGGGGCAGGCCGGAGCCGGTCCGCGACGCGCATGCCCAGTATCACGCCGGGGCGATCGCTCATCTGGTGCGCATGCTGCGAGCGCAGGAGGAAGGCTGGCGCAGCTGGTTCGCCGAGGAGGACATCACGCCGATCGAAGTCTCGTATCCCGTACTGTGCAGCGACTTCACGGGTGTCGCGGGTTCCATCATGTCCGCGCTCGGCCTCGATCCGGGCCTGGCGCCCGGGCCTGCGTTGGAGCGGCAGGCTGACGGCCGCTCCGACGAGTGGGCGAACCTCTACCGCGACGATGCCGTGAAGCACGGGCTGCCAACCTGATCCGCCTGGTCCGAAGTCGGCGCGCGATGTCAGACACCGGCACATCTTTGCCGGAATTCCTTGTGGGCGTTGCTCGGACGAGCGCTGGCACGCCTATCGGCGTCGCGCACAAGTGAAGACGTGGGAAACATTAATTGACGTAGACGTCATAGAATGTCGGCTCGGCCCACCATTCTCGGAACTGCTCGCCGGACTCATTCCGGAGGCGTGGCGGCATCGGTTGAGACGGTGATCCACCCGGCTTCGCAGCCTTACTCCGTTGTGGGCGAATTCGCCGGTATGGATCATTCGCCCGATGACCCGGCGAACCGCCTGCCATTGTTCATCTTCAAGCCGGGACGGAATCAACGTGATTCTTTCCCTTGCGCTCACTCGCGGCACGCGCGAGCCGCGCAACAGCGCTGACTGCCCGCCCGACGCGGAAATCTGGCACAGCGCTTACCGGAGCGTGTGTCCCCCGACGCAGTGCCGAGTCTGTGGTCGCCGGTAGACAGCAAACTGGTTGGTAGGCGGTGACGGCCGCAGTACGGGCCGGGTCCTTCGGTGTTGTATCCCGCCGATACCTCATTCGCAATTGATCGAGCGTTGATCGTTGATCGTTTTACGCCGGGCCGAATTGTGCCAATTGCCTCAGCGCATCGAGCGCCGCTGAAAACGAAATCGCAATCTTGAACAACGAACCCTGGCCGCCTTTTTCTCTGTGCCGGAATCGCGGTGACAGCCGCAATCCGGGGTGGTGACTTCTTTGAAGCCGACGGGGCGGCGATATTGGGAATTCCCACACGCCGCCCGGCCTCGGTGTTGCGGCGCGTCCGCGGAACATTCAACAACGCTGGTGCTCACAGGCCCTACTTTGCCCGAATCCGACCGTAATGAGCGGTGCCCGAGCGCGGCGCATGCGCCCCGAGCCATCGCAGCTGAAGCGAAAACGTCAGTTGTCGTATGTGTCAGGCAAACGCCTCATCGCCGCTTTTCGCCGGTTCGGCGTTTTGTAACATCGATGCAAGCAGATGCCGGTAGTCTCCCAATTTCTATGGTCCTCTGGTTAGGTGTGACACAGTGAGAACTTCGCGCGACAACGACGTGCGCGATTCGGCGGAGGCGAAACCAGAGCAGGAGAGGCGACGGCCGGCATGTGTCGGCCAGATGGCGAGATGGTGCTCCGTGTTGATACCCGCGGAGCGAAGCGTGATCGTAAGCCTGTCGCGGCATGAGACGGCGGCGGACGCAACCGACAGGGGCGTCGCTCGATTGAACGCCCGTTCGAAGGAGGCTGTGTGTTTGGGATAGCGACGATCGACGAGTGGAATCCGAGCAGAGGCTCTGTCGTCTGTTGGCATGCATCACCGGCTTCGTGCGCCAAGGCGTCGCAGGCACCCGTGAATCCCGTGCCGCCCAGCTATCAGCAGACCCAGCACCTGCGCCGCTTCGCCGACCACGCCGCACGCGGACTCGACATGTCCCGGCTGATGATCTTCACGTGGGACATACCCGGCAAGTGCGACGTCCGCGCGATGACGTATGTCCTGAACGCCCATCTGCGCCGCCATGACACCTATCGCAGCTGGTTCGAGTTCGACGACCCGGACCACATCGTGCGCCACACCATCGCCGATCCTGCCGACATTGCGGTGGCGCCGCAGCGGCACGGCGAACTGAGCCCATCCGAATTGCGTGAACACATCCTGACGACGCCAGATCCGCGGCACTGGGACGGGTTCCGCTTCGGGGTGATCCAGCGCCAGGATCACTTCACCTTCTACGCCAGCATCGCTCACCTGTACATCGATCCGATGATCATGGGAGTTCTGTTCGGCGAGATCTACATGATGTACGGCGCGCTGGTACAGGGTGCCGCACCCGTGCAGTTGCCGCAGGCGGGTAGCTACGAGGAGTACTGCCTGCAGCAGCGCGAGTACACAGCAGCACTCACCGCGGATTCACCCGAGATTCGCGCCTGGATCGACTTCGCGGCGAACAACGACGGCACCCTGCCCGCGTTCCCGTTGCCGCTCGGCGATCTGTCGGTGCCCTGCGACGGTGACACGATGACCGTCTCGGTGCTCGATTCACGCCAGACCGAGCGGTTCGAATCCGCTTGTGTCGCAGGCGGTGCTCGCTTCAGCGGTGGGGTTTTCGCGTGTGCGGCGCTTGCCACGGGAGAGCTCACCGGCGTGGACTCTTTCCACGTGATCACGCCCACCGACACTCGCACGACACCGACCGAACTGGTCACCACGGGTTGGTTCACCGGTCTGGTTCCGGTCAGTGTCCCGGTGGCATCGATGTCGTTCCCGGAGGCCGCGGAGGCAGCGCAGGAATCGTTCGACTCGGGTACTCATCTCGCCAAGGTGCCCTTCGACCGGGTCATGCAGTTGGCGCCGCCGAATCGCGGTATCAAGAGCCCGCGGCCGGGTAACTTCGTGATGTCGTTCCTTGATGCCAGCGTCGCGCCGCTGTCCACCGTCGCGAGCTCTGATCTCAACTTCCAGATCTACAACGAAGGCCGTGCGTCGCACCAGGTTTCGATGTGGGTGACGCGCCTCAAGAACGAAACCGTGGTGACCGCACTGTTCCCGGGCAACTCGGTGGCGCGAAACTCCGTCGCCCAATTCATCGACACCATGAAATCGGTGTATGCCCGCGTTGCCGATGGCCGGCCGATCACGGCCTACGCGCAGAATGTCGCCGTGTAACTGAGGCTCCGGTGGGGCCGGGCTGCACCCGCCCCACCGTCCTCTCTCAGGCGTCGAGACGTGCGAATTGATCCTGGCGGTACTGCTCGACGCAGGATGCTCGCCGCACCTTGCCGCTGGTCGTGATCGGGATCGATCCCGGCGGGACCATCACCAAGTCGGTGACCTTGAGTCCGTGTGACTTCGAAATCGCCGACGTCACATCGCGTTTGACGGAATCGAGACGCTGCAGGGCTTCCTCTTCGGAGTCGCCGCGCTTCTTGTGTTCGATGATCACGACAAGATGTTCGGTGCGGTCATCCGGCACCGATATGGCCGCCACGCGGCCTCGGCTGATCTCCTGCACGGTCGCTTCGATGTCGTCAGGGGAGTGGTTGCGGCCGTACACGATCAGCAGATCCTTGATGCGACCCATGATGTAGAGCTCACCGTCGGCGACGAAGCCAAGGTCGCCGGTGCGCAGCCAAGGACCGGCGGGCGTACCTTCGGACGGATTGTCGATCGTTGCCCGGAACACTCGGTCACTGTCCTCGGGCCGCTGCCAATAGCCGAGCGCGACATTGTTGCCGTGCACCCAGATCTCGCCCGTGGCGCCGTCGGGTCGCTCGATCCGGGTATCCGGATCGACGACACGAACGATAGGCGATGCGGGTAAGCCGTATGCGACAAGCGGGCTGCCACTTGAGCTTTCGGTGGAGACGGCATGACCCGCGGATAACTTGTCCGCATCGAAATTGGTGATGCGCGGTGGTTCGCCCGGTTCGCGCGTCGCCACGTACACGACCGCCTCGGCAAGACCGTATGACGGCTGGATGGCCGCCGCGGGGAAGTTGAGCGGTGCGAAGCGCTCGGTGAACCGCCGCACGGTCGCCGCATGCACTCGTTCCGCGCCGCTCAGCAGATACATCACATGGCCGAGATCCAGCCCGGCCATGTCCTCGTCCGAGGTGCGTCCCAGCGCCAGTTCGAACGCGAAATTGGGTCCGGCCGAGACGGTTCGGGGATGGCTGGCCAGCAATTGCATCCATCGCGCCGGCCGTTGGAGGAACGCGACCGGACTGGTGAGGACCGTGCGAATGCCGCCGAGGATGGGCACACAGATGCCGAGCATCAGTCCCATGTCGTGGTAGAACGGCAGCCAGGACACAAACGTGGTGTCCGGCGGCGCGACGTTTCCGTAGTCGGCGAAGAATCCGGCCATCATCTGCTCGAAGTTGGCCGACAGGTTGCCGTGGGAGATCTCGACACCGGCGGGGCGGCGCGTCGACCCCGACGTGTACTGCAGGTAGGCAATGTCGGGACGGCGCACGCGTGCCGGGCGTGCCCCTTTTCTGTCGAGGTCGAGCGTGTCCACTTCGATGACGACGGGCTGGTTACCGTTCGCGTTGGCGTACTCGCGGACGGTGGCCGACACCGCGGACGTGGTCAGGACGACGGTCGGGGAGGTGTCGGTGAGCACCGAGGTGGTGCGCTCGTCGTGGGCACCACCGTGTGGCACCGAGAGCGGCACCGCGATGATGCCCGCTTCGAGCGATGCGAGAAACGCGATCAGGTACTCGAGGCTCTGGGGCGCCAAGATTACCGCGCGGTCGCCGACGGTGGCGTTGGCTACCAGTTCCTGAGCCAGGTTCAGCGTCCGTCGGTACAGCTCGGCCCAGGTCAGCGTTTGTTCGACGCCATTCCAATCCTGCTCGTAGTCGACGAATGTGAAGGCGACGTCATTGGGTTGAAGACTCGCCCGCTCACGCAACACGGCGGGGATGGATGACTGACTCATGGGCGCCCTCTCGAAAACTCCAGCCCGGGAACTGATTGGCCGGGCTTAGGCACATCGGAGTTTACCGGTTGCCCAAAACTGCGCTGGCGCTTGGCGGATTGCCGGCGCAGTGCGTGTGATTTGCCGGTGGCCGGGCTACAGGCGACCGGCCACGAAGTTGGCGGCTTCCGCCGTGGCGCCTACCTGTACGTAAGCGCCGTGCACCGGCAGATTGACGCCGTTCGAGCACACGGGGTCTCCGATCGCGCACAGGTCGATGCTCTTCTCTCCATAGAGTGAGTTCGTCTGCGTGAACGAAGCCCGCCCGGATTTTCGGGCCGGATTGCCGAACAGCGCGACCGCCGCGACATGATCGGCGACGGTAGGTGGCAGCGGTGCCGAATACCCCCAGGCGGCGCTCTCGGTACCGGTGACGAGCTCGATGACATTGGCACCCTGTGAAAAGCCGCCAAGCACGAATTCGGTTCTGGGACAGTTGACAACCATGGTTTGCAGATGTGCGCTCACATCGTTCGCGCCCGCGGTGGAAGAGTTGCTGAAGTCGAGCCCTGCGGGATAGTTGACTGCATACACACCGATTGTCTTCGCCGGTACGTTCGCTCTCAGTGAATCGACGAACGCCTGCCCGACCACGCCGATCCCGGGCGGGGCGCCGGTTCCCCTGGCGAAAACAACCTCGACATCGGGACATGAATCGGCATGCGCCAAAGGCTGATTCACAGTAAGCCCGGCGGCGAGCAAACCGACCGCGGCAATCTTCCTCAGATGATCGGACACCAGATGATCGTCACACATGCAAACATCCGATGAGGGTCGACGTGCCCAGTTGCCCGCTGCGCTCAACGCCTCGCGTCAGTGAAGACCCGTGTCTTCAACCGCCACGAGTGGGCTGCGGATAGCGCGAAGACCGCGCCGCACGTGCACGCGAACAGCCACACCATCCGGCCGTTCTCGATCGGCTGCAACTGCGGCACGAACGCGGTGACGATCCGCACGACGCACGCGAGTATTCCGCTGACCGATGCGAACAGATAGATGTTCGCGATCCGCCGGGACCGGGGATCCCGGCGCAGGATCAGCATCGCGCGGACACCGTAGCCGAGCAGATAGATCAGCATGCCGCAGAGCAGCGCCCAGTAGACGTTGAGCCAGAAGTCGGTGGGCACCTGGAAGAAGTCTGGGCGGTAGACCGCCGCGCCGTTGCCGATCGAGAATGCGGCGAGCAGGAGTGGGATGCACACCGTGGCGGGGCGCTCGACATATTGCTTGAACGAGTGCTGCATCCCGTGGTCGTCCTGCAGCCGGCCGAGTGCGTTGTAGACGACGGCCGACGCCGCGACGATGTAGCAGTCGTGCCCGATGTAATCCTCGACGTTCCACTTGCCGGTGAGCTCGTAGAGCAGCTGCCCGACAGTCTCCGAGGCGAACGGCGACATCAGCAGTACGGCCAACCCCTGCAGCGCGATGTTGAGGGTGGCGGCGACCTCCCACCGGCATGTCCACGTGACACGGCGGATCCACAAGCTCCACATGATGCAGAGCAACGTGATGGCGATGAGTATGGCTACGGACATCAGATTTTGCCTCGGGCGGGTTTGCGTTTCAGCAAATCGTATGGCTAAAGGGGTGGCGCGTCCGGACGGGGTGTCAGCTCGGAGAGCTTCTTGGGTCGGCTCACCCGAGTGGCGGTCTCGACGGGCGCCACGGTGACCGGTGCCGATTCCATGTAGTGCCAGACCTCCTGTCGGCTCATCAAACCGAACCGGATCTGGAGGTCTGGATAGCTGAGGTGAAACCGGTCGGCGACCTGGCGCAACTCCTCGGCGTTGGGGTAGTCGGCTTCCTTGATGCGCCGGTAATACGTGCTGCTCGATACACCGAGGGCGGTGTAAATCGCCTTGGCGTCGATCTCGCCGTCCAGCAGGTAGTCCAACAGGGCTTTGAGTTGCCTGCCGTTCTCATCGGTGCGTGGCACTACCACACCATAAACCCCATTGTCGATCTCGGGCATCACGAACCGAGATGTCTGTGGGTGTTCCTTAATTGACAGGCGTGTAAGAGTTCTGGCACTACTCTCCCATTTTTGGGACAGTATGGCTAGCGTTGAAGCCATGGCTGCTCCTCTATTGACCGGCGCGTCGGGCGTGACGTGCTGGATTGCTGATCACGCCACCGCCACGCCGCCCCGCCCTTCCGATGTGTCCACGGTGTCGAACGCGCTGGACGCCGTTCTGGCTGCCGAACTCCACGGCGCACAGGAAGTGATGGGATGCTCTGCTCACGAGATCGTGCTGGCGGCGTTCGGGCGGACCGTCGCACGGGTGATCGGTGACGGCATGCTCGTCGTCGATGTCGATACTCACGACGGTGCATCGCGCCGCGTCGCCGTTCCGTGCGTCTCACAGCGCGGACTCTCGGGGTCGGAACTGCTGGCCACGGCCCGTTCCGCAGCCGAAGGCGCCGCTCACGTCACGGCCGCCGTGCGTATCGGCCATGGCGAGGGCGCCTTCGCCGAGCCAGGCCGGTATCTGTTGGAGATGGATGTGCACTCCGGGCCGGCCGGCACGCTCACGGTCGACTGGTCGTTCGACGTCCGCAGTTTCGATGCCTACACGGTCGAGGAGCTGGCCGAGCAGTTCCCGCTGGCGCTCATCGAGGTCACGTCCGGTTAGCCCTGGCAATCCGATTTGCGTCGGCCTTTAAACTTGATGCATCGGCGCTGATCCGGCCATCACCGGGGAGCCTTCGGAAGAACAGCCGCGGCGGGTCTCGTACCTTCCGGCCAAGTAGAACCGAACGGGTGGGCCCGTCATCGCCTGACAGTTGAGCGGCGCGCATTCTGCGCGCAAGCGGGGTGGTACCGCGGCGCTCGCGCACCGGCGCGACGTCGTCCCCGTGCCGAACATCAGGCACAGGAGACGAAGCAGTGACCGCCTATCCCAAGCCGGCCGCACCGAACTTCCCCGAGCGGGAGCTCGAGGTGCTCGACTACTGGGCCCGCGACGACACCTTCCGCGCGAGTGTCGAGCGGCGAGACGGCGCCGAGGAGTACGTCTTCTACGACGGACCGCCGTTCGCCAACGGCCTGCCTCACTACGGCCACCTGCTGACCGGCTACGTCAAGGACATCGTGCCGCGCTACCGCACCATGCGCGGTTACAAGGTGGAGCGGCGATTCGGTTGGGACACGCATGGGCTGCCCGCCGAGCTTGAGGTGCAGCGCCAGCTCGGCATCACCGACAAAGCCCAGATCGAAGAGATGGGTATCGAGAAGTTCAACGACGCGTGTCGTGCATCGGTACTCAAGTACACGAACGAATGGCGGGCCTACGTCACGCGGCAGGCCCGCTGGGTGGACTTCGACAACGACTACAAGACCCTCGACCCGTCGTTCATGGAATCGGTCATCTGGGCCTTCAAGCAGTTGTGGGACAAGGGTCTGGCGTATGAGGGCAACCGCGTCCTGCCGTACTGCTGGAACGACGAGACCCCGCTGTCCAGCCACGAGCTCCGCATGGACGACGACGTTTACCAGAGCCGCCAGGATCCGGCGCTCACGGTCGGCTTCCGGGTTCAGGACGGCGAGCTGGCCGGTTCCTACCTGTTGATCTGGACGACGACACCGTGGACGTTGCCGTCGAACCAGGCTGTCGCCGTCAACCCCGACGTGACGTATGTGCAGGTCGAGGGAGCTGACGGGCGGCGCTACGTGCTAGCGCAGGCCCGGCTCGCGGCGTATGCCAGGGAGCTGGGGGAGGACCCCCGTGTTGTGGCCACCTTTACCGGCCGTGAGCTGCTCGGCACGCGCTATCTGCCGCCGTTTCCGTACTTCATGGGTTCCCCCAACGCTTTTCAGGTGTTGCCCGCCGAATTCGTCAGCACCGAGGACGGCACGGGAATCGTCCACATGTCGCCGGCATACGGCGAGGACGACAAGGCCACCGCGGATGCCGCCGACATCGTGGCCGTCACTCCGGTCGACTCCAAGGGCCGCTTCGACGAGACCGTGCCGGACTATGCGGGACAGCACGTGTTCGAAGCGAACCCACAGATCATCCGCGACCTCAAGAACGGCGACGGTTCGGCAGGCGTCAACGGTGCGGTGCTGCTGCGCCACGAGACCTACGAACACTCCTACCCGCACTGCTGGCGGTGCCGGAATCCGTTGATCTACCGCGCCGTATCGTCGTGGTTCGTCAGGGTGACCGAGTTCCGGGACCGGATGGTCGAGCTCAACCAGCAGATCACCTGGTATCCCGAACATGTCAAGGACGGGCAGTTCGGCAAGTGGCTGCAGGGCGCCAGGGATTGGTCGATCTCGCGAAACCGATACTGGGGCACTCCGATTCCGGTGTGGAAGTCCGACGATCCGGCCTATCCGCGGATCGATGTGTACGGCAGCCTCGACGAACTCGAACGCGATTTCGGAGTCCGGCCGGCGAACCTGCACCGGCCGTACATCGACGAGCTCACTCGCCCCAATCCCGATGACCCCACCGGGAAATCGACCATGCGCCGTATCGAGGACGTGCTCGATGTGTGGTTCGACTCCGGTTCGATGCCTTACGCACAGGTCCATTACCCGTTCGAGAACCAGAAGTGGTTCGACGGCGATGCGGCAGGCGCCGACGCGCACTTCCCCGGGGACTTCATCGTCGAGTACATCGGCCAGACGCGCGGCTGGTTCTACACCCTGCACGTGCTGGCGACGGCGCTGTTCGACAAGCCCGCCTTCAAAACCTGTGTGTCGCACGGCATCGTGCTTGGCAACGACGGCCAGAAGATGAGCAAGTCGCTGCGCAACTACCCCGACGTCAGCGAGGTGTTCGATCGCGACGGGTCCGACGCCATGCGGTGGTTCCTGATGGCCTCACCGATCCTGCGCGGCGGCAACCTCATCGTGACCGAGCAGGGCATTCGTGAGGGTGTCCGCCAGGTTCTGCTGCCGCTGTGGAACGCATACAGCTTCCTGGCGCTCTACGCGCCCGAAAAAGGCAACTGGCGCACGGATTCGGCGAATGTGCTGGATCGCTACATCCTGGCCAAGCTCGCACAGTTGCGCGATGACCTCACCGCCGCGCTTGATGTCTGCGACATCTCCGGGGCCTGCGACGAGTTGCGGCAGTTCACCGAAGCGCTGACGAACTGGTATGTGCGCCGGTCTCGTTCGCGGTTCTGGGAAGAGGATGCCGATGCCATCGACACGCTGCACACGGTTCTCGAGGTGACCTGCCGGCTGGCTGCGCCGCTGCTGCCGCTCGCGACCGAGGTCATCTGGCGTGGCCTGACCGGTGAGCGCTCGGTGCACCTGACCGACTGGCCCGAGGCCGACGTGCTGCCCAAGGACCCGGACCTGGTAGCGGCGATGGACCAGGTGCGCGAGGTGTGCTCGGTGGGTTCATCGCTGCGCAAGGCCAAGAAGCTCCGGGTGCGGCTGCCACTGCCCAAACTGACTGTGGCGGTGGATAATCCAGACAGCCTGGCGCCGTTCGCCGATCTGATCGCCGATGAGCTCAACGTCAAGCAGGTCGACTTGACGGACGACGTCCCGGCTTACGGACGGTTCGACTTGGCGGTGAATGCGCGCGTCGCCGGGCCGCGTATCGGCAAGGACGTCCAGGCGGCGATCAAAGCCGTCAAGGCGGGCGAGGGCGTGGTCAACGCCGACGGCACGCTGACGGCCGGCCCGGTGGTACTGCAGCCCGAGGAATACACCTCGAAGCTGGTTGCGGCCGACCCGGAGTGGACGGCGGCGCTGCCCGACGGTACGGGCCTGGTGGTGCTGGACGGCACCGTGACCGAGGAACTGGAGGCCGAGGGCTGGGCGAAGGACCGGATCCGCGAACTGCAGGAGCTGCGCAAGTCGACGGGGCTGGAGGTTTCGGACCGGATCGCCGTCCAGATGTCGGTGCCGGCGGACTACGAGGCCTGGGCGCGTACGCACCGCGACCTCATCGCGGGTGAAATCCTTGCCACGACCTTCGAATTCACCGATATCGCCGACGGGGCCGAGATCGGGGACGGCGTACGGGTCGAGATCGCCAAGGCGTGATCCCGGCCGCGTCAGCCCCGGGTGACGCGCGCCGACCGAGTTCCCAGTGACACCGTGTCGCCCGGGCGAAGCTGGCGGCCGCGCCGTAGCTCCACTTCACCGTTCACTGTGACGGAGCCATCGTTGATCGCGGCCTTGGCGTCGGCGCCGCTGTCGATCAGCGCGGCGAGTTTGAGGAACTGCCCCAGCCGAATCGACTCGTCGGTGATCGGCACGTCATCCGGTTCCATGCTGGTCAGGCTAACGCCTTAGCATCGGCTGTTATGGACGGCGGCGCATTCCGGGCTGCGAGCGGGCGCTGGGTCCTGCACCTGGACATGGACGCGTTCTTCGCATCGGTCGAGCAGCTGACCCGGCCGACACTGCGGGGCAGGCCCGTACTGGTCGGCGGTTTGGGTGGTCGCGGCGTGGTGGCCGGGGCCAGCTACGAGGCCCGCCGCTATGGTGCGCGTTCGGCGATGCCGATGCACCAGGCGCGCAGGCTCGTCGGTGCCCCAGCCGTCGTGCTCCCGCCCCGCGGCGCGGTCTACGGCGTGGCCAGCCGCCGGGCCCTCGACACCGTGCGGGGCGTCGTCCCGGTGCTCGAACAACTCTCGTTCGACGAAGCGTTCGGGGAACCGGCCGAATTGGCCGGCGCCGACGCCGCCGATGTCGAGGCGTTCTGCCAGCATCTGCGCGCCAAGGTGCTGAAGGAGACCGGGCTGGTGGCCTCGGTGGGAGCCGGTTCGGGCAAACAGATCGCCAAGATCGCATCGGGGCTGGCCAAGCCCGACGGTATCCGCGTGGTCAGCCGCGACGAAGAGGCGCTGCTGCTCGAGGGACTTCCGGTGCGCCGGCTGTGGGGGATCGGCCCGGTCGCCGAGGAGAAACTGCACCGGCTGGGTATCGAGACGGTTGGCGCGTTCGCTGCGCTGTCGGACACCGAAGCGGCCAGCGTGCTCGGCACGACGATCGGCCCGGCACTGCACCGGCTGGCTCGCGGCATCGACGACCGCCCGGTGGCAGAACGGGCCGAGGCCAAGCAGATCAGTGCGGAATCGACATTCGCAGAAGACCTCACGACGCTGGCTCAACTGCAGGACGCCATCGGCCCGATCGGCGAGCACGCGCACCGTCGCCTGGAAAAGGACGGCCGCGGCGCGCGCACGGTGACCGTGAAGCTGAAGAAATCCGACATGAGCACCCTGACGCGCTCGGCCACCTTGGCGTACGCGACCACCGAGCCGGCCACGCTCATCGGGACGGCTCGCCGGCTGCTGCTCGATCCCGTGGAGATCGGCCCGATACGCCTTGTCGGCGTTGGCTTTTCGGGGCTGACCGACGCGAGGCAGGAATCGTTGTTCCCGGATCTGGAGCAGCCCGAGGAGCTATCGGATCATCAGCTCACGTATTCGCCCGAGGTTGCCGCTCCGGCCGCGCAGCCCACCGCCGCGTGGCGCATCGGTGATGACGTCGTACACCCCGACCACGGGCATGGCTGGATCCAGGGCGCCGGGCACGGCGTGATGACGGTGCGGTTCGAGACGCGCGCGTCAGGGCCTGGTCCGGCACGCACCTTCCCCGAGGACACGCCAGGGTTCCGCCGCGCCAATCCGCTCGACAGCCTGGACTGGGCCGACTACCTCAGCGGGCTCGCCGATCACCAGAGCACGCCGTAGCCGGCCGACAGGATGAAGCCGTGGCGGCCGTAGGTCTTGCACGTCACCGTGCCTTGATAGCCCACGCCGCAACTGGCGCCCCAGTTCTCCAGCCGGTGGCCCTCCGGCAACACGTCGACATCGCGGGTGAACGACGGATGGTCCGAAAACCGGTATGTCGCAGCCACTCCGCTGCTGACCGTGGTCTGGTTCATGCCGGGCGGCGCGTCGATCGGTACCGCGTCACATCCGACCGGGCCCCCGTTGGGCCCGATTCCGCAGGCACGCCCGTCCGGCGTCTTGAAGAACACGCCGTAGAAGTCGGTGGGCGAGTTGTAGTGCCCTTGTGCGACGGGATAGCGGTCGATGTCGTCGGCGCCGAGCGGCGGCTCGGCCGTGGCGGTCGGCGCCGCGCCAAGCGCCATCAGGCCGGTCGCGGCGATTGCCGTGAAGTGGCGCATAGCTTCCATTCAACCGGCGACGTCAACCCCGCGGCCGCGATGTCAGTGGCACCGACTACCAGAGCACACCCGACGTGGGGTTCAGGGAGAAGCCATGCCGGCCTGAGGTTTTGCAGGTCACCGTGACGTCGTCGACGACGCCGCAGCTGGCCCCCCAGCTCTCCAGCCGGTAGCCCACGGGCAGCACGTCGACGTCGCGCGTGAACGACGCGGTCCCCGTATACCGGTAGGAGGCCGGTGCGCCGCTCTCCACGAACGTCTGGTTGGTGCCCGCCGGAGCGTCGCCGGGCACCGCGTCGCAGCCGACCGGTCCCCGGTTCGGGCGGATGCCGCAGAAGCGGCCGTCCGGGGTCCGGAAGAACAGTCCGTAGAAGTCAGGGGGCGAGCTGTAGTTGCCCGTCGCGATCGGAAAGCCGTCGATTTCTTGGACGCCGGGTGGCGTTGGGAGAGCCTGCGCGCTTGGAAGCGGTCCGAGCACCGATAAGCCGACGGCAACCGCCGCGGCAATGGCAATGTGGAAACGCACGTTCCCTATTTAACCGGGGCCGTCAACCCCAAGCCGCGACGACCTCGGCGGCCGGCCGGCCGGACGCCAGTGCCGCCATCAGCAGAACGCGCGCCTGCGCGGGGCGCAGCCCGCGCATCACCATCGCCCCGGCGTCGACCAGTTGCCTGCCGGGCCCGTAATCGGGGCTCACCGGGCCGTTGGGCACGCGGGTGGAGACCGCGACGAGCACGCCGTCTCGACAAAGCCGGCGAACCCCGTCGATCACCGACGCGCCGGCATTGCCCGAGCCCATCGCCTCGAGCACCACGGCGCGTGCTCCGGCCGCCGCGCATGCGTCCAGTGCGGCGGTGTCAGCGCCGGGGTAGGTGGCGACGATGTCGACCCGTGGCGCATCCGCGGCAGACAGCTCGCCAAGAAATGGGCGAAGCTTCTTCCCGGCGAGCTCGAACAACCCGCCGTCGACGGTGCCCAGGCTGCTGCCGGTGAACCCGGCGAGGTCGCTCGTGGATTGCTTGCGCAGACCCAGCGGCTGCCACACCGCGCCGGCAAAGCTCACCACCACGCCGAGACCGCGCGCCTGCGGACTGGACGCGACCACAAGGGCGTCGCGCAGATTGGCCGGGCCGTCGCTGTCCGTAGCGTCCGAGCCGCGCTGGGCGCCGGTGAGCACCACGGGCACGCTGCCGGCATAGGTCAGCTCCAGCCACAGCGCGGTTTCTTCCATGGTGTCGGTGCCGTGGGTCACCACGACGCCGTCCGCCGACTCGGCGGCCGTCGCGACGGCGGTGCGGATGCTGTCCCACTCGGCCGGTCCCAACGACGCGCTGTCGACCGCCATCAGGTCGATCACCTGCACGTTGCCCGCGCTCGCCAGGCCCGCCACGAGGTCGGCGCCGCTTCGCGTCGGACGCCGCACGCCGGCGTTGTCGGTGCTGGTCGCTATGGTGCCGCCAGTGGTGATCACGACGATGTCAGCAGCGCGGGTCACGCTCGTGATTGTTCCGCACCGGCACTTTGGGATGATGGGGGAGTGACTGATGAAACGTCAGGGCCGGCGGAGCCGGTGACCGACGCACCCGGGGATGCAGAATCCCCTGCACCGCCCAGGCGTCGGCTACGCCTGCTGCTCACGGTCGCCGGAGTGGTGTTGTTCCTCGACGTCGTGACCAAGGTGCTCGCGGTGCGCCTCCTGACGCCCGGCCAACCGGTGTCGATCATCGGAGACACCGTGACCTGGACCCTGGTGCGCAACTCGGGGGCAGCGTTCTCGATGGCGACCGGTTACACGTGGGTTTTGACCCTGATCGCGACGGGCGTGGTGATCGGCATCGTCTGGATGGGGCGCCGGCTTGTGTCGCCGTGGTGGGCGATCGGGCTCGGCATGATCCTGGGCGGCGCGACAGGCAATCTGGTCGACCGGTTCTTCCGGTCGCCCGGCCCGCTGCGTGGCCACGTCGTCGATTTCTTCTCGGTCGGTTGGTGGCCGGTGTTCAACGTGGCCGACCCATCCGTGGTGGGCGGCGCGATCCTGCTGGTGGCGCTGTCGCTGTTCGGGTTCGATTTCGACACCGTCGGCCGCAGGCGGCCGGATACGCCATCGGGTGAAGACGCACGAGCGGCGGATGCCCCCGCGAAGCCTGCCGGTGAGGTGACCCAGTCCGACGAATCGAGCGCGGTCGGCCGCCAGGCCGAGCCCTCATAGTGGCCACCCGGTCGATGCCGGTCCCCGAAGGGCTGGCGGGAATGCGGGTCGACGCCGGATTGGCAAGGCTGCTCGGATTGTCCCGAACCGTCGCCGCGACGCTCGCCGAAGAAGGCGGGGTCGATATCGACGGCGCACCGGCCGGTAAATCGGACAAGCTCGTTGCCGGGGCCTGGCTCGAGGTACGGCTACCGGAAGCGCCGGCCCCCGTGGAGAACACTCCGGTCGACATCGAAGGCATGGAGATTCTGTACTCCGACGCCGACATCGTCGCGGTCGACAAGCCGCCGGGGGTCGCCGCGCATGCAACGGTCGGCTGGCACGGCCCGACCGTGCTGGGCGGGTTGGCGGCTGCCGGCTTTCGCATCAGTACGTCGGGAATCCACGAGCGCCAAGGCATCGTGCACCGGCTCGACGTCGGCACTTCGGGTGTCATGGTCGTCGCGTTGTCGGAGCGCGCCTACACCGTGCTCAAGCGCGCGTTCAAGCAGCGAACGGTGGAAAAGCGCTACCACGCGCTGGTGCAGGGCCACCCCGATCCGTCGAGCGGGACCATCGACGCACCCATTGGCCGTCACCGCGGCCACGACTGGAAGTTCGCGGTCGTCGAGGGCGGTAGGCACAGCGTCACCCACTACGACACGCTCGAAGCGTTCCAGGCCGCGAGCCTGCTCGACATCGAACTGGAGACCGGGCGCACCCATCAGATTCGCGTGCACTTCGCCGCGCTGCACCACCCGTGTTGCGGTGACATCACCTACGGGGCCGACCCGACGCTCGCGAAAAAGCTTGGGCTCGAACGACAGTGGCTGCACGCCCGGTCGCTGGCGTTTGCCCATCCCGCGGACGGTCGCAGAATCGAGATCACGAGCCCGTACCCTGCTGACCTCCAGGCCGCGCTCGACAAACTACGCAACCACCAGCTGTGAGCGACAGGCGGCGGTCCGGACTCCTGTTCGGCACGGGTGCCTATACCTGGTGGGGCCTGTGCCCGGGATTCTTCGTGCTGCTTCTTCCCGCCGGGCCGCTGGAGATTCTGGCGCACCGCATCGTGTGGAGTGCGGTGTTCCTGTTCCTGGTCGTCATCGTGGCCCGACGCGTCGGCGATCTGCTTCGGCTCGGGGCGAAGACGTGGTTGCAGCTGGCGCTCGCGGCGGCGCTGGTATCGGTGAACTGGGGCGTCTACATCTACGCCGTCACCCACGCGCACGTGGTGGACGCCGCGCTCGGGTATTTCATCAACCCCTTGCTCAGCGTCGCGCTGGGTGTGCTCGTGTTCCGGGAGCGGATCAGCCGCTGGCAGTTCGCCGCGCTGCTGCTGGCTGTCGCGGCCGTCGTGCTGCTCACGGTTGAAGTCGGCGCGCCGCCCTACATTGCGTTCGCGTTGGCGTTGAGCTGGGCTTTCTACGGTCTGGTCAAGAAGGTGGTGACCGCCGACCCCCGGGTCTCCGTGGCGGTCGAGACGCTGATCGCGCTGCCGATCGCCGGCGGCTACCTGATTGCGCTGCAGGTTCTCGACCAGGCGAACTTCGTCAACCACGGCACCGGGCATGCCTTACTCCTGCTGTTGGCGGGGCCGGTCACGGCGATTCCGCTGTTGCTGTTCGCAGCGGCGGCACAGCGACTGCCATTGGTCACGCTCGGTCTGTTGTTCTATCTCAATCCGGCGCTGCAGATGGCCTGGGGCGTGCTGATCGGGCACGAGCCCATGCCGGTGGGCCGGTGGATCGGTTTCGCGCTGATCTGGCTCGCGTTGGCGATCATGGCGGTGGAGGCCTTGACCCGAAGGTCGCGGAAATCCGAAGAATTCGCGTCCGAAAGTGTCGATCGTGTGGAGCCGGAATCGTCATCACGGTGACAGGCTGACATCGACGACATCGGGAGGACACCGTGCACTACTGCCTGCTCATGCATTACCAGGAGGGCCAGGAGATCGGCCTGACCGAGGAGGACATGGCAGCCGGCCGGGCCGCGTTCGACCGATATGCCGCCGATCTCGACGAGGCGGGCGTGTTGGTCGGCACACACGTACTCCAATCCGCCTCGGCGACAACGACATACAGCGCACAAACGGGAACACCCGAGATCCAGGACGGCCCCTTCGCCGACACCAGGGAAAAGCTGGGTGGGGTGTTCGTCCTCGATGTGCCCGACCTTGACGCCGCGCTGGCGTGGGCGAGGCGCTGCCCGGCCGCGCAATGGGGTTCGGTCGAGGTGCGTCCCGTGGCGGTGACGTACCGGAGTGGTCAGGGCTGGTACACGCCCTGAACGCTGCGGACCGGGTCGCTCGGGTCACCCGGGAGTCCTACGGGCGGCTGCTGGCCGTGCTCGCCGCACCGGGTGGCGACATCGCTGCCGCGGAGGACGCGCTTGCCGATGCACTCGAGCGGGCGTTGCAACGGTGGCCGCATGACGGTGTGCCCGACAACGCCGAAGGTTGGATCCTGACTGTCGCCCGCAACCGGCTGCGGGATCTGTGGAAATCGTCGGCCTACCGGCTCACCGGGGTGCTGCCGCAGGATCTGGCCGAGACCAGCGCCGAAGCCGCGCCCGGTAGTTATCCGGCCGACATACCCGACCGCCGGCTCGAACTCATGCTGGTGTGTGCTCACCCGGCCATCGCTCCAGACATCCGCAGCCCGTTGATGCTCCAAGTGGTTCTCGGGGTGGACGCGGCCGCGATAGCCGCCGCATTCGGCGTCGCCCCGGCGACCATGGCGCAGCGTCTGGTGCGTGCGAAGCGACGGATCCGGGACGCGGGCGTCCCGTTCGTCGTCCCCGGCCGTGCCGGCCTCGCCGAGCGGTTGCCGTCGCTACTGGAGGCGATCTACGGCGCATACGCGATCGATTGGCAGGTTGTGCCGGCCGGCGCTGCCATCGAAACGCTGTCGGCCGAGGCGTTGCATCTCGCGCTGATCCTGGCTGAACTGCTGCCGACCGAGCCCGAGGTGTTGGGGCTCGCGGCACTGCTGTGCCTGTGTGAGGCGCGGCGCCCGGCACGACGGGACGCCGGTGGCGCTTTCGTCCCGCTCGATGAACAGGACAGTGACCGATGGGACCGTGGACTGATCGATCGGGGCGAGTCGCTGTTGCGTCGCGCACACGGGCTCGGGCGGCCAGGCCGGTTCCAGTACGAGGCCGCGATCCAGTCCGCGCACTGCAGCAGACCGGTCGACCGGACTGTGCTGCGCAAACTCCACCGTGCGCTCGTTCGGATGGCGCCATCCCTCGGCGCGCGAGTGGCGTTGGCGGCGCTGGACGGCGAAATCGACGGCCCCGAGGCGGGTCTGCGTGCTCTTGACGGGATAACCGACCGCGGAGCCGACCGATTTCAGCCGGCGTGGGCCACGCGCGCTCACCTGCTGGCTACCGCGGGGCGGGCCGTGGACGCTGCGGCGGCATACCGGCGGGCGATCGCCTTGACCGACGATCCGGAGGTGCGCGCGTACCTGTCGGGGCGACTGGCGGCGCTCGGGGGCGGTGACCGGGTCTGAGAGTCTTGCCCGGCCTGCTGTCGACGGCAGACGAGGCATAGTTTGCCAGACTCGTATTGTTGACGCGACCGTAGCTATGTCATAGCGTTTGCTCTTATGACTGAAGCTGGGGGGCTTCGGCCCAGCCGCGGACCCGGTCGGCCGGTAGGCGCGGATTCTGCGCAAACGCGGGCGAGTATCAAGCGTGCGGGCTGTCAGATCATCAACGAACGCGGTTACGCGGCCATGACCTTCCAGGAGATCGCCAAGCGCACCGGGCTGAGCCGGCCCACGTTGAACTACTACTTCGCGACGAGGGCGGCGTTGTACGACTCGCTGGTCGAGGACGCCGCCGGGGTCGTCCACCAGTGCATCGACCAGGCGAAACGGCACGCGGCACCCCTGAACAGATTGGGCGCCTTGGTCGATGCGTTGGTTGACGTATGGCATCGCGACCCGACGCTCGTCGCGTTTCTTGTCAGCGCGCGCCTGGAGGCCGGGCGCGACCCGGCCCTGCCCAACACGTCCGTGGCGGCCATCCGCGGCTTTCTCGACGAGGTGGTCGAGCAGGCGATCGCCCGGGACGAACTGCCGCCTCGCACGCAGCCCGAACCGATAGCCGAGCTTCTGCATGCGATCCTGTGGGGTGTCGGCGCGTGGGCCGGGTGCGGGACGGTGCCCAATCCGCGATTGGTAACCAAGCAACTTGATCACATGCTCGGCAGAGGGTTGCTGACGGATGCGGGCCTGGGAATCTGAACAGCCGGCAAAGACACGCGATCCGACACGCCCGAATGTGTCGGTGGGCCGCAATAGACTGGCGTGCCTATGAGCGGTTCATCTTCGCGGTCCTTCGTGCACCTGCATAACCACACCGAGTACTCCATGCTGGACGGTGCCGCGAAGATCACCCCCATGCTGGCCGAGGCGCAGCGTTTGGGCATGTCGGCGATCGGCATGACCGACCACGGAAACATGTTCGGCGCCAGCGAGTTCTACAACTCGGCGACCAAGGCGGGGATCAAGCCCATCATCGGCGTGGAGGCGTATATCGCCCCCGGTTCCCGGTTCGACACGAAGCGCGTGCAATGGGGCGATCCGAGCCAGAAGGGCGACGACGTCTCGGGTAGCGGCGCCTATACGCACATGACGATGGTTGCCGAGAATGCCACGGGTCTACGGAACCTGTTCAAGCTGTCCTCGCTGGCCTCGTTCGAGGGCCAGCTCGGCAAGTGGTCGCGCATGGATGCCGAGCTCATCGCCGAGCACTCCGCGGGCATCATCGCAACCACCGGCTGCCCGTCCGGCGAGGTGCAGACGCGGCTGCGGCTCGGTCATCGTCAGGAGGCGCTCGAGGCCGCCGCGAAGTGGCGCGACATTTTCGGCCAGGAGAACTTCTTCCTTGAGTTGATGGACCACGGCCTCGACATCGAGCGCCGGGTCCGCGAGGGCCTGCTGGAGATCGGGCAGAAGCTCGGCATTCCGCCGCTGGCGACCAATGACTGCCATTACGTGACGCGCGAGGCATCGCAGAATCACGAAGCCCTGCTGTGCATCCAGACCGGCAAGACCCTGTCGGACCCGAACCGGTTCAAGTTCGACGGTGACGGCTACTACCTGAAGTCGGCCGAGGAGATGCGGGCGCTGTGGGATTCCCAGGTGCCGGGCGCGTGCGATTCCACGGTGCTCATCGGCGAGCGGGTGCAGTCCTACGCCGATGTGTGGGAGCCGACCGACCGGATGCCGGTTTTCCCGGTCCCCGACGGTCACGATCAGGCGTCCTGGTTGACGCACGAGGTCACGGCCGGCCTGCAGCGGCGGTTCCGCGGTGACGCGGTGCCTGCCGAGTACACCGAACGCGCGGCCTACGAGATCAAGGTCATCTGCGACAAGGGCTTTCCGTCCTACTTCCTGATCGTGGCCGACCTCATCAACTACGCACGTTCGGTCGATATCCGGGTGGGGCCCGGCCGTGGATCGGCCGCCGGGTCGCTCGTCGCCTATGCACTGGGTATCACCAACATCGACCCGATCCCGCACGGCCTGCTGTTCGAGCGCTTCCTCAACCCGGAGCGGCCGTCCGCCCCCGATATCGACATCGACTTCGACGACCGCCGCCGCGGCGAAATGCTGCGCTACGCGGCCAACAAGTGGGGCAGTGATCGCGTCGCCCAGGTCATCACCTTCGGCACGATCAAAACCAAAGCGGCGCTGAAAGACTCGGCACGGGTGCACTACGGGCAGCCGGGCTTCGCGATCGCCGACCGGATCACCAAGGCCTTGCCGCCGCCCATCATGGCCAAGGACATCCCGGTGTCGGGGATCACCGATCCGAACCACGAGCGGTACAAAGAAGCCGCCGAGGTCCGGGCTCTGATCGACACCGATCCCGACGTGCGCACCATCTTCGAGACGGCGCGCGGTCTCGAAGGCCTGGTCCGCAACGCGGGTGTGCACGCGTGCGCGGTGATCATGAGCTCCGAGCCGCTCATCGACGCGATCCCGCTGTGGAAGCGGCCCCAGGACGGCGCCATCATCACCGGCTGGGACTATCCGTCGTGCGAGGCCATCGGTCTGCTCAAGATGGACTTCCTGGGCCTGCGGAACCTGACGATCATCGGTGACTGCATCGAGAACATCAAAGCCAACCGCGGCATCGATCTGGATCTCGAGACGCTGCCGTTCGACGACCCGGCCGCCTACGAACTGCTGGGCCGTGGCGACACGCTGGGCGTGTTCCAGCTCGACGGCGGCCCCATGCGGGACCTGCTGCGCCGTATGCAGCCCACCGGGTTCAACGACATCGTCGCGGTGCTTGCGCTGTACCGGCCCGGCCCGATGGGCATGAACGCCCACAATGACTACGCCGACCGCAAGAACGGCCGGCAGGCCATCAAACCGATCCACCCTGAGCTCGAGGAACCGCTCAAGGACATTCTCGCCGAGACCTACGGCCTGATCGTCTACCAAGAGCAGATCATGTTCATCGCACAGAAGGTCGCCTCCTACACGATGGGCAAGGCCGACGCGCTGCGTAAGGCCATGGGTAAGAAGAAGCTCGAGGTGCTCGAGGCCGAGTACAAGGGTTTCAAAGAAGGCATGACCGCCAACGGATTCTCCGAAGGCGCGGTGAAAGCGCTGTGGGACACCATCCTTCCGTTCGCCGGCTATGCGTTCAACAAGTCGCACGCCGCCGGCTACGGTCTGGTGTCCTACTGGACGGCGTACCTCAAGGCGAACTATCCCGCCGAGTACATGGCCGGTCTGCTCACCTCGGTCGGTGACGACAAGGACAAGGCCGCGGTCTACCTCGCCGACTGCCGCAGGCTCGGCATCACCGTGCTGCCGCCCGATGTCAATGAGTCGGTGCAGAACTTCGCCTCGGTGGGCGACGACATCCGGTTCGGGCTCGGCGCCATTCGTAACGTGGGCGCGAACGTCGTTGCGTCTCTTATCAATACGCGCACCGAAAAGGGCAAGTTCACCGACTTCTCGGACTACCTCAACAAGATCGACATCGCCGCGTGCAACAAGAAGGTCACCGAGTCGCTGATCAAGGCGGGCGCGTTCGATTCGCTCGGGCATCCGCGCAAAGGCCTGTTCCTGGTGCACACCGACGCCGTCGACTCGGTGCTCGGCACCAAAAAAGCCGAGGCGATGGGTCAGTTCGACCTGTTCGGCGGCGGGGATGGAGCGGACACCGACACTGGCTACTCGGCGTTCGCGATCAAAGTTCCCGAAGAGGAGTGGGAGGACAAGCACAAGCTGGCGCTCGAACGTGAGATGCTCGGCCTGTATGTGTCCGGGCACCCGCTCAACGGCGTCGCGCACCTGCTGGCCAACCAGGTCGACACACAGATCCCGGCCATCCTCGACGGCGACGTCGCCAATGACGCCCAGGTTCTGGTCGGCGGTATCTTGGCCTCGGTCAACCGGAGGGTCAACAAGAACGGGTTGCCGTGGGCCTCAGCGCAACTCGAAGACCTCACCGGTGGCATCGAGGTGCTGTTCTTCCCGCAGACGTACTCGTTGTTCGGCGCCGAGATCGCCGACGACGTGGTGGTTCTGGTCAAGGCGAAGGTCGCCGCGCGCGACGACCGGATCGCGCTGATCGCCCACGAGTTGGTCGTTCCGGATTTCACGAGCGCCCAGGCCGACCGGCCGCTCGCGGTGAGCCTGCCCACCCGGCAGTGCACGATCGACAAGGTGAGCGCGCTCAAACAGGTGCTGGCCAACCACCCGGGCACAGCGCAGGTGCACCTGCGGCTGATCAGTGGCGAGCGGATCACCACACTCGAGCTCGATCAGTCGCTACGCGTCACCCCGTCGTCGGCGCTGATGGGCGATCTCAAGGCGCTGTTGGGTCCGGGCTGCCTCGGTTAGGCCTCTGGTACGTCGAGGTCGATGCGGACGATCGCGCTGTCGGGCCAGACGTTCCGATCGCGGGCCCGCCGCAGTTTTTCGCCAAGCGGCAGGTCGCGGTGCACGTTGGTGATGCCGGGGATCTTCAGCACCGGCAGGATGTTCCACTGCCAGCCGTAGCGTCCGTGCAGTGCCCGGTTGCCGCGTTGGGCGTCGACACCGGTCAATACGGTGGCACGTCCGATCGCCCGCGCTGTGCCCGTCACGCGGCCCTTGTGGTCGCATGGCACCAGCTCGACGTCGGGCCGCGCCGCGATTCTCCGTGTCTTGGGCCCGATCTTGGTGCGGAACAACATCGTTCGGTCCTCGAGCACGAACCAGATCGGGGTGTCGACGGCTGTGCCGTCGCGGCGGTACGTGCGCAGGAGGGCGTAGCGGGACCGGCGCAGGGTTTCGAGCGTGCTGTCGGTGAGTGGCATGTGACCAAGTCAAGGACTTAGAGTTGACTCTAAGTCAAGCCACCGAATCGAGGAGACCCGGATGACGCCACGTCTGACGATCGGTGACGTGGCGCGTCGTGCTGGCGTCGCGCAGACGACGCTGCGCTACTACGAGCGGGTCGGTCTCATTCCGCCGCCTGACCGCGCAGGCGGCCAGCGGCGCTATCAAGAGTCGGTTTTGGTTCGGCTGGAGGTGATTCGGCTCTGCAAGGCGGCCGGATTCTCCCTCGACGAGATCACCGTGTTGATGGCAGACGTTGCACCGGGCCGGCCGCACGCGCGGGCACTGGCCGAGGCGAAGCTCACCGAGATCGACGCGCAGATGCAGTCGCTGGCTCGTGCCAGGGACATCATCGAGTGGGGCATGCGGTGCACCTGCCCGTCAATTGACTCGTGCACGTGTGGAATTCACGACACCGTACCGGCCTGAACGCGCCACTCCCGAGGATCGGAGAGTGGCCCGCTGGCCTACGCTGGACTCATGCGCAGCCGGCACGTGAGCGTCTGGATCGAAGCCGCACCCGATGCGGTGTACGCGTTTACCGCTGATCCGCATCAGATGTCACGTTGGGCGGCGGGCCTCGCGGAAGGTGGGCTACGCCTGACCGCGGACGGATGGGTTGCCGATTCCCCGATGGGCGCGGTGAGTGTCGAGTTCACGCCGCCCAACACGCATGGCGTGCTCGACCATGTCGTGCGGCTGCCGTCGGGCGAAGCCGTCTACAACCCGATGCGGGTGCTGCCCGCCGGTGTGGGGGAGGCGCGGTGCGAGGTCGTGTTCACGGTGCGACAGCGCCCAGGGATGTCCGACGAAGAATTCGACGCCGATACGGCGGCGGTTGCCGCTGATCTGGAGACTCTGCGCGGCCTGCTCGAAAGCTAGTCGCTCGACGACGAGAAGGTGCCGAGGGCGAGCCACACCACGGTGGCGGCGGCAGCGCCTGACAGAACCGCGGGTGCCGCGCTCATGGTCGCGACGCCCACGACCAGAAAAACGGCGAGGCCGACCGCGAGGGCGACGAGCTTGTACGCAGGCCAGGGGACCCCGGCTATGCAGATCTCGCGCTCGGCCCGGGAGGCCGCGCTACGAAAGTTCCCTGCGGCGGTCATGTGTACAACGATAGCTCGCAAGAAGGATTTCGGCCAGCCGAAACTCTGAATGAGGATCGTCACGCCGCACGGCGGGCCTAGGCTGACGTCATGCCTCTGACCGGAGAATATGAGCCGAGTTCGTCGGATTGGTCCAGGGAAAACGCGGAGACCTACATGGCCTCCGGTGGTACTCAGGGGACTGAATTGCAGGGCAGGCCGGTGATCCTGCTGACCACCCTCGGCGCCAAGACCGGCAAGATCCGCAAGACGCCGCTCATGCGGGTCGAGCACGACGGCGAGTATGCAGTGGTCGCCTCGCTCGGCGGCGCTCCGAAGAACCCGGTCTGGTACTACAACGTCAAGAAGAATCCGCATGTCGAACTGCAGGACGGCGCCGCCGTCGGCGACTACCAGGCGCGCGAGGTGTTCGGCGACGAAAAGGCCGTGTGGTGGGAGCGGGCAGTGGAAGCCTTTCCGGACTACGCCGAGTACCAAACGAAGACCGAACGCCAGATCCCAGTCTTTGTCCTGACCCCGATTAAGTGAAAACGCTGGCCAGTGGCACTATTGATCGGTGACTGCCGAACTGAGCAAAGACTCCCGAGTGGCGCCGCTGACCGCGGCTGACATCGACGAGGCTGCTCAGCGAATTTCCGGCGTGGTCACCCGCAGCCCGCTGCAGATCAGCGAGCGGCTGTCGGAGGCCACCGGCGCGACCGTGTACCTCAAGCGCGAAGATCTGCAGGCCGTGCGCTCGTACAAGGTGCGCGGGGCGTTCAATCTGATGGCGCAGCTGTCGGACGATGAGCTCGCCGCAGGCGTGGTGTGTTCGTCGGCAGGCAACCATGCACAGGGTTTCGCCATGGCCTGCCGATCGATGAAGACCCACGGCCGGGTGTATGTGCCGGCCAAGACCCCGAAGCAGAAGCGCGACCGCATCCGCTATCACGGCCGGGAGTTCATCGAGCTCATCGCCGTCGGATCGACATACGACCTCGCCGCGGCGGCTGCGCTCGACGACGTCGCGCGAACCGGGGCCACGCTGGTGCCGCCGTATGACGATGTGCGCACGATGGCCGGCCAGGGGACCATTGCCGCCGAGCTGCTCGATCAACTCGACGACGAGCCGGACCTGGTGATCGTGCCGGTCGGTGGCGGCGGATGCATCGCCGGAATGACGACCTACCTGGCCGAGCGCACGACGGGCACCTCGGTGCTCGGCGTGGAACCCGCGGGTGCGGCGTCGATGATCGCCGCACTCTCGGCCGGTGAGCCGGTGACCTTGGAGCATGTCGACCAGTTCGTGGACGGCGCGGCGGTTGCGCGGGCCGGCGCGCTGCCGTACGCCGCTCTTGCCGCGGCGGGCGACATGGTGTCGATCACCACGGTCGACGAGGGCGCGGTGTGTACCGCGATGCTCGACCTGTACCAGAACGAGGGCATCATCGCCGAGCCTGCGGGTGCGCTGTCGGTTGCCGCGTTGTTGGAGGCCGACATCGAGCCCGGATCCACGGTCGTGTGCCTGGTCTCCGGCGGCAACAACGACGTGACCCGCTACAACGAGGTGCTCGAGCGTTCACTTGTGCACCTGGGGCTCAAGCACTACTTTCTCGTCGATTTTCCTCAGGAACCCGGGGCGTTGCGTCGCTTCCTCGACGAGATCCTCGGGCCGGGCGACGACGTCACGCTGTTCGAATACGTCAAGCGCAACAACCGCGAGACGGGCGAGGCGCTGTGCGGCATCGAATTGAGCTCGGCGGCCGATCTGGAAGGTCTGCTGGCGCGTATGGAGGCGTCGGACATCCACGTCGAGCTTCTCGAGCCCGGTTCTCCGACGTACCGCTACCTGACCTGAGGTCGGGCCTCACTCAATCTGTGGACAACGGGTTGACCGTTCGCAGGATCGCGAACGAGTGCCCGCCGAGCACCGTCATCGCGGAGTCGGTGCCGGGTTCGTCCGAGGCCAGCACCACCTCGCCGGTGACGGGGATCTTCACGGTCTCGGCACCGAGGTTGCACGCAATCGACAGGGCGCCGCGATGCATGACGATCCAGCGCTGCGCCTCATCGAACTCGATCCGCATGTGGTCGAGCCACGGATCGGCCAGATCGGGCTCGGTCTTGCGCAGGGCGATCAATCGGCGATAGATCGCGCGCAACCTGCCGTGCTCGCCGTCGTCGACCTCATCCCAGTCGAGTTTGGACCGCTCGAATGTAGCCGGATCCTGAGGGTCGGGTATCTCGTCGGCATCCCAACCGTGTTCGGCGAACTCGGCTTTGCGGCCCTCGGCGGTCGCGCGGGCCAACTCCGGTTCGGGGTGAGAGCTGAAGAACTGGAACGGTGACGACGAGCCCCACTCCTCGCCCATGAAAAGCATTGCCGTATACGGTGATCCGAGAGCCAACGCGGCTTTGACGGCGAGCTGACCGAAGTCCAACCGCTGGGACGGGCGGTCGCCGACCGCGCGGTTGCCCACCTGGTCGTGCGTGAGGGTGTAGGCGAGCAGCCGGGTCGCCGGGATGGTGGTGGTGTCCAGTGGGCGCCCGTGTCTGCGGTGCCGGAACGACGAATACGTCCCGGCGTGGAAATAGCCGTTCTTGAGCGTGGTCGCCAGTGCCTGCAGCGAACCGAAATCGGCGTAATAGCCCTGCCGTTCGCCAGATACCGCGGTGTGGATGGCGTGGTGGATGTCGTCGTCCCACTGCGCGGTCAGCCCGTATCCGCCGCGTTCGCGTGGCGTTATCAGGCGAGGGTCGTTGAGATCGCTCTCCGCGATCAACGACAGCGGTCTGCCGAGTTCCTCGGCCAGCGTTTCGGTTTCGGCGGACAGTTCTTCGAGAATGTGAATCGCGGTGTTGTCCATCAGGGCATGCACGGCGTCCAGTCGCAGTCCGTCGGCGTGGAAGTCGCGCATCCAGCGCAGCGCGCACTCGATGATGTATGTGCGCACCTCGTCGGCGTCGGCATCCGAGAGGTTGATCGAGCTGCCCCATGGATTCTGGCCCGCAGACAGGTAGGGGCCGAACCGCGGCAGATAGTTGCCGGACGGGCCAAGATGGTTGAACACCGCGTCGATGAGGACACCGATTCCGCGGGCGTGGCACGCGTCGATCAGCCTGACCAGCCCGTCGGGGCCGCCGTACGGCTCGTGCACGGCGTACCACAGCACCCCGTCGTATCCCCAGCCGTGTGTTCCGCTGAAGGCGTTGACGGGCATCAACTCGACGAAGTCGACGCCCAGATTCACGAGATAGTCCAGCTTTTCGATCGCGGAGTCGAACGTGCCGGCGGGTGTGAAGGTCCCGGTGTGCAGTTCGTAGATCACCGCGCCCGCGATCGACTTGCCGGCCCACCCGGCGTCGGTCCAGGAGTTCGGGGCGGGCTGCCACAGTTGCGAGCGTTCATGAACACCGTCGGGCTGGCGTGGTGAGCGCGGGTCGGGCAGCACCTTCGGATCGTCGTCGAGGACGAATCCGTACCTGGCGTCGTCCGGGCAGGCCACGTCGGCGCGCCACCACCCGTCGTCCGACCGGGTCATCTCGTGCGTGGTGCCGTCGACGTCGAGTCGGACGTTACGCGGGTTCGGCGCCCACACGGCGAATTCGGTCATGCCTCACGCTCCAGCAGTGCGACCGGCAGTTCCGCGAACAGGTCGGTGGCCGGCACCGTCCCCGTCCACCGGCGTCCACCGAGCCGGTCCACCCATTCGCCGTCAGGAAGAGTCAAACCGGTGTCCCCCCACCCGGTTTCGGCCAATCCGACGGTCCATCGGCTGACGGCCACGACGACGTCGGCGCCGCGCCGGTAGGACACCAGGTGCGTCGCTGCGGTTCCGAACGCCTGCAACGGTGTGTAACCACCGGACCCGAAGAGTTCGGGCCGCTCGCGGCGTAGCCGCAGCGCGGCGCTGGTCACCCGGATCTTGGGATCGGTGAACTCCCGCAGTGCGATACGGCGGACCTCGTAGTCGACGGGACGACGGTTGTCCGGATCGACGAGACTGTCCTCGGCCAGTTCGGTGCCCTGGTACACATCCGGAATGCCAGGAGCGGTCAGTTGGATGAGCTTCTGCGCGAGGCTGTCACTGCGCGCATGCTGATCGAGTTGGGCGACGAGTTCGGTCATGCCTGCGGCGACCGGTCCATCGAGCACCGCGTCCAGCCAGCGGTGTACGTCATCCTCGAACGCGGAATCGGGATCATGCCATGATGTTTCGGTCGCAGCCTCGCGCATCGCCTTCTCGGCGTAGGAATGCAGCCGGTCACGCAGCTCGGTGGTGACCTTGCCGTCGGCAGGCCACACCCCGAAGATGTTCTGCCACAGAAACAATGCGGTCGCGGCGTCCGGCGGGGGTGCGAGCGTGGTCCACTGGTCGATCAGCTCTGACCACAGCGTCGGGACTTGGGACAACACGCCGATCCGGGCACGGACATCTTCGCCGCGCTTGGTGTCGTGGGTGGTGAGCGTCGTCATCGCGGTCAGCCACATGGCCGCGCGGGTCGCGGCCCGCTGATGGAACTCGGCCGCACTGACGCCGAACTGCTCGGGTGAGCCGCCCACCTCGTTGAGCGACACCAACCGGGCATCCCGGTAGAACAGGCAGTCTTCGATCGCTTTAGCGGTCGCGGCGCCACACAGTTGGTTGAACCGTGCCATCGCTTCGTCGCTCGTTGACAACGCGATCGCGACGGTAGTCAGCGATTCGGCGAGTTCCGGTGCGGCCTCGCCTGTTTCGGCGAGCGCGACCGGAAGTACGGCAGATAGCGCCGGATAGTCCGAGCGGTAGACGCCGATCCGGCCGACAAGCGATGCGATGGCCTGAGCCAGCGCGGGGTCGTCGTCTGCCGTCTTACCGGACATGAGCCGGCACAGCCGATTCAGCTCGCTGCGCAGAGTATTGGTCACCGCGGCCGTCTTGAGCTGCTGTTCGGACCCGGGATCGAGTTCGGCGCACAGCTCGCTGAGTGCGGGTGCGCCTGCGGGATCGATGAGGAGGCCACCGATTTCGCGGAGGGCGTCGTACCCGGTGGTGCCGGCGACCGGCAGCGCCGGGTCGAGGGCTTCGTCGGTTGCCAGAATCTTCTCGGCGACGATCCACGCGGACGGGCCGACCAGTTCGCGCAACCACACGAGATATCCGGCCGGATCGGTCAGACCGTCGGGATGGTCGATGCGCAGGCCGTCGACCAGACCCTCGTCGAACCAGCGTTTGACCTCGACATGCGTCGCGTCGAACACCGCTCGGTCTTCCTGACGGAGCGCCGCCAGTGAGGTGATCGAGAAGAAGCGGCGGTAACCGCACACCCCGCGCCGCCATCCGATCAACCGGTAATGCTGGCGGTCATGGACCTGCGCGCCGGTACCCGTCCCCGTTCCCGGGGCGATCGGCAGGGTCAGGTCGCCCAGGCGCAGCACGTCGCCGTCCACCTTGAGGTCGGCGACGTCCTGATCAGAACCAAGGATCGGCAGCACGATTCGGCCGTTGTCGAGATCCCAGTCGATATCAAAGAAGGAGCAGTAGGCCGACTCCCGACCGTGCGTGAGCAGATCCCACCACCAGCGGTTCTGCTGGGGATCGGCGACACCGACGTGATTGGGGACGATATCTACGATCACGCCCATTCCGCGGCTGTGCGCGGCGTCGGAGAGCCGGCGCAATCCTTCCGGGCCGCCGAGCGCGGACGAAACCGTCGTTGGATCGGTGACGTCATAGCCGTGTGTCGAACCTTCGGCGGCGGTCAGGATGGGAGACAGGTACACATGCGAGACGCCGAGCTCGTCGAGATAGTCGAGCAGGTTCACGGCGTCGTCGAACGTGCAGCAATCCCCACGCATCTGCAACCGATACGTCGTTAGCACCGGACGCGCCATCGGTCAGGCCGTCTTACGCAGTACGAGAAGTGACCGGGCCTGCAGTGAGATCTTGTCCCCGGCCGCCACGACCAGATCCGAATTGCCGGTCGGATCGGCGGTGTCGAGATCGGCGGTCCACTCCGCGGCATAGTCGCCGTCCGGTGTCACGAAGTCCTGCGCGTGGTCGTTGGCATTGAAGCACAACAGAAATGAGTCATCGACGACGCGTTCGCCGCGGGCGTTGGGCGCTTCGATGGCATCACCGTTGAGGAACACCGCCACGCAGGTGCCGAGGCCCGTACCCCAGTCCTCCGGCGTCATCTCGGTGCCGGACGGCGTCAACCATGCGATGTCGCGCACCTGGTCCCCGCTGCGGATCGGCTTGCCCTCGAAGAACCGGCGGCGGCGGAACACCGGATGGCGTTTGCGGAACTCGACCACCTTCCGGGTGAACGCGAGATGGTCGGCGTTGGTCTCACACAGCGACCAGTCCATCCACGAGATCTCCGAGTCCTGGCAGTACACGTTGTTGTTGCCCAGCTGGGTTCGGCCGATCTCATCACCGTGCGCGAGCATCGGCGTGCCCTGCGAGAGCATCAGCGTCCCCATGATGTTGCGCATCTGCTTACCGCGCAGCGCGCGGATGTCGGGGTTCTCGGTCGGACCTTCCACGCCGCAGTTCCACGAGCGGTTGTGGCTCTCGCCGTCGCGGTTGTCCTCGCCGTTGGCCTCGTTGTGCTTCTCGTTGTAGGACACGAGATCGTTGAGCGTGAAGCCGTCGTGACAGGTGACGAAGTTGATGCTCGCGCTCGGCCGCCGGCCCGTCGCCTCATAGAGGTCCGACGAGCCGGTCAGCCGGGATGCGAATTCGCCAAGGGTTGCGGGTTCTCCCCGCCAGTAATCGCGCACAGTGTCGCGATATTTCCCGTTCCACTCGGTCCACAAACCTGGGAAGTTGCCCACCTGGTAACCGCCCTCGCCGACATCCCACGGCTCGGCGATCAATTTCACCTGGCTGACCACCGGATCCTGCTGCACCAGGTCGAAGAACGCCGACAGTCGGTCGACGTCGTAGAACTCGCGCGCCAGGGTCGAGGCGAGGTCGAATCGGAACCCGTCGACGTGCATCTCCAGCACCCAGTACCGCAGCGAATCCATGATGAGCTGCAGGGTGTGGGGATGCCGGGCGTTGAGGCTGTTGCCGGTCCCGGTGAAATCCTTGTAGAACTCGGGCTGGCCGTCGAGCAGGCGATAATAGGCGGCGTTGTCGATGCCGCGGAAGTTGATCGTCGGGCCGAGGTGGTTGCCTTCGGCGGTGTGGTTGTAGACGACGTCGAGGATGACTTCGATGCCCGCGTCGTGGAACGCCTTGACCATGGTCTTGAACTCGGCGACCGCGCCGCCGGCGTGCCGGTTGGCCGCGTACTGGAAGTGTGGTGCGAAGAACCCAACGGTGTTGTAGCCCCAGTAGTTTCGCAGCCCGAGGTCCAGCAGGCGGTGATCGTGCATGAACTGGTGCACGGGCATCAGCTCGATCGCGGTGACGTCGAGCGACTTGAGGTGGTCGATGATCACCGGATGCGACAGGCCCGCGTAGGTGCCCCGGAGTTCCTCGGGAATGCCGGGGTGGGTCTGCGTCATCCCTTTGACGTGAGCCTCGTAGATGACGGTGTCGTGGTAGGGCGTCTTGGGGGCACGATCCGAACCCCACTGGAAGAACGGGTTGATGACCACGCTCGTCATGGTGTGGCCCAGGGAGTCGACCCCCGGCGGCGTACCCGTGCCGGGAGGTTCGGCGCTCAAATCGTAGGAGAACAGCGCCTGGCAGAAGTCGAAATCACCGTGGAACGACTTGCCGTACGGATCGAGCAGCAACTTGCTCGGGTCGCAACGATGTCCGGCGCCCGGATCCCAGGGGCCGTATACGCGAAATCCGTAGCGCTGACCCGGCGTGACGGTCGGCAGATAGGCATGCCAGACGTACCCGTCCACCTCGTCGAGGTTGATGCGCTCCTCGGAACCGTCCTTGGCGATCAGGCACAGCTCGACGCGCTCGGCGACCTCGGAGAACAGCGAGAAGTTGGTGCCTGCGCCGTCGTAGGTGGCGCCGAGCGGATAGGCCTCACCGGGCCATACCGTCGACATCCGTTCGGGTAGGGGAGCCGACGTCATGGCTGCGCCCACCAACCAGTGGCAGCAGCCATCTGGCGACCCAGTTCATTGGTCATGGTGCGCATGTAGGTCGTCGATAGATGGTGAGAATCGTGGTACAGCAACACATTTCCCTCCACCACGCGGCAATAGTCCTTACGGCACACCGCATCGCTCATGTCGAGCGGCTTCAACAGGGGGAACCGTCCGACGAAATCCAGTGTGGGGTTGTGGTCGGAGAGTACCTCGGACCGCTCGATGCCGCAGGAGATGGCGTCCCCGCCGTTTGCCAGGCAGTCCGCCGGGAAATACGGTTCGCCATCGCGGACCAGCCATGGGGTGTCCCGCATCGCGAGAATCGGAATGTTGTTCTGCGACAACGTCTCCCAGATCCCGATATATGTGCTGGGCATCACATCGCCGGGCTTGATGTTCCACGGACGCGTCGAGGTGGTGAAGACGAAATCCGGGTGGTCGGCGATGAGTTTCGCCATGACCCGCTGGTTCCACTCACGGCATTTCGGATATGGCCGGTTGTCGCCCATCACGAGCGGCATTTGTTCGGTGGTCAACGGGCAACCCATCTTCAGGTACGTGACCACCTTGAAGTTGTGCAACCGGCCGAGCAGATCGAGCGCGGTGATCCAGTGCTCGGCGTGTGAGCCGCCTGCGAGCGCGATGGTGCGGGCCGCATTCTTGTCGCCGTAGGTGCAGTTGATGACCCCGACGTTGTTGAAGTCGCTGATGCATCCGTCGTTCGTCGAAGCCGGCAGGTCGTTCTTGGCTTCGAGCACAGTCGGCCGCATGGGCAGCTTGGGCACGCGAACGTTGTTGAGCAGGGCCCTGGCACCGGGGTAGTCGCGTGCCGACAGGCCCGACAGTTCCTTGCCTTTGGCGCGCTGAACGGTCACATGTTCACGCCACGTGAACGACGTGGCCGTGAGTGCGACACCGAGGAGCGCGACGATCGAGCCGAGCACGATCGTCGGGCGGCGCAAACGGGCGCGCAGCGGGACGGCGGGCGCTGGGGTCTTGACGCTCTGGGCACGCAGTGGCTCTTCGATGTAGCGGGTGGTGAGCCAGGCCAGCACACCCGACACCAGCAGGACGATCGTGCCCTCGAGGAAATTGGCGTGCGTGTGCCCCGAATACGACAACCAGAAGATGAGCAGCGGCCAGTGCCACAGGTACAGCGAGTAGGCCATCGCGCCGAGGGACACGAACGGTTTCGTCGCGAGCAATCGGTTCGGCGCGGGCAACCGGTCGGTGTCCGACCGGTTGGCGGCCGACAGTATGAACAGCACCGTGGCGCCCACCGGAACGAGCGTCCACGGGCCGGGAAACTCTTTGACGCCGTCGATGAACGCACCGCACGACACGATCGCGGCGAGCGAGACGACGGCGATCACGGTCCGCAACCACATCGGCCAACGCACGAAACCGACGACGGCGCCGGCGAGCGCGCCCAGCAGCAGTTCCCACGCACGCGCGAAGCTGTTGTAGTACGCGGTCGCCTGATCGGTGTTGTGCGCGATGATCGCGTACACGAACGACGCGATCGTCAGCGCGGTGAGCACCACGATGAACGCCGTCCGCAGATGCCTGCCGAACAACCGGCGGCACAGGAAAGCGAACCCGAAGATCAGCGCGAGAAACGCGATATAGAACTGTCCCTGAACCGACATCGACCAGATGTGCTGGAGGGGACTGACCGCCTCACCGGCGCGAAGGTAATCCGCGGCGGTGTTTGCGAGCTCCCAGTTCTGGTAGTAACCGAGACTCGCGAGGCTTTGGTCAGCAAACGCTTCCCAACGTGTTTCCGGCTGGATCAGAATCGTGAGCACCGCCGAAGCCGCGAGCACGACCACGAGTGCGGGCAGCAGGCGCCGCACCAGCCGGACGACCTCGGGCATGGGCCAGAGCGAAGCTCCCGGGGTCAGTGCGGCCCGCAGGATCTTGCCGCCGAAGAAGAACCCGGACAGCGCCAGGAAAACATCCACACCACCGGAAACACGGCCGAACCAAACGTGAAACACCGCGACGAGCGCGATCGCGATACCGCGCAGGCCATCGAGATCGTGTCGGTAGAAACCCGACTTCCGGGTGCCCATGGACGCGGGGGTGGCGCGCGATGTTTCGCTTACGGGCGCCGGCCGGGCTGGGGCAAGGGTCATCATGATCGAGGTCAATTTACCTAAGAACAGCCTGCCGCTCATATTTCGGATGCCTTCACCACACTCTGTGAGCAAAGGGCTAGGCTGCCGGTCTGTGGCTGACCTGACCCCGGCGCAGATCAGTGCGATCGACAGCGCGCACATCTGGCACCCCTACAGCACCATCGGTGCCGAGGCATTGCCGCCGGTCGTCGCGGTCGGGGCAAAGGGCGCGTGGCTGACGGTCATCGATCCCGCCGACGACGCAGGCCGGCCGATCGAGGTGCTCGACGCGATGGCGTCGTGGTGGACTGCCGTGCACGGTCATGGCCACCCGGCCCTCGACAGTGCGATCAACCGTCAGATGGCCACCATGAACCACGTGATGTTCGGTGGCTTGACGCACGAACCCGCGGCGCGGTTGGCCCAGCTGTTGGTCGAGCTCACGCCTGCCGGTCTGGAGACCGTGTTCTTCAGTGACTCGGGATCGGTTTCGGTCGAGGTCGCGGTCAAGATGGCGTTGCAGTACTGGCGAAGCCTCGGCCGCGGCGCCAAACACCGCCTGATGACTTGGCGCGGCGGCTATCACGGCGACACCTTCACGCCGATGAGCGTGTGCGACCCGGATGGCGGCATGCACTCGTTGTGGACCGACGTTCTGGTCGCCCAGGAGTTCGCGCCGCCGGTGCCCGCCGACTACGATCCGGCCTACTCCGCGGCGTTCGAGCAGCAACTCGCCGAGCGTGCCGACGAACTCGCCGCAGTGATCGTCGAACCCGTCGTGCAGGGTGCCGGCGGGATGCGGTTTCACGATCCGCGCTATGTCTCCGATCTGCGGGCGATCTGCGATCGCCACGACGTTCTGCTGATCTTCGACGAGATCGCCACGGGTTTCGGCAGGACCGGCGAGCTTTTCGCCGCCGAGCATGCTGGCGTGAGCCCGGACATCATGTGTGTCGGCAAAGCGCTGACCGGCGGGTACATCACGCTGGCGGCGACCTTGTGCACGGGAGAGATCGCGCAGACCATCAGTTCGGGGGAGCCTGGGGCCCTCATGCACGGTCCGACCTTTATGGCCAACGCGCTGGCCTGCGCGGTGGGTGTGGCGGCAGTGGAGCTTCTGATCCACGGTGATTGGCGTACCCAGGTCCGCGAGATCGAAGCGGGCCTGCGGGACGGTCTTGCGCCTGCGCGGGAGTTGGCCGGTGTGGCCGATGTCCGGGTACTGGGTGCGATCGGCGTCATCGAGATGGCCGAGCCCGTCGACATGCGGGTGGCGACCGCGGCGGCGTTGCGGCACGGCGTCTGGCTGCGGCCGTTTCGCAATCTCGTCTACGCGATGCCGCCCTACATCTGCACACCGGCCGAGGTCGAACAGATCACCGCCGCGATGGTGGGCGTCGCTCGTGCATTAACCTGAACGGTGTTCAATGACCGCCCGTTCACGTTTCATCGCAGCCGGGCTGTCCGCACTCGGCACTGAGGAGCACAGGGTGACACGCACAGGTCTTTCTCCGCTGGCCTGGCTGGCCGACGTCGAACGGCAGCGCCGCGAGGCGGGGCTGCGGCGTGAACTTCGGTCCCGACCGCCGGTCGGCGCGGAACTGGACCTGGCGTCCAACGACTACCTCGGGTTGTCGCAGCATCCCGAGGTGCTCGACGGCGGCGTCGAGGCGTTGCGGATCTGGGGCGCGGGAGCCGGCGGATCTCGATTGGTCACGGGCAACACCGAGTTGCACGAGGGGTTCGAGACCGCGCTGGCGTCCTTCGTCGGGGCCGAATCGGCGTTGGTGTTCTCATCGGGCTACACCGCGAACCTCGGCGCCCTGGTCGCGCTGTCCGGACCGGGATCGCTCGTCGTCTCGGATGCGCTCACGCACGCGTCGCTCGTCGACGCCTGCCGGCTGTCGCGGGCCCGGGTGACGGTGACGACGCACCGCGATGTCGCCGCGGTCGAGGCCGCGCTCACCGCGCGTGCCGAGGAACGCGCCGTGGTCGTGACGGAATCGGTGTTCAGCGCCGACGGGGTGCTTGCCCCGCTGCGCGAGCTGCACGCGGTATGCCGGCGCCACGGGGCCCTGCTGCTCGTCGACGAGGCACACGGGCTCGGTGTACGCGGTCCAGGCGGGCAGGGCCTGCTCCACGAGGTCGGTCTGGCCGGAGCGCCCGACGTCGTGATGACGACGACGCTGTCCAAGGCGCTGGGCAGCCAGGGCGGGGTCGTGCTCGGTCCGGAGGCAGTGCGCGCACACCTCATCGACGCGGCGCGGCCGTTCATCTTCGACACCGGACTCGCGCCCGCCGCGGTCGGCGCGGCCTGGGCGGCACTGCGCGTGCTGATCGCCGAGCCGCACCGGGCCCGGGACGTGCTGACCCATGCCGCTGAACTGGCCCGCATCTCGGGTGTCGCAGCGCAGCCGGACTCGGCGGTGGTATCGGTGATTCTGGGGGAGCCCGAGGTCGCCGTGGCAGCGGCGGCGGCGTGTCTCGAACGCGGTGTCCGGGTCGGATGCTTCCGCCCGCCGACCGTGCCTGCGGGCACGTCCCGATTGCGTTTGACCGCGCGGGCTTCGTTGTCGCGCGACGAGATGGATCTGGCCGCCCGGGTGTTGACCGACGTGCTTGCCGCCGTGCGGGCATGACCGACGAGCGCTTGCGCGAGGAGCCGTTATGAGCGTCCTGGCGATAACCGGCACCGACACCGGAGTCGGCAAGACCGTGACGACCGCGGCGCTGGCGTGTGCGGCCCGACTCGCGGGCCTCGACGTCGCTGTGGGAAAGCCCGTGCAGACCGGGACGATCGACGGCGATGACGACCTCGGCGAGGTGCGCCGGCTCTCTGGTGTGACCGAACTGCACGGCGGATGGCGCTACCCCGAACCGCTGGCTCCCGTGGCCGCCGCCGAGCGGGCCGGGCTCGCGCTGCCGACCCGTGCCGATCTGGTCACCGCGGTCCGCGCGGTGGACGGTCCCGGGCGGCTGACGCTCGTGGAGGGGGCCGGGGGTCTCCTGGTGGAACTCGGCGCCGACGGTGTCACGCTGCGCGATCTCGCCGCCGACCTGTCGGCGGCGGTACTCGTGGTCGTCTCCGCGGGCCTCGGCACCCTCAACCACACCGCATTGACTTTGGAATCGCTTGCCGGGCAGAACATTCCGTGTGCCGGGCTCGTCATCGGGTCATGGCCGGCCGAACCCGGCGTCGCCGAGCTGGGCAACCGGGAGGCACTTGGCGAGCTGGCGCCGGTGCGTGCCGTGTTGCCAGCGGGAGCCGGTGGCCTGACCGCCGCGGAGTTCACCGAGGTGAGTTCGGCGGCGTTCGACCGCACGTGGGTCGAGAGCCTCGGCTAGATGGTGCACTCGGTCGAGCTCGTCTTCGACGCGGACACGGAAGCGACGGTCCGCCACATCTGGGACGGGCTGCGCGATGCCGGTATCCCCAGTCAGGCTCCGGCCGGCCGCCCGCATGCGACGTTGACTGTCGCCCAGCGCATCGACATCACGGCCGACACCGTGCTGCGGCCGTTGACCGACCGATTTCCGTTGCCGTGCCAGTTGGGAGCCACGCTGATCTTCGGGCGATCCGCGGGCGTGCTGGCCCGCTTGCTCGTGCCGTCGCCAGAGCTGCTCGACGTACAGGCGGAGGTCTACCGGGCATGCCTGCCGCTGGTGTCGCCCGCTGCCCTGCCGCACACCGAGCCCGGGCAATGGACACCGCACGTCATGCTGGCGCGGCGGGTCGCGCCGGCCAAGCTCGCCACGGCGCTGCGAATCGCGGGTCGCCCGGCCGAGATCGCCGGAACGATCGTCGGGTTGCGGCGCTGGGACGGCGACAAGAAAGCAGAGCACCCGATCGGCTGACATCCTGGTTTGCATGGACCGGATTGGCATCATCCGTACCGAGGCGCAGCGAATCGCCGACGTGCTGTCCGAAACGGATCCCGACGTTCGGTGCCCCACCTGTCCGGATTGGAGCGCCGCGGATCTGCTGTGGCACGTCACCGAGGTGCACTACTTCTGGGCCGCGATACTGGCCCGAAATGCCTGCAGCGAAGCCGATCTCGCATCCGTCGAGCAGTCCAAACCCGTGCGGCCCGCAGCGGTGGCCGATCTCCTGGAGTTGCGTGCGAAGGCGACGGCCGCGCTTGTCGGGCAGCTCGAACGGCTCGACGACGACGTTGTGCGCTGGTCGTGGTGGGAGCCCGACCAGACCGTCGGGTTCACGAGGCGCATGCAGACCTACGAGGCGACAATGCACCGGGTGGACGCGGAACTGGCTGCAGGACTGTCGATCAGCGCGATCGGGCCTGAGGTGGCAGCCGGCGCGGTCGACCACGCGATCGACGTCATGTGGGGTTGGCAACCCGCCGATACGACGCATGAGCCGCATGCCGTGGTCGAATTCCTCAGCACCGATACCGGGCAGCGCTGGCTGATCCAGGTCGGCCGAGCAGGCGACTGGCCGCGCGCGGTGCGTGCCCGCAACACCGCCGCCGCGACCGCCACGGCCCGCGGTTCGGTTGCCGATCTCGCGCTCTGGGCGTGGGGTCGCGGTGGCTCGGTCGAACTGTCCGGTGCGTCGGAGTCGTTGGCCGCTCTGCGGGCGGTGGTCTCCAACGGCATGCAGTGATGCGGCCCGGATCAGTCCGCTATGCGGTCCCGCACGTCGACCTCGGCGCCGCTCTGCACGCCGAGACCGTCGACAAGCAGCCGCAGCCCGAACGCGAACTGCCGGTTGGTGTCGCGAACCAGCACGGACTGCTCATCGGTGAGGGCACCGGCGGCGTCCCACTGCAGCCGGGACTGCTCGTCGACAGTGAACCCGAGTACGTAGTAGATGACCGTACGAGCGGCGAGTTCGGCGTCCTCACCGTCGACCCCGGCCTCGCGCGCAGCGGCCGTCAGCTGCGCGACGATCCCCGCAGCCGCCGACGACTGGCCTGCCGCGAAACTCGACGACACCAGTTCGGCGCCATCGGTGTGGGAGAGCAACGCGTCGCGCAGCGTCGTGCAGATCGCATGCACGCGATCCCGCCAACCCAACTGGCCGGCGTCGATGCGTGCAGGTTTCAGGATGTGATCGGCCACGGCGCCGAGCAGTTCCTGTTTGTTGGCGAAATGCCAGTACAACGCACCCGGGCTCACACCGAGCTCGCGTGCGAGGCGCCGCATCGTCAGATCGCCGATGCCGTAGTTGTCGAGGATGGTCGTCGCCGCATCCACCACGTCGGGTTTGTGGAGTTGCACACCGTTACCCTAACCTGAACGGTGTTCAAGGTCGGCACCGCCGACGTGTTCAAGGTCGGCACCGCCGACGAGTTCAAGGTCCCGTCGACGACCCGCAGGAGGAAAGCCGGTGACGCAGGCAGCCGTAGATGTCTTGGGTGTAGCCCGCGAGCAGGTTCTGGAGCGCGGCGTAGGCCTCGACCAGGACCAGACGCTGCAGGTGCTGCAGCTTCCCGACGATCGGCTCGACGAGCTGCTGTCGCTCGCACACGAGGTCCGCATGAAGTGGTGCGGCCCCGACGTCGAGGTCGAGGGCATCATCAGCCTCAAGACCGGCGGCTGCCCCGAGGACTGCCATTTCTGTTCACAGTCCGGCCTTTTCGCGTCTCCTGTGCGTAGCGCGTGGCTCGACATCCCCAGTCTGGTCGAGGCCGCGAAGCAGACCGCCAAAACCGGAGCCACCGAGTTCTGCATCGTGGCCGCCGTCCGCGGGCCGGACGAGCGGCTGCTGTCGCAGGTAGCCGCAGGCATCGAAGCCATCCGCAACGAGGTCGACATCCAGATCGCCTGTTCGCTGGGCATGCTGACCGAGGAGCAGGTGCAGCGACTGTCGGACATGGGCGTGCACCGCTACAACCACAACCTGGAGACGGCCCGCTCGTTCTTCACCAATGTGGTGACGACGCACACCTGGGAAGAGCGCTGGGACACCCTGCGCATGGTCCGCGAAGCGGGCATGGAGGTCTGCTGCGGCGGCATTCTCGGCATGGGCGAGACCCTCGAGCAGCGGGCCGAGTTCGCGGCCAACCTCGCCGAGCTCGATCCGCACGAGGTTCCGCTGAACTTCCTCAACCCGCGCCCGGGCACCCCGTTCGGCGATCTCGAGGTGTTGCCCGCCTCGGAGGCGCTCAAGGCCGTGGCCGCGTTCCGGCTGGCGCTGCCCCGGACCATGCTGCGCTTCGCAGGCGGTCGCGAGATCACCCTCGGTGACCTCGGCGCCAAGCAAGGCATCCTGGGCGGCATCAACGCCGTCATCGTCGGGAACTACCTCACCACGCTGGGGCGCCCGGCCGAGGCTGACCTGGAACTCCTTGACGATCTGCAGATGCCGATCAAGGCTCTCAACGCCAGCCTGTAGAACAGGGTGGTGATGATCGAGCACACTCCGGCGCTGCCCGCGCCCGTCGGCGCAGGCGTTTACAACGTCTACACCGGTGGTCCGGCGGGTAGCGCCCTGCCCACCACGGCCCAGCTCGGCCTGGAACCGCCGCGGTTCTGCGCCGAATGCGGCCGCCGGATGATCGTTCAGGTGCGGCCCGACGGTTGGTGGGCCAAGTGCTCGCGACACGGCCAGGTGGACTCGACCGAACTCGAGACGCAGCGGTGAGCGTCTCGAACGAGACACAGAACGCGGCGGTCGCCGAGCCCGCCGATGTCCCCGTGGGCCCACGGGTTTCGCGCCCGCGTGCGGTCGTGATCGTCATAGCCGCGCTGGCAGTGGCGGGCGCGCTGCTGGGAGCGTTGTGGGCGTGGTTGGCGCCCGCGATCCACGGTGTGGTGGCGTTGAGCCGCAGCGGCGAGCGGCTGCGGGCCTACCTCGGCAGCGAATCCGACCATTTCTTCACCGCGGCGTTCATGTTCTCGGGACTGCTCGTGGTTCTCGCCGTCGTGTCGGCGGTCGCACTGTGGCAGTGGCGTGCCCATCGCGGGCCGGTGTTGGTGGGTGCGCTGGCCGCAGGCTGCGCCGTCGCGGCCGCCACGGCCTCCGGCGTCGGGGCAGCGCTGGTGCACTGGCGTTATGGCACCGTCGACGTCGCAGGTGCGCCGGTGACCCCGGAGCATCGCGTGCATTACGTCGTGGAGGCGCCACCGGTGTTTTTCGGTCACACGCCGCTGCAGATCGCTGCCACCATCCTCTTCCCGGCGGCGATGGCAGCGCTCGTCTACGCGCTCCTCGCGGTGTCGACTCCACGTGATGATCTCGGCGCCTGGCCGCCCGTCGAGACGCCGCCGTTTCCCGTGATGCCGCCGCCGGTCACTCCGCAGGCACCCTGACCGGCGCGGGCTCGAACAGCTCGATCGGGTTCCCGTCGGGATCGCTGAACTGGACCTGCCTGCCGCCGGGGCCTACTTCGAGATCGTTGCGGAATTCGATTCCGCGCCCGCGCAATTCCTCGATCGCGGAATCCAGGTCATCGACCTCGAGCACGATCCGATTGAATCCGCCAGGAGTCTGGGCGTGACCGTCCGCCAGCGGACGGGCCCCCGAACTTCCTGGCCCACTCAGCCACAGCGTGAGTGAGCCGCTGGAGATCGCCGCGAACGCCGGTGCGGGCTGCCGCAGCAGCTTGAAGCCGAGATGCCGGGTGTAGAAGCCGACTGCCCGGTCGACATCGGCGACCAGGTAGCGGACTGCTCCGGTGCTGAACATGCCTGCAGTATCGAACCGATCGACGGCCGGTGTATTGAACGAATTTGACCTAGTGGCGCAGTGCGAGGTGGTCGTCCTTGCTCATCAGGTTTCGCCCGCTGAAATGCTCCAGGGGAGTGAGGCCCGAGAATCGCCGGAACTCGCGGATCATGTGGGATTGGTCGGCGTAGCCGTGCGCGAGCGCGAACACCGGCCAGTGCGGCGGCGATTGCGCCGACACGACGTGGTGATGTGCGCGCCGGAACCGTCTCACCTGCGCGAAGCGCTTCGGGGGCATGCCGACCTGTTGCGTGAACAGTTGGACCAGCCGCCGGTGACTGAATCCCACCTCGCGCGCGAGTGCAGCGATTGGGGGGTGCGGCGCGCCGGCATCGAGTGCATCGACCGCGAATGCCACTTCAGGGGTCAACGTGACGCGGGTCGCCGCGAGAGTGAGCAGTGCGGCCTCCATGACCGCGATGCGTTCGGTGTCCGACTGTGCTTCACAGATTTCGGCGTGGACGGCGTCTGCTGCGCCGTTCCACAATGCACGAAGGTCGAGATGGGTGTCGAGCAGCTCGGGCGGCGACAACCCGAGGACCGTGCGCGCGCCGCCCGGCTTGAAATGCACACCGACCATCGCGGTGTGCATCCGCGCGTCGATATCGAACGGCGTGGTGTACGGTCCGGCCAGTACTGTGCTCGAAAGGCGTTGTGCGCCTTGACTGTTGGTGACAACTATGGCGTCTGCGCCGACGTTGACGACAAGTTCGGTGGTGCCGGTGGGCAGAATCCGCTCAGCCGGATGCCGGGGCCCGTCCGCAATGCACCACAGGTGGTCGACGCTGTCGCGCAGGGCCACCGCCGGGATATGTCGGGTGTAGCGCATCTACACCCCATTGTGCCTCAGAGCGGGCGGCGCCCGATGGCCCGTCCGGTGGCCACTTTGAGCGCGATCCGTCCGAGCCGGGCCATCCCGACATAGGTCATCGGGTTGAGCAGCGTCGGCCATTTGGTACGCACGAGGTGCTCGCTGAGCGGCCGGTCGGCGAACCGGTCGGTCAGCCAACGCAGGGCCATCGGTGCCGACATGGGATGCAGCAGCAGGTGCTCGCTGAACAGGTCGCGGTGATAGGTCACGTCGGCGCCGCCCGCGAGATACGCGTCGGCCAGCTCGTCGATGTCGTCGACGGCGATCAGCTCGTCGTGAACGGCCTGGATGATCAGGACGGGTGGGTTCGGGGTCGCGACGCCCAGCTTGATGTCGTCGAACACCTCGGTGACCTCGGCACTGTCGAGGATCTGTTCGAGCGGCAGGTCGACGAGATCGTCCATGTCGGTGCGGGCGAACCGCACCACGGCCTCGACGGTGCTCATGTCGTGGAGCTTGCGCAGCAGCTTGCGTCCCTCGGTGGTGGCGTGTTCGGCGATGACGCGGTTCAGGCCGGGGTAGGTGTCGGCGAGCGCGGCCACCACGAGCGCCGGGAGCCCGGAGAACACCGTGCCGTTGAGGCGGCGGAAGGTGTGCCCGAGATCGCCGACGGGCGAGCCGAGCACGGCGCCGACGATGTTGAGCTCTGGCGCGTACGAGCCGCTCATCTCCGCGGCCCAGGCGCTCGCCAGACCGCCGCCGGAGTAACCCCACAACCCGATGGGTGACTCGTCCGTCAGCGACAGCTGTTCGCAGTTCAGCGCCGCGCGCAGGCCGTCGAGCACGTGGTAACCGGGTTCGTACGGTACGCCCCACATGCCGTCGAGGCCCTCGTGGTCGGGTACCGAGACGGCCCACCCCTCGGCGAGCGCGGCGGTGATGAGCAGGAACTCGAGTTGCGCCAGCGAGCCGGCCGCCTTGGCGTGCCTGCGCAGCGCGTAGGACGGAAAGCAGCGATTCGAGATCGCGTCGATCGCGCACTGGTAGGACACGATCGGGCAGTCGGGCTTGGCGTCGGGCGGCACGATCACCGTCGTGACGGCGGCTTCCGGGGCGCCGTGGCGATCGGTGGACCGGTAGAGCAGCTGCGTGGCATGGAAACGCTGCGGGATGAGGCCGAGAAACGCCACCTCGACGTCGCGGCTGCGCAGCACGGTGCCGGGTTCGGCGTGATGAAAGCCCGCGGGCGGCAGGTAGAACGCGTCGTCGCTGGGCAGTTCGGGCCGGGCGGTGCGATCGAGTTCCTCGTGTGGCGCGCACCCGATCCACTCGGCTCCGCTCGCGTTCGCGGCACTGCCCAAATCCATCCCGGCATTGTTACTTAAGAGGGGTCTAAGAATCCAGTCCGACTCACCCTGGCGGGCGAAGGGCCGCGAACTCGTCGGTGACGCGGTATCTCGACTCGGTGAAGCCGTAGAGGGCAGCCGGGCGGCCGCCGCTGCGCCCCGAGCGTGCGGTGGTGCCGGTGCGGGTGATGACGTTCCGCCGCTCCAGCACCCGCTGCAGGTTGGTCGCGTCCACCTGGTACCCGAGTGCCGCGCTGTAGATGTCGCGCAGCGTTGAGATTGCGAATTCCTTTGGAGCCAAAGCAAATCCGATGTTCGTATAGGAGAGTTTGGCGGCAAGGCGAGTGCGCGCGTGTTCGACCATGGGCGCGTGGTCGAACGCCATCGGTGGTAGGTCGTTGACGTTGTGCCATCGGGTGTCCGACGGAAGGGCCGGTGTGGCGGGGGAGGGTACGAGCCCCAGGAATGTCGACGCGATCGTGCGGACGCCCGGGATGCGGGCCGGGTCGGAGAACACCGCGAGTTGCTCGAGGTGAGCCAACTCACGGAGGTCGACCTTCTCGGCCAGCTGGCGCCGCACTGAGCTCGTCAGATCTTCGTCGTCGTCGAGCCGCCCGCCGGGCAATGACCACTTTCCGCGCTCCGGTTCGAGTGCCCGTTGCCATAACAGCACGTTAAGCGTGGGTTGCCGGGAGCTGAGGTCGCGAACCTGGAACACGACGGCGAGCACTTCGTGCGCGGTGTTACCATATGGCATGTTTTCGATTATAAGTCGAAAACCTGACTTCATGAGGAGGCCGCGGTGACGGTGCTCAACGGAATGCCCGCGACGGCGCTCGGCGACCAGATCGTCGACGGTTCCGGTGGCTATTCGGGTGTTGCGGGCGACGAACAGTGGGCAGCCGAGATTCGCCGGCTGGTGGAGATGCGGGGCGCCACGCTGCTCGCGCACAACTATCAGCTGCCCGCCATCCAGGACGTCGCCGACCACGTGGGCGACTCGTTGGCGCTGTCGCGGATCGCAGCCGAAGCCCCCGAGGACACCATCGTGTTCTGCGGCGTGCACTTCATGGCCGAGACGGCCAAGATCCTCAGCCCCGACAAGACCGTGCTGATCCCGGATCAGCGCGCCGGCTGCTCCCTGGCCGATTCGATCACCGCCGAGGAACTGGCGGCGTGGAAGGACGAGCATCCCGGCGCCGTCGTCGTCTCCTACGTCAACACCACCGCCGCGGTGAAAGCGCTCACTGACATCTGCTGCACATCCTCGAACGCGGTCGAGGTGGTCGCGTCGATCCCCGAGGACCGTGAGGTGCTGTTCTGCCCCGACCAGTTCCTCGGCGCACACGTCCGGCGCGTCACGGGCCGCAAGAACCTGCACGTGTGGGCCGGCGAGTGCCACGTGCACGCCGGGATCAACGGCGACGAACTGGCAGCCCAGGCCCGCTCACACCCCGATGCCGAGCTGTTCGTGCATCCTGAATGCGGCTGCGCGACGTCGGCGCTCTACTTGGCCGGCGAAGGCGCGGTGCCCGAAGAGCGCGTCAAGATCCTGTCGACCGGCGGCATGCTCGATGCGGCGAGGGAGACCGAAGCGCGGCAGGTGCTCGTCGCAACGGAGGTCGGCATGCTGCACCAATTGCGCCGCGCGGCACCGGAAGTCGATTTCCTTGCGGTCAATGACCGGGCTTCGTGCACGTACATGAAGATGATCACGCCCGCCGCATTGCTGCGATGCCTCATCGAAGGCGCCGACGAGGTTCATGTCGACTCCGAAACCGCGCGGCTGGGTCGTGCCAGCGTGCAGCGGATGATCGCGATCGGGCAGCCCGGCGGCGGAGAATGAACTCCCCGCGGTTCGCCTGCGGCACGTCGACGCTGTGGCAGCAGCGGGCCGACGTCGTCGTGATCGGCACCGGTGTCGCGGGACTCGTCGCGGCCCTGGCCGCGCACCGGCGGGGGCAGCGCGTCGTCGTCCTGAGCAAGGCACGGGAAACCGCGACCTTCTACGCGCAGGGTGGAATCGCCGTCGTACTGCCCGACAACGACGATTCGGTCGACGCGCACGTCGCCGACACGCTCGCGGCCGGCGGCGGACTCTGCGATCCGGACGCGGTGCGCTCCATCGTCGCCGACGGCCATGCCGCCGTTGCCGACCTTGTCGCCCACGGCGCCCGATTCGACGAAACCGCGCCAGGCCGTTGGGCTTTGACACGTGAGGGCGGGCACACCCGGCGCCGGATCGTCCACGCAGGCGGTGACGCCACCGGAGCCGAGGTGCAACGCGCCCTCGACCTGGCCGCGGCGACGCTCGTCATCCGGCGAAACCATGTCGCGGTGCAGATCCTGCACGACGACACCGCGGTGACCGGCGTACTGGTGCGCAACGAGGACGGCCCCGGCATCGTGCATGCGCCGTCGGTGATCCTGGCCACCGGCGGCCTCGGCCACCTCTACGCGGCCACCACCAACCCCGGCGGTTCGACCGGCGACGGAATCGCCCTTGCGCTGTGGGCGGGCATCGCGGTCAGCGACATCGAGTTCATCCAGTTCCACCCGACGATGTTGTTCGACGCCGACGCCGGTGGCCGGCGGCCGCTGATCACCGAGGCCCTGCGCGGTGAAGGCGCGATACTGGTCGATTCCCACGGCAACTCGGTGACCGAAGGCGTACACCCCATGGGTGACCTGGCGCCGCGCGATGTCGTTGCCGCCGCGATCAACGCCCGGCTCATCGAAACCGGAGACCCGTGCGTCTACCTCGACGCGCGTGGCGTCGGTGACTTCGCACGCCGGTTTCCCACCGTCGCGGCAGCCTGTGCGGCCCTCGGTGTGGACGCGACCCGTCAGCCGATCCCCGTCGTGCCAGGTGCGCATTACAGCTGCGGCGGCGTGGTGACCGACGTGCACGGCCGGACCGAACTGCCAGGTCTGTTCGCAGCCGGTGAGGTGGCGCGGACGGGTATGCACGGCGCGAATCGGCTGGCCTCGAACAGTCTGCTCGAGGGGCTTGTGGTGGGCCGGCGCGCCGGCAGGGCCGCGGCCGACCATGCGGTGCACGCCGGTTCGGTGCGGGCCCGGGCCCCGCAGCACCGCCACCACGACGTGGTCGACCGGGTGACATTGCAGCGCGCGATGTCCGCGCACGCCTCGGTGGTCCGCGACGCGGCCGGCCTGAGCCGGCTGAGCGCGACCCTCGACGTCGGGCGGTCGGCAGAACCGCTCAGCCGCAGCAGTTTCGAAGACGCCGCACTCACCACCACGGCACGCGCGGTGGTCAGCGCCGCGTTGGCCCGCACCGAGAGCCGCGGTTGTCACCATCGCGGTGACTTCCCCGGTGCCGATTCGACCCAGGAGCATTCGTTGACGGTTCGCGCCGACGGCGGCGAGATCGCCGTCGAGATCCCATCGGGGGTGTGCTGATGGCACTTTCGGAATCTGAATACGTCGAAGCCAAGGCGGTCGTCGCCAGGGCGCTCGAGGAAGACCTGCGCTACGGCCCGGACGTCACCACATTGGCCACGGTCGCGGCGGACGCGGTGACCACGGCCTCGGTGGTCAATCGAGAGCCGGGGGTGATCGCCGGGGTCGACATCGCGCTGCTGGTCCTCGACGAGGTGGTCGGTGCGAACGCATACCGGGTCCTGCACCGGGTCGACGACGGCGCACGGTTGGATGCCAAGTCGCCGATCCTCACCGTCGAGGCACCCACGCGCGAACTGTTGACCGCCGAACGCACGATGCTCAACCTGGTGTCTCACCTGTCCGGCGTCGCGACCGCGACCGCGGCCTGGGTCGACGCGGTGGCCGGCACGAACGCCAAGATCCGCGACACCCGTAAGACGCTTCCTGGCTTGCGAGCGCTGCAGAAGTACGCGGTGCGGGTCGGCGGCGGTGTCAACCACCGGATGGGTCTCGGTGACGCCGCCCTGATCAAGGACAACCACGTCGCCGCGGCTGGATCGGTGCTGGCGGCGCTCAAGGCCGTTCGGGCCGAGGCCCCCGACCTTCCGTGCGAGGTCGAGGTGGACTCGCTCGAACAGCTCGACGACGTGCTCTCGGCCGATGTCGAGCTGGTGCTGCTCGACAACTTCCCGGTGTGGCAGACCCAGATCGCTGTTCAGCGGCGGGATTCGCGGTCGCCGAAGACGCTGCTGGAATCGTCGGGTGGGCTGACCCTGGCCAGTGCTGCGGAGTACGCCGGCACCGGCGTCGACTACCTCGCGATCGGAGCACTCACACATTCGGTGCGGGTACTCGATATCGGACTCGACATCTGACCGGGTTCGGCTAGGCGGGCGCGCTTCGGCGCACGAGGGACAAGACGACCGCCGCGGTCGCGAACAACCCGGAGAACACGCGGTTGAGCACCGTCTGCTGGCGTGGTGTGTGCAGCCACTTCAGCAGACGGGCCGCCAGTCCGGTGTAGAGGCCCATCACGACGAGGTCGACGACGATCATCGTCACCCCGATGGCCAGATATTGCGGCAGTAGCGGGGCGGTCGGCACCACGAACTGCGGCAGGACCGCGAGGAAGAACACCAGCCCCTTCGGGTTGGTGGCATTGACCAGGAAACCGCGCACGACCAGGCCCAGGCGGCTGCTATCGGTGGACTTGCCGACCTGCTCTCGCAGGTCGAGCGTGGCGGTGCGCCACTGCCGAACGGCCAGATAGATGAGGTAGGCCACGCCGACCCATTTGATGATGTTGAACGCCAGCATCGAGTTGGCCACCGCCGCGCCGAGGCCCACGGCCACGAGCGCCAGTTGCAGCATCAGGCCGATCTCCAGGCCGAGGATGCTCCAGTAGCCCCGCCGCACCCCGTGCGTGAGGCCCGTGGCCATCGAATTGATCGCCCCGGCACCCGGGGAGACGCTGATCAGGATCGCCGCGCCGAAGAAAGTCAGCCAGACTTGCCACGCCATAGGTGAAGTCTGGCAGCGGCGTCAAACGATATCCGCCACGAACACCCCGGTCCGGCGGGCGCCGATGCGGGCGATCCGGGGGAGCGACGGATCGTCGGTGCCGGCGGGCAGCACCCTGGGATTGGTGATCTTGACGTCCCCGCGGAACAGGTGCACGTCCGCCTCGCCTGCCGCGAGGACGTTCTTGACCCAGTTCGTCTTGCCGTGGGCGAGCAGCACCGCCAGCACATTGCCCTTGCGATAGCTCGTGACGATGGTCTCGTACGGGGTTCCCGACGTGCGGCCCCGATGCTTGATGACGGTGAAGCCGGGCAGGCGTTTCGACAGTGGTCGCATGGCCGGATTCATGTACTTGATCTGCAGGCGTTCCAGCCAGGGCGGAACGAGCATCGGCACGCCGGGGGCGTGGTTGGGGTGGTCTTTGGCGGACATCGCGGGCTCCGTTCGCAGGTCTTGCGGCCACCCTACGGTGGCTGCGGCTCGGTGGATTTTTATTCAGGTGGACTGATCAGGGACAATTGACGTGATGGCCGAGTTTCAGATGTCCCGTATCGACCTGCGCAACCGCGCGTTGAATGCAGCCCAACTCCGTGCTGCCCTGCCGCGCGGTGGCGTCGACGTGGACGCCGTGGTGCCCAAGGTCCGCCCGATCGTCGAGGCGGTCGCGCAGCGCGGTGCGGCCGCGGCGCTGGAGTACGGCGAATCCTTCGATGGTGTCCGCCCGGACACCGTGCGGGTACCGGCCGCGGCCCTCGCGCAGGCACTTGCCGAACTCGACCCGGCGGTGCGCACCGCGCTTCAGGTGTCGATCGACCGCGCGCGTGCGGTGCACGCCGATCAGCGCCGCACCGACACCACCACGACGCTCGCCCCGGGTGCGACCGTCACCGAGCGTTGGGTTCCCGTCGAGCGGGTCGGGCTCTACGTGCCTGGCGGCAACGCGGTCTACCCGTCGAGCGTCGTGATGAACGTCGTGCCCGCACAGACCGCCGGGGTGGACTCGCTGGTCATCGCGAGCCCGCCGCAGGCCCAGTTCGGCGGGCTGCCGCACCCGACGATCCTGGCCGCGGCCGCACTTCTCGGCGTCGACGCCGTGTGGGCGGTCGGCGGAGCGCAGGCCGTCGCATTGCTGGCCTATGGCGGCACCGACACCGATGGCGCCGAACTGGCGCCAGTCGACATGATCACCGGGCCGGGCAACATCTATGTGACCGCCGCCAAGCGGATCTGCCGCTCCCAGGTGGGCATCGACGCCGAGGCCGGTCCGACCGAGATCGCCATCCTCGCCGACCACACCGCCGATCCGGTGCACGTCGCCGCCGACCTGATCAGCCAGGCCGAGCACGACGAGATGGCGGCGAGCGTGCTCGTGACCGACAGCGTGGCGCTCGCCGAGGCCACCGACCGCGAACTGGCCAACCAGCTCGCCACCACGGTCCACGTCGATCGCGTGACGGCGGCGCTGACCGGCAAGCAGTCGGCGACGGTGCTCGTCGACGACATCGAAGCCGGCATCCGAACGGTGAACGCCTACGCCGCCGAGCACCTCGAGATCCAGACCGCCGACGCCGCCGGGGTAGCGGGCCGGATCCGTTCCGCCGGTGCGATATTCGTGGGGGCTTGGTCGCCGGTGAGCCTGGGGGATTACTGCGCAGGTTCCAACCACGTGCTGCCGACCGCGGGTTGTGCCCGGCACTCCAGCGGGTTGTCGGTGCAGACCTTCCTGCGGGGCATCCACGTCGTCGAGTACGACGAGGCGGCACTCAAAGACGTGTCCGGCCATGTGATCACGTTGTCGAAGGCGGAGGATCTGCCCGCGCACGGTGAAGCGGTGCGACGGAGGTTTGAGCGGTGACGGGCTCAAAAGATGTGACGCTGGCCGACCTGCCGTTGCGGGACAACCTGCGCGGCAAGTCGCCCTACGGCGCACCGCAACTGCAGGTCCCGGTGCGGCTCAACACCAACGAGAACCCGCATCCGCCGACCCAGGCCCTCGTCGACGACGTCGCCGCGTCGGTGCGCGAGGCCGCCGCTGAACTGCATCGCTATCCCGACCGGGACGCGGTCGCGTTGCGCACCGATCTAGCGGCGTACCTGACCACGAAGACGGGTACGCATCTCACGGTGGACAACCTGTGGGCGGCAAACGGTTCCAACGAGATCCTGCAGCAGCTTCTGCAGGCGTTCGGTGGCCCTGGCCGTAGCGCCATCGGGTTCGTGCCGTCCTACTCGATGCATCCCATCATCTCCGACGGCACCCAGACCGAGTGGCTACAGGCCGCGCGGGCAGGCGATTTCGGCCTCGACGTCGATGTCGCCGTCGCGGCCATCGAGGACGGCAGGCCCGATGTGGTGTTCGTGACGAGCCCCAACAACCCGTCGGGACAGAGCATTAAGCTCGACGATCTGCGCCGCATCCTCGATGCCATGGCCGGCGGCATCCTGATCGTCGACGAGGCCTACGGCGAGTTCTCCTCACAGCCCAGCGCGGTGGCCCTGCTCGACGAGTATCCGGCCAAGCTCGTCGTCTCGCGAACCATGAGCAAGGCGTTCGCGTTCGCCGGCGGCCGGCTCGGTTATCTGGCCGCCGCGCCCGCGGTGATCGACGCGCTGCTGTTGGTGCGGTTGCCCTACCACCTGTCGGTGCTGACACAGGCCGCCGCGCGCGCCGCGCTGCGCCATGCCGACGAGACGCTGGGCAGCGTCGCCAAGCTCGCCGCCGAACGCGACCGGGTGAGCGCCGAGTTGGTGCGGATGGGATTTCGGGTGATCCCGAGCGACGCCAACTTCGTCCTGTTCGGTGAATTCACCGACGCCCCCGCGACCTGGCAACGCTATCTGGACGACGGCGTCCTCATTCGCGACGTCGGGATTCCCGGCTATCTGCGGGTGACCATCGGCCTGGCCGAGGAGAACGACGCATTTCTGGCCACCAGTACGCAACTGGCCAAGACCGAACTCAACAGCCCGGTAGGAGCATCGTGAGCCGTCGCGCGAAGGTCGAACGCAAGACCAAGGAATCCGACATCGTCGTCGAACTCGACCTCGACGGCACCGGTGTCGTCGACATCGACACCGGCGTCCCGTTCTTCGATCACATGCTCACGTCGTTGGGCAGCCACGCGAGCTTCGATCTGACCGTGCACGCGAAGGGCGACATCGAGATCGAGGGGCATCACACCGTCGAGGACACCGCGATCGTGCTGGGGCAGGCTCTCGGTGAGGCGCTCGGCGACAAGAAGGGCATCCGCCGGTTCGGCGATGCGTTCATCCCGATGGACGAGACGTTGGCACATGCGGCTGTCGACGTCTCGGGCCGACCGTACTTCGTGCACACCGGTGAGCCGGAGTTCATGGTCGAGTTCACGATCGCCGGATCCAGCGCGCCGTACCACACCGTGATCAACCGGCATGTGTTCGAGTCGCTGGCGTTCAACGCGCGCATCGCGTTGCATGTGCGCACGCTCTACGGCCGCGATCCGCACCACATCACCGAGGCCCAGTACAAGGCCGTGGCCAGGGCACTGCGTCAGGCCGTGGAGTTCGACCCCCGGGTGACCGGCGTTCCTTCGACCAAAGGCACGCTGTGACAAGGAAACTCGTTGTGCTCGACTACGGGTCGGGCAATCTGCGGTCCGCACAGCGGGCCCTTGAGCGCGTTGGCGCCGATGTCGAGGTGACTGCCGATCCGGGGGCCGCGGCGGCGGCCGACGGCTTGGTCGTGCCCGGTGTCGGGGCGTTCGAGGCATGCATGACCGGCCTGCGCTCGATCGGCGGAGAGAAGATCATCGCCGATCGGCTGCAGAACGGCCGCCCGGTGCTCGGGGTTTGCGTGGGTATGCAGATCCTGTTCGCGCGCGGCATCGAGTTCGGGGTGGAGTCCACCGGGTGCGGTCAGTGGCCCGGATCCGTCACTCGGCTGGACGCGCCGGTGGTGCCACACATGGGCTGGAACGTCGTTGACGCGCCCCAAGGCAGCACGTTGTTCAAGGGTCTCGATGACTCCACCCGCTTCTACTTCGTCCATTCTTACGCCGCGCAGGAGTGGACCGGGCGATCCGAAGCCCTGGTGACGTGGGCGACGCATCACGTGCCGTTCATCGCCGCCGTCGAGGACGGCGCATTGTCGGCGACACAATTTCATCCGGAGAAGAGTGGCGACGCCGGTGCGACGCTCCTCGCGAATTGGGTTGAGGGACTGTGAGTTTGATTTTGCTTCCCGCTGTCGACGTGGTCGGCGGCCAGGCGGTACGGCTCGTGCAAGGCAAGGCGGGCAGCGAGACGGACTACGGCTCGGCATTCGAGGCTGCAGAGGCCTGGCAACGCGACGGCGCCGAGTGGATTCACCTGGTCGATCTGGACGCCGCATTCGGCCGGGGCAGCAACCGTGAGCTGCTCGCCGAGGTGGTCGGCAAGCTCGACGTCGATGTGGAGCTGTCCGGCGGTATCCGCGACGACGATTCGCTCAAGGCCGCCCTGGCGACGGGCTGCGCCAGGGTGAACATCGGCACCGCGGCGCTGGAGAATCCGCAGTGGTGCGCGCGGGCGATCGCCGAGTACGGCGACAAGGTGGCCGTCGGCCTGGACGTGCAGATCGTCGACGGCGCCCACCGCCTTCGCGGCCGCGGCTGGGAGACCGACGGCGGCGATCTGTGGGAGGTTCTGGAACGGCTTGACCGCGAAGGCTGTTCGCGGTTCGTCGTCACCGACGTCACAAAGGATGGCACCCTGACGGGACCCAATCTCGAGCTGCTGTCAGCGGTCGCCGGCCGCACCGACGCCCCGGTGATCGCATCGGGCGGGGTTTCGAGTCTCGACGATCTGCGGGCCATCGCTACGCTCACCGGCAGCGGTGTGGAGGGCGCGATCGTCGGCAAGGCGCTCTACGCCGGGCGATTCACGTTGCCGCAGGCGTTGGCCGCGGTCAGCGGATAACGGCGGTGGGGGAACTGGAGACTTCAAAGCTCGCCGCATTGGTCGCCACCGCGGCCGAGATCCTCGACGCCGCTGCGGTTCCGTTCGTCGCGGGGCACCGGGCGGACTCCGCTGTGCGGAAGCAGGGCAACGACTTCGCGACCGAGGTCGATCTCGCGATCGAGCGGCAAGTGGTGCGGGCGCTGACCGAGGCCACCGGAATCGGGGTGCACGGTGAAGAATTCGGCGGCGAGCCGATCGACTCTTCGCTGGTGTGGGTGCTCGACCCGATCGACGGAACGTTCAACTACGCGGCCGGTTCCCCGATGGCCGCGATCCTGCTGGGACTGCTGGCCGACGGTGAGCCGGTCGCCGGCCTGACGTGGCTGCCGTTCATGGGGCAGCGATACTCGGCAATCGTCGGTGGTCCTTTGCAGGACAACGGCGTAGCACAGCAGCCGCTCGGATCGCCCACACTCGCCGATTCCATCATCGGTATCCAGACGTTCAACATCGATTCCCGAGGCCGGTTTCCCGGCCGCTACCGTGCGTCGGTCCTGGCCAACCTCAGCCGGGTCTGCTCGCGGGTGCGCATGCACGGGGCCACCGGGGTGGACCTGGCGTACGTGGGCGCCGGAATCCTCGGTGGCGCAATCAGTTTCGGACACCACATCTGGGACCACGCGGCCGGAGTCGCGCTGGTGCGCGCGGCCGGCGGCATCGTGACCGATCTGGCGGGTGAGCCATGGACCGTCGAGTCGAAGTCGGCGCTGGCCGCCGCGCCCGGCGTGCACGAGAAGATGTTGGAGATCGTGAAATCGGCTGGAAATCCGGAGGATTACCTGTGAGCGTCGTATCCGATGTTGCCACGAGGGTGATCCCATGTCTGGATGTCGACGCCGGCCGGGTCGTCAAAGGCGTGAACTTCGAGAACCTGCGCGACGCGGGCGATCCCGTCGAACTCGCCGCCGCCTACGACGCCGAGGGCGCCGATGAGCTGACCTTCCTCGACGTGACCGCGTCATCATCGGGTCGGGCCACCATGCTCGAAGTGGTGAAGCGGACCGCCGAGCAGGTGTTCATCCCGTTGACGGTCGGCGGTGGTGTGCGTTCGGTCGATGACGTCGATGTGCTGCTGCGTGCCGGTGCGGACAAGGTTTCGGTCAATACCGCCGCGATCGCGCGGCCCGAACTGCTGGCCGAGATGGCCCGGCAGTTCGGCTCGCAGTGCATCGTGCTTAGCGTGGATGCCAGGACGGTGCCCGCCGGTGACCCGCCGACCCCCTCCGGCTGGGAGGTCACCACGCACGGCGGCCGCCGCGGCACGGGTATCGACGCGGTCGAGTGGGCTACCCGGGGCGCTGAGCTCGGTGTCGGGGAGATCCTGCTGAACTCGATGGACCGCGACGGCACCAAGGCCGGATTCGACTTGGAGATGCTGCGTGCGGTGCGGGCGGCGGTCGGGGTTCCGGTGATCGCCAGCGGTGGTGCCGGTGCGGTGGCTGATTTCGCGCCCGCTGTGCAGGCCGGCGCCGATGCAGTGCTGGCCGCCAGTGTGTTCCATTTCCGCGAACTGACCATTGCCCAGGTCAAGGCGGCGATGGCGGCGGAAGGGATCATTGTGCGATGAGCGCTTGCGCGAAGAGCCGAGGGGTGCGATGAGTCTCGATCCGAAAATCGCCGCTCGGTTGAAGCGGAATGCTGACGGTCTGTTCAGTGCGGTCGCGCAGGAGCGCGGTACCGGCAAGGTTTTGATGGTGGCCTGGATGGACGACGACGCGCTGGCCCGCACGCTGGAAACCCGTGAGGCCACGTACTTCTCGCGGTCCCGCGGTGAGCAGTGGGTCAAGGGCGCGACCTCCGGGCACACGCAATACGTGCACTCGATTCGTCTGGACTGCGACGGTGACACGGTGCTCCTGGAGGTCGACCAGGTCGGTGCGGCCTGCCACACCGGCGCACACACGTGCTTCGACGCCGACCTGTTGTTGGGTGGCGAACCGACGGGATAGCCGCTGCGCAGAATCGAAGTTCGGTCAGAACGGTGGCGGTCTGTCCAATTCGATGTTCAGTCGGCGTTCGGCATTGATGCGCTGATCGCGGGTTTGCCGACGGGTTCGTGCGCGCGTCGGCATCTTGACCACACGGTCGGCGTTGGGTGCTGGTAGCGGCCCCGCAGGCGGCGGCGGTGTGTGGGGCTTCCAGTGGGGGAAGAGAATTCGGCTGAACGGGGCCGTGTGCGACTTGTGGCCAGTGGGAGCGGTCCAGGTGTGGCCGCCGTCGGGATGTTGCACATCGGTCCAGCCGTCAACGCCGGTGTGAAAGGTCTTCAGCAGGTGATGGTTTCGGCATTTGGCGCCGAGGTTGCCCGGGTGGGTGGGACCGGCCGGCCACGCGACGGCATGGTCGAGGTCGCAGTACTGCGCCGAGACACCACATCCCGGGAACTGACAGGTCAGGTCCCGCATCCGCACGAACGCCGCCAACCCTGACGACGGCCGATAGTGCGCCTCGTCTCCAAGTGCACCCGCATCTTTGAGAGGTTTCACCGCGGCCCCGGTGGCGATCAACTCGGCCAACATGGGCGCGGGCACGATGCCGCCGCCGAGCAGCACACCCGGCCCACCCGATACCGCGGGCACGGAGTCGGCGGGGAGATCGGCGACATCGGGTTCGCCGTGTAACAGCGGGTCTCGGGGCGCCGCAAGCGGACTGGCGGTGTTCTCGGGTTGCGGGTCCTGAACGTCCTGTGGTTCCTGCGCGTCAGCGTCGTCGCCGGCATTCTCGGTTGGTGAAACGTCAGCCTGCGACGCGCTCTCGTCGCTGCTGGGAGAGGACATGGGTAGCTCGTCGGTGAGCACGTAAACCACCACGCTGCCGGCCCGGGGATCGACCCCGGCCGCGGCGCAGTCAGGGCTGCCACACAGACAGGTCAGCCGATCAGCCCCGGCTCCGAGCGCGCCCAAGGCATCTGATCTGCGTTGGGCCATGGTGCGCGGGTCGCCGTCGCATACGCCGCACGCCATGTCGATGAGCCGCTGTTTCAAAATCGCCCCGTCGATCATCGACAACCGGCCCCAGATCGACACAGTGCCCGCGGGATCGTCGGTGTCGCCGAAGTTCACGTCGCGGCTGCGGGCCGCAGTGCGCGTCCGGCGTACCGCGGCAGGATCGAACTTCTCCACCCACACATCGATGGCTTGCTCGACCTTTGTGGCCGATAGCGTCCCGTAGCTCGTGGCCGCACCGGCCAGCGCGGTATCGATCAACGCGAGGGCTTCGGTGTCGACCACGAGTTGGGTGCGCCAGGTGATCGTGGCCACGACCTTCGCGGAGATATGGCCCTGCCCGAACACCGCCGCCACGTTCGGCAGCCGGTCACGTAGCGCCTCGGCGATGCGCATTTGCGCCGAGGCGGCCCGGCGACCGAGATTGCACGCCGCACTGACCGCCGCGGTAGCGCACTCCCAGCCATCGATCGCGCGGTGCGCGGAGGCGTCGTCCTCGTCATCACAATGACGAGCCACGATCTCGCCGATGGCTGCCAGCCGCTCTGCGGCCGAGATGGCCTCAGCGCGTGTGCGTTGCGCGAGCGCGTCGATCAGCGCCGCGTCGGTGAGCTCACCGAGCGGCGGAAGATCACGCTGTTCGAACATATGTTCGATATTACTCGCGTTCCCCCTGCGTAGCAACGCGTTTGCCACCGACACATGTCCTTCCGGGACTTTGTCGGTGCCGTCGGCAACAATGACGAGGTGACTGACACCGCCGACGCTCGCAAGGTACGCGGTGCATTTTTCACGCCCGACGCCATCACGGCCTATCTCGCGCAATGGGCGGTGCGATCGGCCGAAGACCGCATCTTCGAGCCGTCGGCCGGCGACGCGGCGTTCCTGGTCGCTGTCACCCACCGGTTGCGTGAACTCGGCGCAACCGGGCCGGAAGTCGACGGTGTCGAGATCCACCCGGCCAGTGCCGCCACCGCGAGGCGGCGGGTGGCCGAGGCCGGTGGAAGAGCCCGGGTCCGTACCGCCGATTTCTTCGGCATCGAGCCGCGTCCGGAGTATGCGGCGGTGATCGGCAACCCGCCGTACATCCGCTATCAGGATTTCCGCGGTCAGGTGCGCGCGCAGTCGCGGCGGGCCGCGCTGAAAGCCGGCGTCACGCTGTCCGGGCTCGCGTCGAGTTGGGCGGCATTCACGGTGCACGCCGCTCTGTTCCTACGCCCCGGCGGCCGGATGGCGCTCGTGCTGCCTGCCGAGCTGCTCAGTGTCAATTACGCGGCGGCCGTGCGGAAGTTCCTGTTCGACCGGTTCGCCAGCGTCGAGCTCGTGATGTTCGACGAGCAAGTGTTCCCGGAAGCCGAGGCCGATGTCGTGCTGCTGCTGGCCGACGGTTTCGACGGCGGCCCGTCGGGTCATGCCGTCATCCATCGGGCTCGCAATGCCGAATCGCTGACATCCGAGCTCGTGCAACGGAATTGGTCACCGCGCGATCCGGCGGACAAGTGGATCAGCGGCCTCATCGGCAACGGCCCGGTCGATGCCCTCCATGCGCTGCACACCGCAGGCGATTTCACGCTGCTCGAACACTGGGCCGACACCACGCTCGGCATGGTCACCGGCAACAACGGCTATTTCGCCCTGTCGCCGGCTCGGGTACGCGAGCTGGGGCTGCGGCCGGCCGATGTGCTGCCGCTGTCTCCGCCGGGCAGCGCCCATCTGCGGGGCCTCACGCTGTCGGCCGACCAGCTGACACGGCTGGGGGGGGACGGCAAGTCGATCCATCTCTTCCGGCCTACGGGTGCACTTTCGGCCGCGGCCAAACGATATGTGGAGGCCGGGCACGCTGCCGGGGTGCACCTGGCCTACAAGTGCCGGGTACGCGAGCCCTGGTACCTGGTGCCGCTGGTCGAGCCGGCCGACCTCTTGCTGACCTGCATGAACGCCGACACCCCACGTCTGGTCACCAATCGGGCCAAAGCCCACCACCTCAACTCGGTGCACGGGGTGTACCTGCGCGACGGACTCACCGGGCTCGGACGCGACCTGCTGCCGTTGGCCGCACTGAACTCGGCGACCCTCTTGCATGCCGAGATGGTCGGCCGGTCCTACGGCGGCGGCATTCTGAAAATCGAACCGCGCGAAGCGGATCGGTGGCTGGTGCCGGCACCGCAACTGATCGCCGAGCGGAGCTCGCAGCTTCGGGAGGTCAGGCGCCGGGTCGCGGCGCTGTTGAGCCGGGGCGAACTGCTCGGGGCGGTCGGGATCGTCGACGATGCGCTCGGCCTGGAGGGTCGCGTGCCGTTGGAATCGGTTCGCAGCGCGCACGATTCACTGGCCACCCGGCGGGCGGTAAGGTCACGGCGTGCCCGCTGAACCGTCGACCAAGGCGACCGCGTGGGCGATATTCGATCGGATCGTGGCCGACGCCGCACCGGGCGGTCAACACACCAACCCGTGGGTGCGTAGTGGCGGCGAGTTGACGTACATGCCCGATTTCCGCGTACTGCGCAAGCTGCTCGGCGTGCCGCTCCATCTGAACGCGCCGTCCACCACCGGGGTGCCTGCGTTGGCGCTCGACGTGTGGCTGTCGTATGAGCTGCGGCGCGCCGGCTTCGAACCGGACGCGGTATGGCCGCGGCCCACCGATCCCCGCATCATGCCGAGTGCCATCGCGAACCTGCTCGACGCCCTGCCGCAGAAAGAACGGGTGCTGATCGAACAACGTCTGCGGCGCTCGATGAAGGGCGTGGCGGGGTCCAGCGCGAGCGTGCTCGGCAAGCACTACATGAAGCAGGTCGACGTGGTGATCTCGGACTGGGACACCGGGCCCGAGCTTCTCATCAGCACCAAACGCATGGATTCGAGCTTCGGCAAGAACGCGGCCAACCGCGTCGAGGAGAGCTACGGCGACGCCAAGAACCTGAGACTGCGGCACCCGCTGGCCGCGCTCGGATTCGTCTACGGCCTGCGCTCGACCATCCTCAACACCGAACCCGACAAGGCCGAATGGCTCATCGATCTCCTGGGCAAGCTCGGCACCGAGGACGACGCCTATCACGCGGTCGCGTTGGTGATGATCGACTACGACGCCGAGGTGCCTCGCGAAGAGGATGAGGTCGACAGCATCGAAAAGGCCGAACCCGACACGCTTTTCGAGATCGTCGATGTCGAGACGGCCGCGGTCGATGAGGCGTTGGCGGCATTGCCCGACATTGCCGTCCGCCACGATGTCGTGCCGCCTCAACTGCAGCCGGCGAGATTTCTGGCCACCATGGTGTCGCGCGTTCTCGACATCTCGCCGGTGACCCGGCACCGGGAAGCGCGCAGGCGCCGCAGCACTCCGGCCGAGGCGACCTAACGGATCCGCGGGCCGGGCTTCGCGCGGGCCGTCCACCGGCCGTCCTGATGGCCGACGGCAACCGGATGCGCGAACGCCGTCGTCACATGGTCTGTGGTGACCGTGTCGAGGGCGGGGCCGCTGGCGACCGTTCGCCCGTCGGCGATCAACAACGCATGTGTCGTGCTGGTCGGCAGCTCCTCCAGATGGTGCGTCACCAGGATCGAAGCCATGTCCGGATGCGTGTCGTCCAGTGTGTCAAGGGTTTCCAGCAGTTGCTCGCGGGCGGCGACGTCCAGCCCCGTGGTGGGCTCGTCGAGCAGCAACAGCCGGGGATCGGAGATCAGTGCGCGTGCGATCAGGGCGCGCCCGCGTTCACCCTGCGACAGAGTCGGCCACACCGCGTCGACCCGCGCTGACAGGCCCACCGTGTCGATCAGTTCCTCGGCCCGGCGCACCTGTTCGGAACTGGGTGTCCATCGCGCCGCGGTGTCGATGGTCGCGGTGATACCGGTCAGCACCACCTCGCGCACGGTCAGCGGATACTGCAGGCGATGACGCGGATTGACATGACCGATCGACCGCCGCAGCACCGTCAGATCGGTGCGGCCCATCTGCCCGCCCAGCACCCGCACGGTGCCGGTGGTCGGAAAGGTTACGGCCGCACAGAATCCCAGCAGCGTGCTCTTGCCGGCACCGTTCGGGCCCAGTAGTGCCCAATGTTCACCGGCCTGCACGGTCAGCGATATCCCGTCGATGATCTGCTTTCCGTTGCGACGGAATGTGACCTCGTCGAGTTCGAGGACCGACGTCATGCGAAAGACTCCTTCAACGAGCTCAGATGGGTTCTGCTGGCCGAGGCCGCCGCTTCGGGGTCCCTGGCGATGATCGCGTCCGCCAGCTGCTGATGCAGCGCGTGGTCGCAGGGTTCGGACGCGATGGGTTGGATCTTGAGCATGTCGATCATCGCCAGCCGCAGCCGGGGGAGGAAGGCGTCGAACAACTGCGTCAGCACATCGTTGTGGGCGGCCGCGATGACCGCTCGGTGAAACGCCATGTCCGCGTCGACGTGGTCGGGCACCGACTGTCCCACGACGCCGCGCGCCACCAGCGTGCGGCGGATCGTGCGCAAATCCGCGGGCGTGCGCCGGGTCGCTGCCAGGGCCGCTGCCTCGGCCTCGATCGCGATCCGCGCTTCGATCACCGACACGATCGTCGACCGTCGCAGCACGGTGTCCCAGTCTTCGGCGACGTCGAGCGCGGTCACGAAAACACCGGCTCCCTGCCGACTGTCGAGCACCCCCTTGCCCGCGAGCTCGCGGACAGCTTCCCGCAGCGTCGAGCGTCCGACGCCCAGTTGGGCGGCCAACGTCGTCTCGCCCGGCAACCGATGTCCCAATGGCCACTCGCCGTCGCGAATACGTGCCAGCAGCAGCGACGCGGTTTGCGCTGCCAATGGATGACGCTGGACCTGCGCGGGCATGGCCAAACCTCTCTACTTGTCTGAGGAGTTGTGTACAGTCTAGCCATCATGACGCGCGTCCTTCTCCTTAGCCGCCTCGGCGGGGCCTGAATCGACCGGCCCCCTGCCGTGGGGCTGCGCCGCGCCGGTCGATCTTCAACCGACCGAAAGACCCTCATGACCACTTCTGCTTTTCCCACCATCGACACCCCGGCCGGGAACGTCGCGGCGGATGCGCCGGCCTGGAACCGGCAGCGGCACTCCCAGATGCCTTCGCGCCGCTACGCGAGTGTCTACGACCGCGTCGAAGTCCCACTGACCCAACGAGATTGGCCGAGCGCCCAGATCACCACCGCGCCGCTGTGGGTTCCGGTCGACCTGCGTGACGGCAATCAAGCCCTGGCCGAGCCGATGGATCCGGCCCGTAAGCGCCGGTTCTTCGAACTACTCGTCGCCATGGGCTATAAGGAGATCGAGGTCGGCTACCCGTCGGCATCCCAGACCGATTTCGATTTCGTCCGGCTGTTGGCCGAATCCGACATCGCGCCTCCCGACGTCGCCATCGTGGTGTTCACCCCGGCCCGCCGCGATCTGATCGAGCGCACGGTCGACTCGGTGCGGGGCATGGCCAACGAGGTCGTCGTCCACATGTACACGGCAACCGCACGGACGTGGCGTGACGTCGTGTTGGGCAAGGACCGCGATCAGTTGCGCGAACTGATCCTGGCCGGTGGGCGTGACGTCCTCGAACTCGCCGGTGACCTGCCGAATGTGCGGTTCGAGTTCTCTCCGGAGGTCTTCAACCTCACCGAGCCCGACTTCGCGTTGGAGCTCTGCGACGCGATGACCGACCTGTGGCAGGCCACTCCGCAACGCCCCGTGATCCTGAATCTGCCCGCCACGGTCGAGATCGCCACCCCGAACGTGTACGCCGATCAGATCGAGTACATGCACCGCAACATCTCCCGCCGCGACAGCGTCATCCTGTCGGTACATCCGCACAACGACCGGGGTACCGGCATCGCGTGCGCGGAACTGGCCGTCCTGGCCGGCGCGCAGCGCGTCGAGGGATGCGTGTTCGGCAACGGTGAACGCACCGGCAATGTCGACATCGCGACCCTGGCGTTGAACCTCCATGCGCAGGGCGTGGATCCGATGATCGACTTCTCTGATATCGACGAGATCGCCCGGACCGTCGCGCACTGCACGCGCATGCTGATCCACGAACGTCATCCCTACGTCGGGGACCTGGTGCACACGGCGTTCTCCGGCACCCACCAGGATGCGATCAAGAAGGGAATGGCCGAGCATCGCGCACGAGCCCTGGCGACGGGTCGGGCGGAACGCGAAATCGATTGGCATGTACCGTATTTGCCGATCGACCCGGCCGATATCGGGCGCACTTATGATGCGGTGATCCGGGTGAATTCGCAGTCCGGCAAGGGCGGCATCGCCTACCTGTTGCTCACCGAGTACGGGGTGGATCTGCCCCGGCGGTTGCAGATCGACTTCGCCCGCCGTGTCCAAGAGCGCACCGACGAGAGCGGAGCCGAGATCACCGCGGCCGAGCTGTTCGACCTGTTCGAAACGACGTATCTGGAGCCCGGAGGTTCGGTCGAACTCAAGGACTGGCACACCGGCGGCGACGGAGCCGATGCGGTCACCGAGTTGACCCTCGTTGCCGACGGGTGCACGGTCGCCAGCACGCACCGCGGAATCGGACCCGTGGACGCGCTGACGGCCGCGCTGGCAGAGATCGGCCGGCCGATCGAAGTGCTGAGCCTGACTCAGCAGTCGATCGGCAGCACGGCGATCACCTACCTGGAGTTCCGCTCGGGCGGTGGCTCCGGCTGGGCGTGCGGTCGCAGCGATTCGGTGCTCGGGGCCTCGATGGCAGCGGTGCTGCGCGCCGTCAACGCGCCTTGAGCACCTCGAGCGCCTTGTCGGCGTGCATGTCCATGCTGATCTCACTCGAGATCACCTCGAGGACGGTGCGATCGGTGTCGATGACGAACGTGGTCCGCTTGACCGGCATGAGCTTGCCGAGCAGGCCACGCTTCACACCGAACTGGCAGGCCACCTTCCCGTCGACATCGGACAGCAACGGGTAATCGAAGCGCTGGATGTCGGCGAACTTGGCCTGCTTGGCGACCGGGTCGGTGCTGATACCGACCCGGCTCGCCCCCGCAGCGGCGAACTCAGCGGCCAGATCTCGGAAATGGCAGGCCTCTTTGGTGCATCCGGGCGTCATCGCCGCCGGATAGAAGAACAGCACGACGGGACCGTTGGCGAGCAAACTTGTCAAGCTTCGGACTGTGCCGGTCTGATCCGGCAGTTCGAACTCGGCGACGGTGTCACCCGTTCTGATAGGTGTCATGGCCGCCCACGCTACGCCGTCTGGATGCCAGCACGGTGCTGGCGGTCTGGGAGGATTGAACCGTGCAAATCACCGCCAACGGGGCCGCAGGCTCGCTCGCAGTCACCACGTCCCGCGAGGACTTCCGGGCGCTGGCTGCTGAGCACCGGGTCGTGCCCGTCACCCGCAAGGTGCTTGCCGACAGCGAGACGCCGCTGTCGGCGTACCGCAAGCTGGCCGCCAACCGTCCCGGGACCTTTCTGCTGGAATCCGCCGAGAACGGCAGGTCGTGGTCGCGATGGTCATTCATCGGTGCGGGCGCGCCGTCGGCGTTGACCGTGCGCGACGACCAGGCCGTATGGCTGGGAACGGCGCCCAAGGGCGCGCCGAGCGGTGGGGATCCGCTGCAGGCCCTCGCCGCGACACTGGAGTTGTTGAAGACCGAGTCCATGGCGGGGCTTCCACCGCTGTCGTCGGGGCTCGTCGGATTCTTCGCCTACGACATGGTGCGGCGGCTCGAACGGCTGCCCGAGCTCGCCGTGGATGACTTGGGGCTGCCGGACATGGTGCTGCTCCTGGCCACCGACATCGCCGCGGTCGACCACCACGAGGGCACCATCACGTTGATCGCCAACGCGGTCAACTGGAACGGCACCGACGAGCGCGTCGACTGGGCCTACGACGACGCCGTCGCGCGACTGGATGTGATGACCAAGGCGCTCGGCCAGCCGTTGCCGTCAACCGTCGCAACCTTCAGCCGCCCGGTGCCGGCGCATCGTGCCCAACGGACGGTCGAGGAGTACACCGCGATCGTGGAGAAACTCGTCGGCGACATCGAGGCGGGCGAAGCGTTCCAGGTCGTGCCGTCGCAGCGGTTCGAGATGGATACCGCGGCAGACCCGCTCGATGTCTACCGGATGCTGCGCGTGACCAACCCGAGCCCCTACATGTATCTGCTCAACGTCCCCAATGCCGATGGGGGACTGGACTTCTCGATCGTGGGTTCCAGCCCGGAGGCGCTGGTCACGGTCAAGGACGGGCGCGCGACCACACATCCGATCGCCGGGACCCGGTGGCGCGGGAACGACGAAGAAGAAGACGTGCTGCTCGAAAAAGAGCTGTTGGCCGACGAGAAGGAACGTGCCGAGCACCTGATGCTGGTCGATCTGGGTCGCAACGACCTGGGCCGGGTGTGCCGGCCGGGCAGCGTGCGGGTCGAGGATTACAGCCACATCGAGCGCTACAGCCACGTGATGCACCTGGTGTCCACGGTGACCGGCGAGCTTGCCGCGGGCAAGACGGCGCTCGACGCGGTGACGGCCTGTTTCCCGGCGGGAACGCTGTCGGGTGCGCCGAAGGTGCGGGCCATGGAACTCATCGAAGAGGTAGAGAAGACGCGTCGCGGGTTGTACGGCGGCGTGCTGGGCTATCTCGATTTCGCCGGTAACGCCGACTTCGCCATCGCGATCCGCACGGCATTGATGCGCAACGGCACTGCCTACGTGCAAGCCGGCGGGGGAGTCGTGGCCGATTCCAACGGGCCATACGAGTACACCGAGGCCTCCAACAAGGCCAAGGCAGTGCTGAACGCGATCGCGGCCGCCGACACGCTGGCCGAGCCATGATGCGGATAGCGCAGGCCTTGCTCGTCGTGGCCGCACTTGGGCTGTGGGTGGCCTCGCGCATGGATTGGGTGCAGGTGAGTTCGTTCGACGGGCTCGGACAGCCCAAGAGCACCGAGCTCAACGGCGCCACGTGGTCGACGGCGTTGGTTCCCCTGGCGCTACTGGTGTTGGCGGCGGCAGTCGCAGCGCTGGCCGTGCGCGGTTGGCCGCTGCGTTTGCTCGCAATCCTCGTTGCTGCGGCGAGCGCCGGGATGGGTTACCTCGCGATCAGCCTCTGGGTGATCGAAGACGTCGCGGTGCGTGCCGCAGACCTGGCACTGGTGCCCGTCGCGCAGTTGACCGGCACACAGCGGTACTACGGCGGCGCGGTGATCACTCTGGTGGCGGCGGTGTGCGCGCTGGCAGGTGCGGTCCTGCTCATGCGTTCGGCCAAAGGCGCGCAGCGCCGGGTCGCGACGCGCTACGCCGCGCCGGCGGCCCGCCGGGCCGCTACCCGGCAAGATTCCGACGAACCGATGTCGGAGCGAATGATCTGGGATGCGCTGGACGAAGGTCATGATCCGACCGGCGACCAGACCGATACGGACAACAAGGGTCGGTGACAGATGAACGTGCGGCGGCGGCTACCCTTCGATGGAGGTCAACCGGGATCGTCCCGGTCACACCGGAAAGGAATCGACGGGCGATGAGTTCGGCCACAGTGCTCGACTCCATAATCGAGGGAGTCCGTGCCGATGTTGCCGCCCGCGAGGCCCTAATAAGCCTTGCTGAGATCAAGGAGCGGGCGAAAGCCGCACCGGCGCCGTTGAACGTGATGGCCGCGCTGCGGGAACCGGGAATCGGCGTCATCGCCGAGGTGAAGCGGGCGAGCCCGTCGCGCGGCGAGTTGGCCAACATCGCCGATCCCGCCGAGTTGGCGCAGGCATATCAGGACGGTGGCGCCCGGGTCATCAGCGTGTTGACCGAACAACGGCGGTTCAACGGCTCACTCGCCGACCTCGACGCGGTTCGCGCAGCGGTGTCAATTCCCGTGCTGCGCAAGGACTTCATCGTCAAGCCGTATCAGATCCACGAGGCCCGCGCGCATGGCGCCGACATGCTGTTGCTGATCGTTGCGGCGCTGGACCAGTCGGTGCTCGAATCGCTGCTGGAACGTACCGAGTCGCTCGGGATGACCGCCCTCGTCGAGGTGCACACCGAAGAGGAGGCGGACCGGGCGTTGCAGGCCGGTGCCACCGTGATCGGGGTCAACGCGCGCGACCTCAAAACGCTCGAGGTCGATCGGGACTGTTTCGGACGCATCGCGCCCGGACTTCCGAGCAATGTCATCCGAATCGCCGAGTCCGGTGTCCGCGGCACCGCCGACCTGTTGGCCTACGCCGGCGCAGGCGCCGATGCCGTGCTCGTCGGTGAGGGCTTGGTGACCAGCGGAGATCCCCGCAGCGCGGTTGCCGATCTGGTCACCGCCGGCACTCACCCGTCCTGTCCGAAACCGGCTCGCTAATCGGCCATGAGCCGCTTGCACGAAGAGACAAACTGATGGCGGATCTCGCCGGCCCCGAACTTCCGCGCTCGAGCGCGGGGGTGGCCGAACGCACTGTCCATGATCCCGACAACCGCGGGCATTTCGGTTCCTATGGTGGCCGGCTGGTGCCCGAGGCGCTGATGGCCGTGATCGAGGAAGTCACCGCGGCCTACGAGAAGGCCCGGGGCGACCAGACTTTCCTCGACGAGCTCGATCGGCTGCAGCGTCACTACAGCGGTCGCCCGTCGCCGCTCTACGAAGCGACCCGGCTGTCCGAGCACGCCGGTGGCGCCCGCCTCTTCCTCAAGCGGGAAGACTTGAACCACACCGGTTCTCACAAGATCAACAATGTGCTCGGCCAAGCGCTGCTGGCCAAGCAGATGGGCAAGACACGCGTCATCGCCGAGACCGGGGCCGGCCAGCACGGCGTGGCCACCGCGACGGCTTGTGCGCTGCTCGGTCTCGAGTGCGTGATCTACATGGGCGCCGTCGACACCGCACGTCAGGCGCTCAACGTCGCGAGGATGCGCCTGCTCGGCGCGACCGTGGTCGCGGTACAGGCCGGGTCGAAAACTCTCAAGGATGCCATCAACGAGGCGTTCCGGGACTGGGTGACCAACGCCGACGAGACGTACTACTGCTTCGGCACCGCGGCCGGACCGCATCCGTTCCCGCTCATGGTCCGTGACTTCCAACGGGTCATCGGCCTGGAAGCGCGGGCGCAGATCCAGGAGCAGGCCGGCAGGCTTCCCGATGCCGTGACCGCCTGCGTCGGCGGTGGATCCAACGCGATCGGTGTCTTCCACGCGTTCATCGACGACCCAGGTGTTCGGCTGATCGGTTTCGAGGCTGCGGGCGATGGCGTCGAAACCGGTCGCCACGCCGCGACTTTCACCGGCGGGTCGCCGGGCGCGTTTCAGGGATCGTTCTCGTACCTGCTGCAGGACGAGGACGGGCAGACCATCGAATCGCATTCGATCTCGGCGGGTCTCGACTATCCCGGGGTCGGACCTGAGCATGCCCATCTCAAGGACATCGGGCGGGCCGAGTACCGGCCGGTCACCGATACCGAAGCCATGGACGCCTTCTCGCTGCTGTGCCGCACCGAGGGAATCATCCCGGCGATCGAGTCGGCACATGCGCTGGGCGGCGCCCTCAAGCTGGGTCAGGAACTCGGTGCCGGCGCGGTCATCGTGGTAAACCTGTCGGGTCGCGGTGACAAAGACGTCGAAACGGCAGCCAAGTGGTTCGGCTTGCTCGACGAGGGAGATTCCTGATGAGCCGCCTGGCCGAACTCTTCGATACCTGCCGCGCGGAGGGCCGCGCCGCGCTGATCGGTTACCTGCCGACGGGATTCCCCGATGTACAGACTTCGATCGCGGCGATGACGACGATGGTCGAATCAGGTTGCGACCTCGTCGAAGTCGGTGTGCCCTACTCCGATCCCGGCATGGACGGCCCGACGATCGCCGCAGCCACCGAGGCTGCACTGGCAGGGGGCGTCCGGGTGCGCGACACACTGGCCGCGGTCGAGGCGATCAGCAATGCCGGCGGCCGAGCGGTTGTGATGACCTACTGGAATCCCGTGCTGCGCAGGGGAGTTGACACCTTTGCTCGAGACCTCGCCGCGGCAGGCGGCTACGGGTTGATCACCCCTGACCTCATCCCGGAGGAAGCCGACGAGTGGTTTGCGGCCTCCGAGGCGCACAAGTTGGACCGCATATTCCTGGTGGCGCCGTCCTCGACCCCGGAACGGCTCGCTGCCACGGTGCAGGCGTCGCGCGGGTTCGTCTACGCCGCATCGACGATGGGGGTCACCGGTGCACGTGACGCGGTCTCCTCGGCCGCCCCTGAGTTGGTGCGCCGGGTGCGCGAGGTGTCCGACATCCCGGTCGGTGTGGGGCTGGGGGTGCGCTCCGGTGAACAGGCCGCCCAGATCGGTTCGTACGCCGACGGCGTGATCGTCGGATCGGCGCTCGTCTCGGCGTTGCAGAGCGGACTCGACTCGGTGCGCGCGCTGACCGAGGAACTGGCCGGCGGGGTTCGACAGAGGATTTCGGCTTGACCACAACCGTGCTCGCATACCTGCCCAGCCCGGCACAGGGGGTATGGCATCTGGGCCCGGTCCCGATCCGTGCGTACGCGCTCTGCATCATCATCGGCATAGTCGCGGCGCTGATCATCGGTGACCGACGCTGGCAGGCACGCGGCGGCGAACCCGGCGTCATCTACGACATCGCGTTGTGGGCAGTGCCGTTCGGCTTGATCGGTGGCCGGCTCTATCACGTCCTGACCGACTGGAACACCTATTTCGGCCCAACGGGCAAGGGCCTGGGAGCGGCCTTCCAGGTGTGGGAAGGCGGCCTGGGCATCTGGGGCGCTGTGGCGCTGGGTGCATTGGGTGCCTGGATCGCCTGCCGCCTGCGCGGAATTCCGTTGCCCGCGTTCGGGGATGCGATCGCGCCCGGCATCATCCTGGCCCAGGCGATCGGCCGGCTCGGCAACTATTTCAACCAAGAACTGTTCGGCCGGCCCACGACGCTGCCTTGGGGTCTGGAGATTTACGAACGCCTCAACGCCGCCGGAGTCCGGGACGAACTCAACGGTGTGTCGACCGGTCAAGTGGTCGCCGTCGTCCATCCCACGTTCCTTTACGAACTGCTGTGGAACGTCCTCATATTCGCGCTGTTGATCTGGGCCGACCGCAAGTTCAACCTTGGCCACGGGCGGTTGTTCGCGCTGTATGTCGCCGGCTACTGCGCAGGTCGGTTCTGGATCGAGCTGATGCGCAGCGATTTCGCGACCGAGTTCGCCGGAATCCGGGTCAACACGTTCACCTCGACATTCGTGTTCATCGGCGCGGTGGTCTACATCATGCTCGCGCCGAAGGGGCGCGAGGATCCGGCCACGCTTGGCGGCAAGCGCGCTGAGGACGAGGAGTCTGCGCTCGACGAGGTCGGCAAGGAGTTCGTCACCGCTGCCGCGACGACCGGGGTGGTGGCGGCAGCCGCCGTCGCCGGGAAGAACGAGGCTGAGGATGCGGCAGCGGTCGGGGACACCGAAGCCGACCACATGCATACGGATGAGGTCGTCGCGGACGACAGCGTCGATGCCGCGGCCGCAGTCGAGCTCAAGGCCGTCGCCTCCAAGGCCGACCACGACGATTCGGTCGAAGAACCCGACTCGGCCGAGGCGACCGAGCTGGACACCGAGGGTGCGCCCGCCGAACCGGAAGCGGAAGAAGAGACCGAAGGGGAGCCTGAGGCCGACGAGACGGACGCGACCGAGCCGCCTTCCGAGGAACTCAGCGAGGATGGCGAGCCGGAGGTCGAGGGCGCACCCACTGCAACCGAAGCAGAAGACGAGTCCGCTGAGATCGCCGAGGCCGACGAGTCCGCGCTCGATACCGAGGGCGCCCCCGCCGAGCCCGAGGCGGAGGACGAAGCGCCTGAGGCGGCTGAGTCCGTTGAGCACGATGGTGAGACTGATGTGTCTGACATCGTCGCGGAGTCGTCTACCGAGCCGGAAGCCGAAGAGCAGGCCGACGAGGGCGAGGCTGATGAGGCACCTGCGGACGGCGAGGCGGACGGCGAGGCCGCCGCTGACGAGGCCAGCGAGCCCGCAGACGTCACCGAAACCGTCGAAGAACCCGAGCAGACCGGGCCGGAAGCCGAAGAGCCGGTCGGCGCCGAGCCCACTGAGGCACCTACCGACGGCGAAGCGGTAGGCGAGGCCGCCACTGACGAGGCCAGTGAGCCCGCAGAGGCCACCGAGGGCGTCGAAGAGCCCAAGCAGATCCAGCCGGAAGGCGAAGAGCAGGCCGGCGAGGCTGAGGCCGACACCGAGGCACCGGCGGAGAGCGAGGCCGCCGCTGACGAGGCCAGCGAGCCCGCAGACGTCACCGAAACCGTCGAAGAACCCGATCAGAGCGAGCCGGAAGACCAGACCGGCGCGGCCGAGCCTGAGCCCGCTGAGCCGGCCCCCGAAGCGGCTACGTCAGACGACGCTGAAGCCGAAACCCCCGTCGCGCAGCCTGCTTCCGCGGAAAGCGTCGCAGCACCCGCGCCGACCCAGCCGGAGGGCGGGCGCATTCGCCGGTGGTTGCGCCGCAACCGATAACGCCCGACGCTCTGGCATGCTGGCAACATGACCGATCCAACGCAGTCCGGTGGCACCGCCGACGGCGCATCGACGCCGCCTTTTCCTCCGCCTGCGGGATATCCGCCGCCCCCACCGGGCTATCAACCGTCGCCCGGTTATGCGCCCGGGTTCGGTGACCCCAGCGCCCCGTATGGCCGCCACCCGCTCACCGGGGAGCCCTACTCCGACAAGTCCAAAGTCACCGCGGGTGTGCTCCAGCTGATCGGCCTGATCGGTTTCGTCGGCTTTGGTCGCATCTACCTCGGGCAGACGGGCCTGGGTATCGCCCAACTGCTCGTCGGCTTGGTGACGTGTGGCGTCGGCGCCTTCATCTGGGGCATCGTCGACGCGATCCTGATTCTGACCGACAAGGTCCGCGATCCGCAGGGACGTCCGCTGCGCGATGGAACCTAGCAGCGCATCCCAGGCGAAGGCCGCGCGCTACGGCGCGCTGGGCACCGGCGCGGCGTTGGTCGGGGCGCTCGCCTACATCGGCATCGCCGATCCCCACCGGGCGGGTTTTCTCTTCCCGCCATGCCCGTTCAAGGCGATCACCGGGTGGGACTGTCCCGCCTGCGGCGGGCTGCGGATGACGCACGACCTGCTGCACGGCGACATCGCCGCGGCAGTGGTGGACAACGTGTTTCTGCTGGTCGGGCTACCGCTGCTGGCCGCATGGGCCGTGGTGCGGTGGCGTACGGGCAGGAAGCCGTTTCCGGTCACGGCGGTGGTGATCCTCGTGGTCGCGATCGTTGCCTGGACTGTCGTACGAAACCTGCCCGGCTTCCCTTTCGTGCCGACTCTGATTGCGGAGTAGTCGCCGACCTGCGCTGATACACTAGAAATTCGGGCCGGTGCAGTCCCGGGACCAGGAAGTTCCCGACTGCGGAGGTGCGAGCCAGTGCTCTTCTCGGCATTGCCAGACGCGCAGGGTCTCTACGACCCTGACCACGAAGCCGATTCTTGCGGCGTTGCCATGATCACCGATATCCAGGGCCGCCGATCCCACGGCATCGTCACAGACGGGTTGGTCGCACTCGAGCACCTCGAGCACCGCGGCGCGGCCGGAGCCGAACCCAACAGCGGCGACGGCGCCGGGATTCTCCTGCAGTTGCCGGTCGAGCTGCTGCGCGAGACCGTCGACTTCGCGCTGCCGGAACCGGCCGCCGACGGCAGCAACGCATTCGCCGCAGGCATCTGCTTCCTGCCGCAGGATCCGATCGCGCGCAGCGCTGCTCGCGATGAGGTCGAGGCCATCGCCGCCGAGGAAGGCTTGGAGGTACTGGGCTGGCGAGCACTTCCGGTCGACCCGGACGGCGCAGGCATCGGAATGACAGCACTGGGGTGTATGCCCTACATGGCGCAGTTGTTCGTCGCAGGCCCCGAGGTCGCAGGCAGCCGGCCGAGCGGAATCGAGCTGGACCGCAGGGTCTATCCCTTGCGCAAACGAGCCGAACGGTCTGACGTGTACTTCCCGTCGCTGTCGAGCCGCACCATCGTCTACAAGGGCATGTTGACGACCTTGCAACTGCCCCAGTACTTTCCGGACCTTCGTGACGAGCGGTGCCAGAGCGCCATCGCCATTGTTCACAGCCGGTTCTCGACCAACACGTTCCCATCGTGGCCGCTGGCGCATCCGTTCCGGTTCGTCGCCCACAACGGCGAGATCAACACCGTCCGTGGCAATCGCAATCGCATGCATGCGCGCGAGGCCATGCTGGCGAGTTCGCGGATCCCGGGTGACCTGAGCCGGCTGTCGCCCATCTGCACGCCTGACGCGTCTGATTCGGCGTCGTTCGACGAGGTCTTGGAGCTGCTTCATCTCGGGGGCCGCAGCCTGCCGCACGCGGTGCTGATGATGATTCCGGAGGCGTGGGAGAACAACACCACGATGGGTCCGGCCGAGCGTGCGTTCTGGCAGTACCACGCATCGTTGATGGAACCGTGGGACGGTCCGGCGTGCGTCACGTTCACCGACGGAACTGTCGTCGGAGCGGTGTTGGACCGCAACGGTTTACGGCCCGGCCGGTGGTGGCGCACGGTCGACGACAAAGTCATCCTCGCCAGCGAGAGTGGCGTGCTGGACGTGCCGTCCGGCGAGATCGTCGCCAAGGGGCGCTTGCAGCCGGGGAAGATGTTCCTGGTCGATACCGCGGCCGGCCGCATCATCACCGATGACGAGATCAAAGAGCAGCTGTCGTCGGCCGAACCCTATGGGGAGTGGTTGCACGCCGGGCTGCTCGACCTCAAGACCCTGCCCGACCGGGCCTCGATCCAGCCGAACCATGAATCGGTCGTGCGGCGTCAGATCGCATTCGGCTATACCGAGGAAGAACTTCGGATCCTGCTCACCCCGATGGCGGCATCGGGCAATGAGCCGCTCGGTTCGATGGGCACCGACACTCCGACCGCGGTGCTGTCATCGCGGTCGCGGCTGCTATACGACTACTTCGTCGAACTGTTCGCACAGGTGACCAATCCACCCCTGGACGCCATACGGGAAGAGGTGGTCACCTCGATGGCCCGAGTGATGGGGCCCGAGGAAAACCTGCTGGAACCCACGGCCGCATCCTGTCGTCAGATCGTGCTGCGGTGGCCGGTGCTCGACAACGACGAACTCGGCAAGATCGTGCGCATCAACGATGACGGCGAACACCCCGGCTTGCGCACGACCGTGCTGCGGGCTCTCTATGATGTCGAACGCGGGGGCGAAGGACTGGCCGAGGCGTTGGAGGACCTGCGGATGCGGGCCTGCGACGCGATCGCCAAAGGCGCTCGCACGCTGGTGATCTCGGACCGGGACTCCGATCACACCCGGGCGCCGATTCCGTCGCTCCTTGCGGTCTCCGCCGTGCACCATCATTTGGTGCGCACCAAGGAACGCACCAAGGTGGCGCTCGTGGTGGAGAGCGGCGACGCCCGCGAGGTCCACCACATCGCGATGCTCATCGGATTCGGCGCCGCCGCGGTCAACCCGTACCTGGCATTCGAATCGATCGAGGACCTGATTCGCGAAGGAGAACTCACCGGTATCGAATCCGCCACCGCGGTCCGCAATTACGTCAAAGCGCTCGGCAAGGGCGTGGTCAAGGTGATGAGCAAGATGGGCATCTCCACGGTCGCGTCCTACACCGGTGCCCAGGTGTTCGAAGCGATCGGCCTGGACCGTGACGTCGTCAGCGAGTACTTCGCGGGCACGACGAGCCAACTCGGCGGGGTCGGGCTGGATGTGCTCGCCGAGGAGGTCAAGCAGCGGCATCGGCGCGCCTATCCGGAGAACCCGACCGAACGGGTGCACCGCCGGCTTGAGGTGGGCGGTGAGTACGCGTTCCGGCGCGAAGGCGAGCTTCATCTGTTCACGCCGGAAGTGGTGTTCCTGCTACAACATTCGACTCGTACCGGGCGCGAGGACGTATTCGCTCAGTACTCCGGGGAAGTCGACCGCCTGGCCCGCGAGGGCGGGGCGCTGCGCGGCCTGTTCGAGTTCAAGAAAGGTCTGCGCCCACCGGTCCCACTCGACGAGGTGGAACCGGTCGACTCGATCGTCACGCGCTTCAACACCGGAGCCATGAGCTACGGCTCGATCTCGGCTGAAGCCCACGAGACGATGGCCATCGCCATGAACAATCTCGGCGGACGGTCCAACAGCGGTGAGGGCGGCGAGGACGTCGACCGACTCTACGATCCGAGCCGCCGCAGCGCCGTCAAGCAGGTGGCGTCGGGACGTTTCGGCGTCACCAGCGACTACCTCGTCAACGCAACCGACATCCAGATCAAGATGGCCCAGGGCGCCAAGCCCGGTGAGGGCGGCCAACTTCCGGGCTACAAGGTCTATCCCAACATCGCCAAAACCCGGCACTCGACGCCAGGGGTCGGGCTCATCTCGCCGCCGCCCCACCACGACATCTACTCGATCGAGGATCTGGCCCAACTGATCCACGACCTGAAGAACGCCAACGCCGACGCACGCATCCACGTCAAGCTCGTCAGCAGCGTCGGCGTGGGAACGGTCGCCGCGGGTGTCTCCAAGGCGCACGCCGACGTGGTGTTGATCTCCGGGTACGACGGCGGCACCGGCGCGGCACCGCTCACATCGCTCAAGCACGCCGGCGCCCCGTGGGAGATCGGACTGGCCGACACGCAGCAGACCCTGGTGCTCAACGGCTTGCGCGACCGCATCACCGTGCAGTGCGACGGCGGCATGCGGACCGCGCGCGACGTCATGGTGGCCACGCTGCTCGGTGCGGAGGAGTTCGGCTTTGCCACCGCACCTCTGGTCGTCTCGGGCTGCATCATGATGCGCGTCTGCCATCTGGACACCTGCCCCGTCGGCGTCGCCACGCAGAATCCCGAATTGCGGGCCCGGTTCAACGGAAAGCCGGAGTTCGTGGAGAACTTCTTCACGTTCATCGCCGAGGACATCCGGCGCTACCTCGCCGAGCTCGGCTTCCGCAGCATCGACGAGGCCGTCGGACACGCGGAGGTGCTCGATACGGCACCGGGCGTGGCGCATTGGAAAACCCGCGGGCTCGATCTCAGTCCGATATTCGCGGTGCCCACCGACGCCCACGGCGGCAAGCTCACCCAGCGCCGCCGGCTCCGCGCACAGGACCACGGTCTGGAACAAGCGCTGGACCGCACGCTGATTCAACTTGCCGAAGGTGCTCTCGAGGACGCGCACCCGGTTCGGCTGGAATTGCCGGTCCGCAACGTCAACCGCACGGTCGGCACGCTGCTGGGCGCTGAGGTCACCCGCCGCTACGGCGCGGCCGGCCTGCCCGACAACACCATTCACATAACCCTGACCGGTTCGGCCGGGCAGTCGATCGGGGCGTTTCTCCCGCCCGGCATCACGATCGAATTGATCGGCGACGCCAACGACTACGTCGGCAAGGGATTGTCCGGCGGACGGGTGGTTGTTCGGCCACCCGACGATGTGCTCTTCCTGCCCGAGGACAACGTCATCGCGGGCAACACCTTGCTCTACGGCGCGACGTCCGGGGAGGTGTTCCTGCGCGGTCGCGTCGGGGAACGGTTCTGCGCCCGCAATTCCGGGGCGCTCGCCGTCGTCGAGGGCGTCGGTGACCATGCATGCGAATACATGACCGGTGGTCGCGTCGTCATCCTCGGGAAGACCGGGCGCAACCTGGCGGCAGGTATGTCCGGTGGCATCGCCTACGTTCTCGGCCTGGACCCGGCGCGGGTCAACACCGAGATGGTGCAACTGCAGCGTCTGGAGCCAGAGGATCTGACCTGGCTGCACGACGTCGTCGCCAGACACGCTCAACACACGGGCAGCACCGTGGCCACGTCGATCCTGTCCGACTGGCCAAGGCGCAGTGCTCAATTCACGAAAGTCATGCCCACCGACTACCAGCGCGTGCTCCAGGCCACCCGGATGGCCAAGGCCGAGGGACGCGACGTCGACAGCGCGATTATGGAGGCCAGCCGTGGCTGATCCGACCGGATTCCTGCGAGTACCCAAGATCGAAGCCGCCAAGCGGCCGGTGGACGAGCGCGTCGGAGACTGGCGCGAAGTGTACGAACGCCAGGACCCGCACGAACGTGCCGGCGAGGTGTCGCAACAGGCACGCCGCTGCATGGACTGCGGAATCCCGTTCTGCCACTCGGGGAGTGCGGGTTGTCCGCTGGGCAACTTGATCCCGGAATGGAACGACCTGGTGCGCCGAGGACGGTGGGACGCGGCCAGCGATCGCCTGCACGCCACCAACAATTTCCCGGAGTTCACCGGGCGGCTGTGTCCGGCACCGTGTGAGGCCGCCTGCGTGCTGTCGATCGCCGAGGAGCAGACCGGCGGCAGCGTGACGATAAAACGCATCGAACAGACCATCGCCGACCAAGCCTGGATGGACGGTACTGTCGAACCGCAGCCCGCCGCCATCTCGACCGGAAAGAGCGTCGCGGTGGTGGGTTCCGGCCCCGCGGGACTGGCTGCGGCACAACAACTCACGCGAGCCGGTCACGATGTGACCGTCTATGAGCGCGACGACCGGCTGGGCGGGCTGCTGCGCTACGGCATCCCCGAGTACAAGCTCGAGAAGTCGGTCCTCAACCAGCGGTTGGCCCAGATGCGGGCGGAGGGCACCCGGTTCGTCACCGAGTGCGAGGTCGGCGTCGACGTGACCGTCGAGCAGTTGCGGAACCGCCATCAGGCGGTCGTGCTCGCAGTCGGTGCGTTGCGGGGCCGCGACAACGAGGTGCCCGGACGCGAACTCGACGGCGTGCACCTGGCGATGGAACACCTGGTACCCGCCAACCGCGAATGCGAAGGCGACGGCACCTCGTCCATCTCCGCCGCGGGCAAGCACGTGGTGATCATCGGCGGCGGCGATACCGGCGCGGACTGTCTCGGTACCGCTCACCGCCAGGGCGCGGTCTCGGTCACGCAGTTGGACTACAACCCCGAACCGCCCGAAGCCCGTGACGAGACACTCAGCCCGTGGCCGACCTGGCCGCTGGTGTTGAGAACATCCCCGGCTCATGCCGAAGGCGGCGCGCGGCATTTCGAGGTTGCCGTGCAACGGTTCATCGGCGACGACAAAGGCCACGTACGGGCCGTGGAGATCGCCGAGGTGCGGGTGACCCGCGACGCCGACGGCCGCAGGCAGATCACGCCCGTGGGCGAGTCGCTGCAGATCCCGTGCGATCTGGCACTGCTCGCGATCGGGTTCGAAGGTGTCGAACACATGGCGTTGATCGATGACCTCGGACTCACCCTGAACCGGCGCGGAGCGCTGAGCTGCGGATCGGACTGGCAGACCGACGCGCCGGGAGTGTTCGTGTGCGGAGACGCGCACCGTGGAGCATCGCTGGTGGTGTGGGCCATCGCCGAGGGGCGCAGCGCGGCGCATGCCGTCGACGCCTACCTCATGGGCGAGTCCGACCTGCCGGCTCCCGTGCGCCCCGGAGCCCTCCCGCTGTCCGTCGTCTGAATCGATCAACGACTATGCTCAGAAGACGTGAGCAGACGCGGAAAGATCGTTTGTACGCTTGGCCCCGCTACCGGGACTGACGAGACCGTCAGGGCACTGGTCGAAGCCGGGATGGATGTCGCGCGGCTGAACTTCAGCCACGGCGACTACACCGACCACGAGGCCGCCTACAAGCGCGTACGGGCAGCCTCGGACGCCACCGGTCATGCGGTGGGCATCCTGGCCGACCTGCAGGGACCCAAGATCCGACTCGGCAGGTTCAAGGACGGTCCGACGTACTGGGCGACCGGCGAAACCGTGCGCATCACCGTCGACGACTGTGAGGGAACTCATGACCGGGTGTCGACGACGTACAAGCATCTCGCTGCCGACGCCGCGAAGGGCGACCGGCTGCTCGTCGATGACGGCAAGGTCGGCCTCGTGGTCGATCAGATCGACGGCAACGACGTGGTGTGCACCGTCACCGAGGGTGGTCCGGTCAGCAACAACAAGGGTTTGTCGCTGCCCGGCATGAACGTGTCGGTCCCGGCGCTGTCCGAGAAGGACATCGAGGATCTCGAGTTCGCGCTGCGGCTGGGCGTCGACCTGATCGCGTTGTCGTTCGTGCGTTCGCCGGCCGACATCGAACTCGTCCACGAGGTGATGGACCGGGTCGGCCGGCGCGTGCCGGTGATCGCGAAGCTTGAGAAGCCCGAGGCCGTCGAAAACCTCGAGGCGATTGTGCTGGCCTTCGACGCCGTCATGGTCGCCCGCGGTGACCTGGGTGTCGAGCTGCCACTGGAGGAAGTGCCGCTCGTGCAGAAGCGGGCCATCCAGATGGCGCGGGAGAACGCCAAGCCGGTCATCGTCGCTACCCAGATGCTCGAGTCGATGCTGGAGAACTCGCGCCCCACCCGGGCCGAGGCCTCCGACGTCGCCAACGCCGTGCTCGACGGCGCGGACGCCGTGATGCTGTCCGGCGAGACCTCGGTGGGCAAGTACCCGTTGGAGGCCGTCAAGACGATGGCTCGCATCATCAAGGCGGTCGAGGACAACTCCGTGGTGGTGCCACCGCTGACGCACGTGCCGCGCACCAAACGTGGCGTGATTTCCTATGCCGCCCGTGACATCGGCGAACGGCTCGACGCCAAGGCGCTCGTCGCGTTCACCCAGTCCGGGGATACGGTTCGCCGGCTGGCGCGCCTGCACACGCCGTTGCCGGTGTTGGCGTTCACCGCACTGCCCGAGGTGCGCAGCCAGCTCGCGCTGACGTGGGGTACCGAGACGTTCATCGTGCCGCAGATGAAGAGCACCGACGACATGATCCGGCAGGTCGACAAGTCGCTGCTGGATCTCGGCCGGTACAAGCGGGGCGAGCTGGTGGTCATCGTCGCGGGTGCTCCGCCCGGCACAGTAGGCTCCACGAATCTGATCCATGTGCACCGCATCGGGGAGGACGACGTCTAGCGCTGCGGCAAGGGGCGCACGAAAAGGAGCTCAGTGTCACACTCGGATTTCGAGGAGCTGCTGGCGGTTCTCGATCTCAATCGAATCGACGACAACCTGTTCATCGGCTCGCATCCGAGCAAGAACCCGGTGCGTACCTTCGGCGGTCAGATGACGGCGCAGGCGTTTGTCGCAGGCGGCCGATCGCTCGACCACACGTTGGCTCCGAGCGGATTGTCCGCGCACTTCATCGCGGGGGGAGATCCCGACAAGGATCTGGAGTTCCACGTCGTCCGGTTGCGAGACGAGCGTCGTTTCGCCAACCGGCGCGTGGACGTCATGCAGGATGGCCAGCTGCTGACCACCGTGATGCTCTCCTACATGAACGGCGGCCGCGGCCTGGAGCACAGCGTGCCCGCACCCGAGGTACCCCATCCCGACACCCTGCCCAAAATCGATGAGCTGCTGCGCGGCTACGAGAAGACGGTGCCGTTGTTCGTCGAGGCGCTGCGTCCGATCGAATGGCGCTACACCAACGACCCGGCGTGGGTGATGCGCGACAAGGGCGGCAAACTCGACCACAACCGCGTGTGGCTCAAGACCGAGGGACCGATGCCTGACGACCCCGTGCTGCACGCGGCGGCGCTGGTGTATTCGTCGGACACGACCGTTCTGGACTCCATCATCACGACACACGGTCTGTCCTGGGGTTTCGACCGGATCTTCGCGGTGACGATGAACCACTCGGTGTGGTTTCACCGCCCGATCCGATTCGACGAATGGGTGCTGTACTCCACCGCGTCGCCGGTCGCCGCCGAGTCTCGCGGGCTCGGTACGGGGCACTTCTTCGACATTTCGGGCGCGCTGTTGGCGACCGTCGTCCAGGAAGGCATCGTGAAGTACTTCCCCGGGGCCAAGTAGACCGCTCAGCGCGTCGGGGTGGGGGTCACGCCGAATTCGTCTTCGAGACGATCCTGGAAGATCTCCTCGCAGCGTTGCTGCGCGGCCTGGTCGTTACCGGCGTCCTGCATGCAGCTCAAATAGTCCCGGCCGCCGATGTCTTCGAACCAGCGGCCGCCGAGGCTCACCCAGATGCCGATGAACACGAGTGACAGCACGACGGCGATGGCGCCGAGCACGATTCCGGTGATCGCGACCCCGCCGTTGGTGGCCTCGCCGCGCTTGGCACGGCCGTGCCCGATGAATCCGAGGACGACCGCGACCGCACCGAGGACCAGTCCGCCGATCACCGACCACACGAGGACGAGGCCGATGATGGCGGTGACCAGCGCGGCGATGCCCAGCCCGTTGCTGGGACCCATTGCGGGCGCATACGGCTGCTGTGGGGGATACGCGCCGTAGGGCGGTGGCGGCGGATATCCACCGGGATATCCGCCGTACGGATACTGCGGAGACGGCGGTGGTGGCGGTGGCGGGGGCTGGGCCGGTGGAGGTGCGTCCGACCCGGGCACGTCGGCTCGCTCGTCGCTCATGTGTTTGAGGCTACTCGCCGACCGCCGCGCCGAGTTGCGGACAGCGAATCACCGGGCAGTCGGTGTCGGCCGGGAGATGATGGGTGGCCACGACGACGGTGCGGTCGGTAGGCAACAGAGCTCCCGGGGTGAGCAGGTCGGTCAGGAACTGTTGGCCGTCAGCGGCATCCAGATTCTCGGTCGGTTCGTCTAGCAGAACGATCGGAAAGTCCGAGACGAGCACCCTGGCCAGCAGCAGACGCCGGCGTTGGCCCGCGGACACTGCTGCGGCACCGCCGACCAGCACGGTGGACAAGCCGTCGGGCAACCCGGCGAGCCAGTCGGTCAGCCCGACGCGGTGCAGCGCCGCATGCAGTTCGGCGTCGGTGGCATCACCACGGACCACCAGCAGGTTGTCCCGGACGGTCGTTTCGAACAGGTACGCGTCCTCGGCGAAAAATGCTGCGCGTCCCTGCTTTTCGTCGAACCGCTCGGCCATCGCCATCAGCAGCGTTGTCTTGCCCGAGCCACTCGGCCCGATCACCGCCAGCCGGCCGCCCGCAGGCAACTCGACCACGGGAACCTGCGGCCGTGGACGGCCATGGCTGTCCGGTGAGATCAGATCATGCAGCCGCCGTGCCGCGATCCGCGAGCGCGTGAGTTGCACCGCGGCCTCGGGCAGCGCCGTCGTCGCTTCGAATGCCGAGAGCGGCAACAACATCAGGATCGCCACGGTTGTCGGTGCGACGGCAGTTGCCAGCGCGATCCCGGCGATCGCGGCGCCGAGCACGCTGACGCCGATCGCCGCACTCGGCATCGCCGCTGCGACAGCGGCTGGCGCCGCGGCGCGGTCGGCGGCGTCTCCCCAGTTCCGGTGGTGGCGTTCGGCGGTCGCGATGACCTCGTCCAGTCGGCCGCTGACGCGCAACTCGGGTGCGTGCTCCAGGGCCAGCATGGTCGCTGTGTCACGGTTGGCCCGGTGTTGTGCCGCAACGCTTTCCGCTGCGGCTACCGCGCGTGCCGCGACCGCGGGGGCCAGCACCCCGGCGACCAGGAGGCACAGCGCCAACACCACGGCGGTGATGGGGGAGATGATGGCGATGACGCCGACGGCGGCACAGCTGAGAACCACGGCAACCACGATCGGCAGCAACGCGCGCACGAGGACGTCGGACAATTCATCGACAGATGCCCCGGCGCGGGCCACCAGTTCACCGCTCGGCAGGCGCATGGCATCGTCGGCAGGCGCGTCGGCAAGCTTGCGGTACAAGCCGGTACGCGCGTTGGCCGCGGCGCGCAGCGCGGTGTCGTGGGAAGCCAGCCGCTGGCAGTAGCCGAGTACGCCTCGGGAGATTCCGAGGGCACGCACTGCGACCACGGCGACCGTCAGATCAAGGATCGGCGGCATCTGCCAGGCACGCGTGATCAACCACGCCGAGATACCGGCCAGGGCCAGCGCGCTGCCCAGTGACAGCACGCCGAACAGGCTCGCGAGCAGCAACCGGCCGAGGCGTGGCCGCAGCAGGTCGACGGTGAGTCGAAACAGCGGATCATCGCGGAACAAGCAGATCACCTACCGCCAATTGCCGGTCGCCGATGGCCAGTACCGGTTCACGGTGCCCAACCACCAACACCGTCGCACCGGCGCGGGCCCGCGCCACGATCGCCGTGAGTACGCGCGCCTCCAACGCGGCGTCGAGGTGCGCGGTGGGTTCGTCGAGCAACAGAACCGGTGCCGACGAGCCGAGGACCCGGACCAGGCCGAGCCGCTGCCGTTGGCCCAGCGACAGTCCGACGCCGTCACGCCCGAGCTGTGTGTGCAGACCGTCCGGCAGATCCGCGAGCACCTCGTCGAAACCGGCGTCCCGGCAGGCGTTCTCGAGATCGTTGACCGGACCGAGCAGTTCGAGGTTGTCGCGGACCGTGCCGGGGATCAACACCGGACGGTGCGGCAACCAGGCAACCTGACGCCACCACGCTGGCAGGTCGAGGTCACCCATCTCGACTCCGTCGACACGCACACCGCCCCATGGCAATTCGGTGAGACCGAGGATCGCCTGCAGTGCGGTGGACTTGCCGGCGCCATTGGGTCCGGTCAGGACGGTGACCTGGCCCGGCTGGATTGCTGCGCCGAGGCCGTCGACGGTGATCGTGGGTGCGGTCGCCGCGGGCTGACGCGTCACCCGGGTCGATGCGTGGGGCGTGCACAACCGGAATGCTTGTTCGGCAGCCGTCTTTCCGTCCTGGGCGGCATGGAACGCCGCGCCGACCCGCCGCAGTGGCCAGAACACTTCTGGCGCCAGCAGCAGTGCGGTCAGACCCGCGGCAAGTGTCATGTCGCCGAACACCAACCGCAGGCCGACACTGACCGCCACCAGCGCCACACCGAGGGTCGCGAGTAGCTCGAGGACGAATGAGGACAGGAACGCGATGCGCAGTGTCGCCATGGCTGAACGCCGGTGCGCGGCCGACAGCTCGTCGATGCGCTGGGCCGAGCCCGCGGCGCGACCGACTGCGCGCAGTGTCGGGATGCCGGCGACCAGGTCGAGCAGCCGGCCCTGCAAGGTCGACATCGCGGCAAGGGCGGCCGCCGAGCGTTCGGCGGTGAGCAGTCCGATCAACACCATGAAGATAGGAATGAGCGGCAACGCGATCAGCACGATCGCCGCGGCCTGCAGGTCATAGCAGGCCATCACGATCAACGATGCGGGCGTGAGAATCGCGGCAAGCACCACCGCGGGCAGATAGCCGGTGAAGTACGGTCGCAGGCCGTCCAGACCGCGGGTCACCACAACAGCGGCGGCATCGCGTTCGGTGGCCAGGCTGCGCGGCGACCGCATGGTCACCGAACGGAGCACCTGGCTGGACAATTCACCGATGACGGCCGTGGCTCCACGCTGCGACAGACGTCCCTGCATCCACTGCGCCAGCGTCCGCACGAGCCACAGCGCCGCGAGTATGGCGAGCTCGCCGCCCCAGCCTGCCGGTGTGTCCGGATTCGTGACCACACCGGAAACGATGTGCGCCAACACAACAGCCGAGGCGATCGTGGTGCCGGCGATCACGACGCCGCATGCCACGGCGGCGACCAGATATCGCCGCAGCGCCGTGGTCGATGCCGTGCCGCCGCGAATGCCGAGTGCGCGCCAGAGGTTCAGGCCGACCGCCGTGACAGTCCGATCGGATCCGGAATCCGCTCGGCGGATATCCGCTTGCTGAACACCCAGTACGTCCAGCCCTGGTACACCACGACCAGCGGCGCGAAAATCAACGCGGCCCACGTCATGATCTTCAGCGTGTACGGGGACGACGACCCGTTGTAAATCGTCAGGCTCCAGTCCGGATCCAGGGTCGACGGCACCAGATTCGGGAACAACGAGCCGAACAGCAGGGCCACCGCGGCCGCAACGACAATGGTGGTGTAGGCGAACGCCCACCCTTCGCCACTGCGGCTGTAAACCCGTGTGACTGCGGCGATTTGCGCGATCACCGCCACGGCAAGCACGTACCAGGTCCAGCTCTTGCCGTACGCGAGCTGTGTCCACACCCCGAACCCGGCGACCAGGACAGTGGCGGGAATGGCCAGCAGCCCGGCGAACCGGAACGCGTCGGCGCGGATCGTGCCCGAGGTCTTGAGCGCGACGAACACCGCGCCGTGCAGAGCGAACAGGGCTCCGGTGGCAAGCCCGCCCAGCACGGTGTAGGCGTTGAGGACGTCACCGATCGACAGATTGATCTGCTTGTCGGCGTCGACCGGAAGGCCCCGCACCAATCCCGCGAACGCCACACCCCACAGGATCGCGGGCACGAACGACCCGACGGCGATGCCGATGTCGGCCCATCGCCGCCAGCCGGGATCGTCGATCTTGCCGCGCCATTCGATGGCGACGATCCGAACGATCATCGCGCACAGGATCGCCAGCAGAGGGAGGTAGAGCCCCGAGAACACGGTCGCGTACATCTCGGGGAACGCCGCGAACATCGCGCCGCCCGCGGTGATCAGCCAGACCTCGTTGCCATCCCATACCGGACCGATCGTGTTGAGTGCGGCGCGTCGGTAGGGCTCGGAATCCTCGCCGCGCTTGTTGGCGGCGCGGCCGAAGAACGACATGAGCATGCCGACACCGAAGTCGAAGCCCTCGAGGATGAAGAATCCGAGGAACAGCACGGCCAGAAGAATGAACCAGAGTTCTTGCAATCCCATCGATTCGCTCCTCAGTAGGCGAACGACAACGGCGCGACTTCGTCGGCGTCCGGCGGGGTTGGCGGCGCGGGTTCCGAGTCGTGTTCGAGCGGGCCTTCGACGACGTAGCGCCGTAGCAGGAAGAACCAGATGACCGCGAGCACGGCGTACAACAGTGTGAAGGCCACCAGTGAGAGCACCACCATGCCCGCCGAATGACCGGAGACGCCCTGCGCGACGGTGAGCCGAATATCTTGGTCACCCGTCGGATTCGGCACCACGACCCATGGCTGTCGTCCCATTTCGGTGAAGACCCACCCCGCGCTGTTGGCGAGGAAAGGCGTCGGGATCGTCAGCAACGCGAACCAGCCGAACCAGCGCTGATCGGGTATCCGGCCGCCACGGGTCAGCCACAGCGCGGCAAGGGCGAACAAGCCTGGAACAGCGAGGAATCCAATCATCGCCCGGAAGGACCAGTATGTGACGAAGAGGTTCGGTCGATAATCGCCAGGGCCGAACTTCTGCTCGTACTGCTCCTGTAGGTCCTTAACACCTTCCAGATGGACGCCGCTGAACTTGCCCTCGGCCAGGAACGGCAGCACGTACGGCACTTCGATCAGATGCGTGACGCTGTCGCAGTTGTTGTGCGTGCCGACGGTGAGAATCGAGAAGTCCGGGTCGGTTTCGCTGTGGCACAGCGATTCGGCCGAAGCCATCTTCATCGGCTGCTGTTGGAACATGAGTTTGCCCTGCGCGTCGCCGGTGAAGAACAGCGCGACCGCGGCCACGAGCGTCACCCAGCAGCCCAAAATCGTGGCCGGTCGGTACATGGTGACCGCGTCACGCGGCGACTCACCGCCGATGCGATGGGACCGCACCATCCACCACGCGCACACGCAGGCGACGAAAACTCCTGCGGTCAAGAATGATCCGGCCACGGCATGGCTGAATGCCGCGATTGCCGTGTTGTTGGTGAACAGTGCGACGATGCTCGTGAGCTCGGCGCGGCCCGTTTCAGGGTTGAACCGGGCACCTACCGGGTGCTGCATGAACGAGTTGGCCGCGATGATGAAGAAGGCGGACATGTTCACGGCCAGCGCAACGATCCAGATGCAGGCCAGGTGCACAAGGCGGGGCAGCCGCGTCCAGCCGAAGATCCACAGTCCGATGAAGGTGGATTCGAAGAAGAACGCGGCGAGGCCCTCCATCGCGAGGGGGGCGCCGAAGATATCGCCGACGAAGCGCGAGTATTCGCTCCAGTTCATTCCGAACTGGAATTCCTGCACGATTCCGGTTGCCACCCCGATCGCGAAGTTGATCAGGAACAACTTCCCGAAGAAGCGGGTCAGCCGATACCAGCTGTCGTTGCCCGTCGCCACCCAGATCGTCTGCATGACGGCGATGAGCGGCGCCAATCCGATGGTGAGGGGGACGAATATGAAGTGGTAGACGGTGGTGATTCCGAACTGCCACCGCGATACGTCCAAAGCGTCCATCTGACCCACTTCCAAGGTCGCTAGGTCAACCTACGACAAAGTGTAGTAGACATCCGGGTTGCCAACCAGGCTCGGTTCACGATGCGCCGGGTGTGTTAGCTCACCGCAGGCGTCGAAGGAGACGGCGGCGACTGCAGTGCCGACCCCAACTTCTTGGCACCGCTGCGAATACCGAAGGCCGAGATCACCTCGAACACGCCAAGCACGATCAGCCAGACCCCGACCACCACGGCCAGCGTCGCGAGCGATTCGAACGGCGCGGCAAGCATCACCACACCGGCCAGCAGGCTGATGACACCGAAGAAGATCTCCCAGCCGCGACCGGGCAGCGTCGGATCGCTGATCGCCGACACCGCGGTCGCCACGCCGCGGAAGACAAAACCGACGCCGACCCAAATTGCCAGCAGCAGAATCGAATCCTGCAGGCTGCGGAAACACAGCACCGCCAGAATCAGCGCGGCCGCACCACTGATGAACAGCAACACGCGTCCGCCGGCAGAGACGTGCAGGCTGAACGCGAAGACGACCTGGGCAATGCCGGTGATCAACAGGTAGGCACCGAAGAATATGGCAGCGACCAGGATGGTGATGCCCGGCCACACCAAGACGAGAATTCCGAGGATGATCGCGAGTACCCCCGACACCAGCGTGGCCTTCCACAGGTGAGGCAACAGGCTTGGGGGAGCGGTGGTTTCCATGCAGGCAGTTTGGCACAAACCGCATGGGCGAACGCGTATTTTACGGTACGGCTGTGGCATCGTACTGCGGTCGTTAATGTCTCGTTACCGGCACTGCGCGCCGGAGCAATGGCCGTTATCGTCTCCGGTTTGGAACAGACGGATGACGGTCCAACGCGAATAGATGTAGAGAGAAGAGGCAACCTGTGAGAGCTGGATGTCAGAACCGTCGGGGCAAGATGTGGCGCATTGCGGTCGCGATGGCTGCGGGCGGCGCGCTGGCGATGTCGGGTTGCGCGAGCAACACCGACAGCAGCGGACCGGCTACCGAGACGACCGCGGCGACGGCTGAGAAGGTCGACGCGATCGCCAACACGTTGCCGGAGCCGATCAAGTCGAGCGGCAAGCTTGTGATCGGCACAGACCCGACGTACCCGCCGAACGAGTTCAAGGATCCGAGCGGCAAGATCATCGGATTCGATGTCGACCTGATGAACGCGATCGCGGCCACGCTGGGACTCACCACGGAGTACCGGCCGTCGGCGTTCGACAAGATCATCCCGTCGGTCCAGGGCGGCACCTACAACGTCGGGATGTCGTCGTTCACCGACTCGAAAGAACGCGAGGAGCAGGTCGACTTCGTCACGTATTTCGAGGCCGGCTCGGCGTGGGCCCAGAAGGCCGGCGCGGGCATCAACCCCGATGACGCGTGCGGCAAGAAGGTCGCGGTGCAGACGGCGACCGTGCAGGACACCGATGAGATGCCTGCCCGTATCGACAAGTGCGTGAAGGACGGCAAGCCCGCCATCGAGGTCATCAAGTTCGACGATCAGACCGCTGCCACCAATGCCGTCATGCTCGGCCAGGCCGATGCCATGTCGGCTGATTCACCGGTGACGGCCTACGCCATCAAGCAGAGCGACGGCAAGCTTGAGGCTGCGGGCGACATCTTCGACTCGGCACCCTACGGCTGGGCGGTCCAGAAGGGCTCGCCATTGGCCGAGACGCTGAGGCAAGCGCTCGAACATCTCATCGAAACCGGCGCATACGAACAGGTGGCCAAGAACTGGGGCGCTGAGAACGGGATGATCGACAAGCCCGTCATCAACGGCGCCGTCAGCTGAGCCGCCGATGACTGATGCATCGCCGCCACCCGCCATCGACGCAGTCCCACTGAGGCATCCGTGGCGGTGGGTGGCGGCGGTTGCTCTTCTCGTCCTGCTCGGGCTCTTCGTCTACGGCGCCGCCACCAACGAGGCGTACGGGTGGGATACGTACTGGAAATACCTGTTCGACCAACGTCTTTCAGAAGCCGCGTGGAACACCCTGCAGCTCACCATCTACTCGATGGTGCTTGCGGTGGTGCTCGGCGTGATCCTGGCGGTGATGCGACTGTCGCCGAACCCGGTGCTCAAAGCGGTTTCGTGGACCTATCTGTGGATCTTCCGCGGAACGCCGGTCTATGTGCAGTTGGTGCTCTGGGGTCTGGTTCCGGTGCTCTACCAGAACATCAAGCTCGGGGTGCCCTTCGGGCCCACGTTCTTCGAGTTCAGCCTCTCCGACCCGAACTTCTTCATGCTGGCGATTCTCGGGCTCGGCCTCAACGAAGCGGCTTACATGGCCGAGATCATCAGGGCCGGCATCAACTCCGTGCCCGAGGGCCAGTCGGAGGCCTCGACCGCACTCGGCATGTCATGGCCGATGACCATGCGGCGCACGGTGTTGCCCCAGGCGATGCGGGTCATCATCCCGCCGACGGGCAACGAATTCATCAGCATGCTGAAAACCACGTCGCTCGTGACGGCCGTGCCGTACAGCTTCGAGCTGTACGGGCGGGCGCGCGACATCGGCGTTGCGCTGTTCCAGCCGATACCGCTGTTGCTCGCCGCATCGACCTGGTATCTGGCGATCACGAGCATCCTCATGGTGGGGCAGTACTACCTTGAGCGGTATTACGCGCGTGGTGCGTCACGGAAGCTGACGTCCAAGCAGCTCGAAGCGTTGGCCAAGGCGCAGATGGGAGAGCCGCATCCATGACCGCGATGGTCCGCGCCGAGAACGTGTGCAAGAACTTCGGCGCGCTGCAGGTGCTCAGGGGCGTGACGCTTGAGGTCGGTAAAGGCGAGGTGTTGTGCCTCGTCGGCCCGTCCGGCTCGGGGAAGTCGACATTCCTCCGCTGTATCAACCACCTCGAGCAGGTCAACGCCGGTCGCCTCTATGTCGATGGCGAACTCGTCGGCTACCGGGAACGCGGCGGCAAACTCCACGAGATGCGTCCGAAGGACGCTGCGAAGCAGCGCCGTGACGTCGGCATGGTGTTCCAGCACTTCAACCTGTTCCCGCACCGCACGGCGCTGGAGAACATCATCGAGGCGCCCATCCAGGTCAAGAAGGTGAAGAAGGCTGCTGCGGTGGCACGGGCCAAGGATCTGCTCGATCAGGTAGGCCTGTCCGCCAAGGCCGATGCCTATCCGGCCCAGCTCTCGGGTGGGCAGCAGCAGCGGGTGGCGATCGCGCGGGCGTTGGCGATGAGCCCGAAGCTCATGCTGTTCGACGAGCCGACTTCGGCATTGGACCCCGAACTCGTCGGTGAGGTCCTCGGGGTGATGAAAAAGCTCGCCTCCGAAGGCATGACGATGGTCGTGGTCACCCACGAGATGGGGTTCGCCCGTGAGGTCGCCGACAAACTGGTGTTCATGGACGGCGGTGTCATCGTGGAGAGCGGTGAGCCCCGCGAGGTCATGAGCAATCCGAAACACGAACGCACGAAGGCTTTCCTGTCGAAGGTGATGTAGCTTCGATTGGGTGGCTTCGACGCGCTCGGACGTATTCGTCTCCGCCTCCGAACTCCGTGAGCTCATCGCTGCGGGCGATCCGGTCACGGTGCTCGATGTGCGCTGGACTCTCGCCGAACCCGACGGCGAGCAGGCTTATCTCGCGGGCCATTTTCCCGGCGCCGTGTACGTCTCGCTCGAAACCGAGCTGGCCGACCACCGCGTACCGGGCCGCGGCCGCCACCCGTTGCCGTCGGGCCGCGACCTCGAGGCGGCGGCCCGGCGTTGGGGTGTGCGGGCCGGCGTGCCGGTCGTCGTCTACGACGACTGGAACCGGGCCGGGTCGGCGCGGGCGTGGTGGGTGCTGACGGCGGCCGGAATCGCCGATGTACGCATTCTGGATGGCGGCTTGGCCGCCTGGACGGCAGCGGGCGGGCCGCTGGAGACCGGCCCGGTCACGCCAGAACCCGGCGATGTCAGCGTGGTGCATGCCGACCTGTATGCCGGGGCGCGACAGACCTTGACCGCCGAACGGGCGACGTCGGACGTCGAGGTATTGCTCGACGCGCGCGCACCTGAACGCTTCCGCGGCGACGTCGAACCGGTGGACGCGGTCCCCGGTCATATCCCCGGTGCGACCAACCTTCCCAGTACTGGTCTGCTCACCGATGACGGCACACTGCTGCCCGATACCGAACTCCGGGCGCTGCTGGCCGAACACGGTCTGTCCGGAGGTGGTTCCGTCGGTACCTATTGCGGATCCGGCGTCACGGCGGCTCTCACCGTGGCCGGGCTGGCTGCGGCAGGGGTGGACGCCGCGTTATACCCCGGTTCGTGGTCGGAGTGGATCTCCGATCCCGACCGGCCCGTCGCCCGCGGAGCGGAGTAGTCCCGGCTCAAGGATCGGTGCGGATTCAAGCGCTCGGCGACTTTATGCTGAGCAAATGCAGCCGCGACCCGACCCGGTTACGCCGTTGTGGCGGGCTGCGCAGGTTTTTCGGCTGCTGAGTTGCATCTACGCGTTGGGTTTTCAGATCGCGATCAACGGGGATCTGGAGCGGCCTGCGCTGGCCTGGGTGTTGTGTGCCGGTCTGATCGCGTGGAGCATCGCGTGCGCGCTCGCCTACCTGAAGGGGTTCGGGCGGCGCAGCGCGTGGGTGATCGCCGAGATCGCGGTCGTCGTTGTGCTGATGCTGTCGACGGAGGTGGTGGCCGCCGATCAGTGGGTGGCCGACAATCAGTCGTGGCCCACCACGCTGTGGGCCACCAACGCAACGATCTCGGCCGCACTGCAATTCGGCCCAATGGGCGGTATGGCCACCGGGCTCACGGTGATGGCGGCGGCCGCGGCACTGAAGGGCCATGTCAGCGTCAACCTCGGCCGCAACGCCACCATCGTGATCGAGCTCGCCGTCGGACTTGCGGTGGGGATGGCCGCACAGACCGCGCGACGGGCGCACGCCGAACTGGAACGGGCCGCTCGGCTGGCGGCAGCACTCGAAGAACGGGAAAGACTGTCCCGGCGCGTGCACGACGGGGCGATTCAGGTGTTGGCCCTCGTTTCCCGAAAGGGTCGCGAAATCGGTGGCGAGGCAGCGGAGTTGGCCGAGCTCGCCGGTGAGCAGGAGCGAGCGTTACGCCGATTGGTCAGTGCGACCGGCGCCGAGGCGGGTCCGGGCTCGGGTCCGCTGACCGACGTTGGCGCCTTGTTGCGTACCAGGGCGTCCGACCGGGTTTCGGTCAGCCTGCCTGCCGAGCCCGTCCTGCTCGAACATGCCACGGCCACCGAGTTGTTCGCGGCCGCGGAGAATGCGCTCGACAATGTGGCCGCCCATGCCGGTCCCGGCGCCCGGACCTTCGTACTCCTCGAGGATCTGGGGGATTCGGTGACGGTGAGCATCCGCGACGACGGGGTCGGTATTCCGGACGGCCGCTTGGCCGAGGCCCAACGGCAGGGCCGGCTCGGGATCTCGAAATCCATTGTCGGCCGCATGGACTGGCTGGGTGGCAGTGCCCAGTTGACGACGGGACCGGATTGCGGCACCGAATGGGAACTGACGGTGCCGCGCCCGCGAAAGGGGGAGTGATGTCAGACGGCGGGCTGAGAGTGATGGTGGTCGATGACCATCCGATCTGGCGTGATGCGGTGGCGCGCGACCTTGCCGACGACGGGTTCGACATCGTGGCGACGGCCGACGGGGTGGCGGCGGCAGGTCGCCGCGCCGCCGTGGTACGCCCCGATGTCGTGGTGATGGACATGCGGTTGGCCGACGGCAGCGGAGTGCAGGCCACAGCCGAGGTCCTCGCGGTATCGCCGTCATCGCGCGTTCTGGTGTTGTCGGCCTCCGATGAACGCGACGATGTGCTGGAGGCGGTCAAGGCCGGCGCCACCGGTTACCTGGTGAAAAGCGCGTCGAAGGCCGAACTGGCCGCGGCGGTGCGCGCCACCGCGGAAGGCCGTGCGGTGTTCACACCAGGCCTGGCGGGATTGGTCCTCGGTGAGTATCGGCGCATCGCACAACGACCGGATGACGGTCCGGCCACTCCCACGCTCACCGAGCGCGAAACCGAGGTGTTGCGTTATGTCGCAAAGGGTTTGACGGCCAAGCAGATCGCCGCCAGGCTCTCGCTGAGTCATCGCACCGTGGAAAACCATGTGCAGGCGACGTTCCGCAAGCTGCAGGTGGCCAACCGGGTTGAGTTGGCGCGTTACGCGATCGAGCACGGCCTGGACGAGTAGTCCTACTCATCTCAACGGGGTCGTTCGCTGTCACGCTGACAAACATGACCGATCCGCAGCGTGCCCTCGTCGCCCGGCTCTCGGCGGATTTCACCGCCATCTCCGCTTATCTGGCCAGGGCGTCAGCAGACCTGACCGAGCTCGACCGGTTACTCGCCAACCGGGCTGAACCCGCGGCGCCACAGTGGATTCCGGCGCAGTATCCGATGTATGCGCAACCGCCGCAGGCACCTGTGTATCCGGCTGCGTCGCCACCACGGCCGCAAGCACCGCCCGAGCGGTCCGAAGGCTGGATCGGCAAAGTGCTTGCCGTCGCGGGTGTGGCGGTCACGCTCATCGGCGTGGTGCTCCTGCTGGTGCTGGCCGCTCAGGCGGGCATCCTGCGCCCGGAGGTAAGGGTGGCCGCCGGCGCGGCGCTCGCGGCTGCATTGGTCGCGGCCGCGCACTGGCTCTACCGGCGGCCGGGCGGCCGCGTCGGCGCTATCGCACTCGCCGCGACCGGTGTCGCGGCGGCGTATATGGATGTGATCGCGGCGACGACGATCTACGCCTGGATACCGGCCGCTGCGGGGCTCGCCCTCGCTTCGGCCATCGGTGGCGGCGGCCTGATGATGGCCAGGCGCTGGAACTCCGAGCACCTCGGGCTACTGGTGTTGGTCCCGTTGATCGGATTGGCGCCGTTGCTCACCGACGGAATCACGCTGCTGCTGATCGGGTTCATGCTCGCGCTGACCGCCGCGTCGCTGCCAGTGCAGTACGGGCGGGACTGGCTCTGGATGTATGCGGCACGCACTGCCGCGAGCACGGTCCCACTGTTGCTCGCGCTGACGTCGGCAGCGATCGGCGATCGCGAGGATCTGATGTTGGCGACGGCCTGCGTACTTGCCGCCATGCTGGCGATCACCGGTGCGCTTGTACTGTTGCGGGCTACGGCGAGGCCTGCCACGATGGCCGTGCTTGCGGCCGTCGGCGTGGTCCCGCTGCTGTGTGTTTCGGCCAGTGTCGATCGGGTGCTCGCGGCCCTGATGATCTCGGCGCTCGCCGCGGGACTCTTGGCGGTCGTCGCGCTCGGAGACCGACTGCCCGGCGTGGTGGCTGCCGTACGCGGCGTGTGGGGCGCGCTGTCAGCGGCGGCGGCCTTGGTCGCGGTGATCGTCGCGTTCGACGGTTCCTTGGCCGGGCCTGTGCTGTTGGCGATGGCGATCGTGGTCGGCGCCGCCGGCGGGCGCGACGCCATCGGCCGATGGGCCGCTGCCGGGTTCGGATTGTTCGGCGGCGCGTTCTATCTCGGCTACGCGCCCCCGCGCACGTTGGTGCACGCAACCGAAATGAGCTCAGGCGTTGAGGTTTCGGTATTGGTCGCCAGCATCCTCGTGATCGGCGCGACGCTGGTGATCGTCCGGGCGTTGGCGCACGTGTCGGACGACGATACGATCCGCGCGCTGTGGATCGCGGCCGCGGCGGCGATCGGGTACGCCGTCACGACGTTCACGGTGACCCTCGGTGTGCTGATCGGCGGCACCGGAGGCGGGTTCTTCGCCGGTCACATGGCGGCGACCATCTGCTGGATCGCGGCGGCGGCCGGCTTGTTCACCTACGCCGCCCGGCAGCCGAAGAGTCGGCGTTCACTGCCGATCGGTGCGGGCCTGGCGCTCGTGGCAGCGGCGATGGCGAAGCTGTTCCTGTTCGACCTGGGCACCTTGGGAGGCATTTTCCGCGTGGCGGTGTTCATCGTCGTCGGTCAGATATTGCTGGGCATGGGCGCCGGCTATGCGCGTCTCCTCAGCCAGCAGGGCGAGCCCGGGTCGAGCCCAACGCAACCTTCTATGTGAGAGGCGACACATCGACCATAATCTGGATTGATTCCAGATTGGGTGCGGTTGCACTTGGCATGAATACACGTCGAACCGAATCAGAAATCCAGGGCTACCAGGCCACTCCTGAGCTCAGCGGCAACCTGCAGCAGGTTCTCGTCGACCTGATCGAGTTGGCGCTCCAAGGCAAACAGGCGCATTGGAATGTCGTCGGCACCAACTTCCGGGATCTGCATCTGCAGCTCGACGAACTGGTCGATTTCGCCCGCGAAGGCGCCGATACCGTGGCCGAGCGCATGCGTGCGCTTGACGCCGTGCCCGACGGCCGTTCCGATACCGTCGCCGGCGCCACGAGCTTGCCGGAGTTCCCGGCCTACGAGCGCAGCACGGGTGACGTCGTCGACCTCATCACGACCCGCGTCTACGCGACGGTCGACACGATGCGCCGGGTCCACGACGCCGTCGACGCCGAGGACCCGAGCACGGCCGATGTCCTGCATCAGCTGATCGATGGGCTGGAGAAGCTGGCCTGGTTGATCAAGTCGGAGAACCGCAAGATCTAACTCGCGGTCGGGCGGATCGCGGAGGCGGTGTGCGCTTCGCCGGTGTTTTCCAGCGACGCGCGCACCGCTTCGTCGTCGCGCCGGCCGACCAGGTACCAGGTGCGCATGACGCCCTTGCCTTTGACTTCGACTTCGCCGCGTTCCTCAAGAAGGAACGCGGGAAGCAGGCGGTCATAGACGTTCTGCGGCACCTGGATTCGGCCTTCGACGTCGGTGGTCTCCATGCGTGATGCGACGTTGACGGCGTCGCCCCATACGTCGTAGAAGAACTTGCGGGCTCCGACCACGCCTGCGACCACGGGCCCGGCGGCCAGGCCGATCCGGAGCGGAACCTCCCGGCCGTGTGGATCTTTGAGATCTGCGACGGCCTCGGCCATGTCGAGTGCCAGACAGGCCAGCGCCTCGATATGGTCGGGCCGGGGTTGGGGCACCCCGGCGACCACCATGTACGAATCCCCGCTGGTTTTGACCTTCTCCAGGCCGTGGCGGTCCACCAGGGCATCGAGATCGGTGTAGAGACGGTCGAGGAACCGCACGAGATCGGTCGGCGTGGTGTCACTCGCACGTTTGGTGTAACCGGCAATGTCGGCGAACAGAATCGAGGCATCGTCGTACTTGTCGGCGATGATGGTCCGCGACGGATCCTTGAGGCGGTCGGCGATCGTCGCGGGAAGTATGTTGGCCAACAGTTTTTCGGAGCGTTGGTACTCGGCCTCCATCGCCTCTTCGGCGCGGCCGATCTCGCGAAGCGAATACCAGACCGTCGCAACCACCATGACCGCGGCCGACACCGTTGACATGACGAACCCGACGGTCAGGGTCCACGGCGGGCCCAGCCCGCGGTCATCGGGAACCAGGAGTTCCAGCGCGATGGTGGCCGCGATGCCAATGGTCACCAGCGATGCGGCCAGGACGATGCGCTCGATGCCAAGCACGAGCACCACGAGCGACGCCGCCACCAGGAAGTAGAACTGCAACCCCGACCCGGTGCCGATCTCGTAACACAACAGGGTCACCGAAACGTAGGCGATGGCGAAGAAGGTCAGCGGCGCGATCAGTTCACCGAACCGGTAGAGCAGCGGCACCGTCACGAAGAGGCTCGCGAAGGCCAGATTGAGCAAGCCGAATTGCCACATCTGGCCGCCGACGATCAATTGGAAGACACCGAAGGCGGCCGATACCGCTGCCGCGATCCACGTGGCGATGGTGAGAACGCGCAGCCTGCTGGCGACGCTCTCGGCATAGTGCCGGGTGCGCGCAGGCACGCGGTTGTCCAGCGCCAGCTCGGGCATGCACACCGAGCGCCGGAACTCGCTGACCACCACAGACGCAAGCGTATCGCCGCAGAGACGGGAGTCTGCCGACATTCGTGAACACCGTCACATGAATGCGACCGCGGTCCAGCAAACTCCGCGGGCGCTCGATGTGTCAGAATGGGTTCTTCCAGCGAGTGCGGCGGGGGCGCCGCTGATCTCCCGGGGGACTTTGAGCGTGGACCGTTCGTGGATGCGCAATACGGCCATCGGCTGTGCCATCGCTTGTGGCGCGATGGTGGCGGGGCCCGGTGTCGCCGGTACGGCGGTGGCGTCGGCCGATCTGTTCGGCATCGACATCGACATCTTGGACATCTTCGATCACAAGGACAAGAACAAGAAGAAGTCCGATCGCGGCCCCAAGGTGGGAGCGCAGCAGAACGGCGGCTCGAAGAAGGCCGGGGGACTGGGACCGGCGGGGCCCAAGAGGGCACCGCGGCCCGAACCGGGCGGCGTAAGTCAGTCGGCCGCAACAGCCGACCGCGCGCCGGAGTCGGCAAACGCGCCGGGGTCGGTGACGTTCCGTGGCGCGGGCCAGTCACCGCCCGCAGCGGTCTCGGGCGGCGGCGGTGGAGGCGGCGGTGTGCCGACCAACAGCAACATCGGCCGGGCGCCCAATCTGGCGCCGGTGCCCACGACACCGAGCAGTCGCGGGATCGTCGTCCGCGCCGCGCCTCCTGCGACGCCGGCGGTGCCTGCCGCGCCGGTGGCTCCCGTCGTGCCTGTCCCTATCGTTGTACCGCCGGTCCCGATCGCGCTGCCAGCCCTTCCCGCCGCACCGTCCGGTGGTGGCGCGCCTTCCGCGCCGGCTGCCCCCAGCCCCGATGCGCCGAAATTCGAACCCCCGAGTGCCCCGCCGCCGGCAGCGAATCCTTCTGCACCGCAAGCGGTTCCGGAGTCATTCCGGATCGGCTACGCAGATTATCTGCGCGCCGCAAGCACCTCGGATCTGCTGTTTGCGGTGTTGCCCGGCGTCGCCGGATTGACATTGCTCACTGCCGCAGGCGGAGCGATCGGCTTCCGTCAGGCGCGTGCGGCGCAGACGCTGCCGTCGCCGCAGATCGCGCGATTCCTGCCGTAACAGCGGTTTACGACACCAGGGCCGCGACGGCGTCGACAACCACTCGGCGTTGCGCGTCAGGCGATGCGATGTCGACGGCGGCGTCGAACTCGGGCGTGTTCGAACTCCAGAAACCCGACAGGTGCAACACGAGGCCGAGCAGCACGCTCGGCGCGAAGCGGTCGGGCAGTGTGCCTGTCCGTTGCGCGGCGCTGATGGCTTCGATCTTCGCGGTGTTACTGGCCACCACGACGGGGAGGAGGTCGGCCGTGCTCGCGCGTTCCAGCCGGTACCAGGTGGCGATCCGCTGCACCCAAGGTCTGCGCCGGTAGGAGTCGAACAACCGGCCCGCGTACTCCGGCAGATCCGTCGCATCGATCGGCACTTCGTCGAGGGTTTCACGGCACATGACGTCGAACACGGCGTCGAACAGGCCGTCCTTGTTGCCGAAGTAGTGATAGATCTGTGCCTTGTTGGACTGGGCGGCGGCGGCGATCCGGTCGACGCGGGCCCCGGCGATGCCATAAGCCGCGAACTCGTCGCGGGCGGCCTCGAGTAAGCGCTGTCGGGTGGCTTCGGCGTCTCGAACCATGTTCACAGGATATCAACTGACTGTTTAGTTGACAGCTCAGCCCATCGGGGGTTGACTGACATTGTTATCAACAAACTAGTTAGTTAGAAGGTCGTCATGGGTACATCCCAATCTCTTGTGTTCCTGGTCAGTGGCGCGTCCCGCGGCCTCGGTCTGGAAATCGTGCGCGCGGCTCTCGATGCCGGCCATCGCGTTGTCGCAGGCTCACGCGGCAGCTCCGCGCTCGACGATCTCGCCGGCGAGCGCCTCATGGTGGTACCGCTCGACGTCACCGACGACACCGCCGTGAAGGCGGCCGTCGCGGCAGCGGTGGACCGCTTCGGGCGACTCGACGTTCTGGTCAACAACGCCGGCTATGCCAACCTCAGCGCGATCGAAGACGTCGAACTGGCCGATTTCCGCGCCCAGGTCGAAACCAACCTGTTCGGTGTCGTGCGGTTGACGCAGGCCGCGTTGCCGGTGATGCGCGCACAGCGTTCGGGCCGGATCATCCAGGTGTCGTCGGTGGGCGGGCGGTTGGCGACCCCCGGCCTCGGTGCTTACCAGTCCGCCAAGTGGGCCGTCGGCGGCTTCTCATCGGTGCTCGCGCAGGAAGTCGGCCCGCTGGGCATCACGGTCACCGTGCTGGAACCGGGTGGGATGCGGACCGATTGGGCGGGGTCGTCGATGGAGATCGCCCCGATACGGCCCGAGTACGCCGAAACCGTCGGTGCGATGGCGGCGCGGCACAGCTCCGGAGACGCGACCGCGGCCAGTGATCCGGTCAAGGTCGCGCGGCTCGTGCTCGACGTCGTCGGTCTTGAGGACCCGCCGTTGCGGCTTCTGGTCGGTGCCGACGCCTACAAGTACGCCACCGCCGCCGGACGCGATCTGCTGGCCTCCGATGAGAAGTGGCAGGCGCTCAGTGAGTCGACGACGGCCGACGATGCCTCGGCCGCGCAATTGGATCCGCTCGGACAGCAGTGATGGGTGCCCTCGGTGAGATTCGAACTCACACTGTACGGGTTTTGAATCCGTTTCCTCTGCCAGTTGGGATACGAGGGCGTGCGCACCGTTCGGTGCTGCGGCCTACCACCATAGAGGATGCCCCCGCGGTCGCTCATCGGTGCCCACCACGACACAATGTCTCCCATGACCGGGTCATCGACAGACTCTGAGAAACCGCGCCGGGTACTCGTTGCCGAGGACGAGGCGCTCATCCGCCTCGACCTCGCCGAGATGCTGCGAGAAGAAGGCTATGAGGTTGTCGGCGAGGCCGGCGACGGGCAAGAGGCCGTCGAACTCGCCGAGAGCCTGCGGCCGGATCTCGTGATCATGGACGTCAAGATGCCCCGACGCGACGGGATCGACGCCGCGTCGGAGATCGCCAGCAAGCGCATCGCCCCGATCGTGATCCTCACCGCGTTCAGTCAGCGTGAGCTCGTGGAACGGGCGCGTGATGCCGGGGCGATGGCTTACCTGGTGAAGCCGTTCAACATCACCGACCTGGTTCCCGCCATCGAGGTCGCCGTCAGCCGGTTCGCCGAGATCGCCGCGCTGGAAACCGAAGTCGCGACGCTGTCGGACCGGCTGGAAACGCGCAAACTCGTCGAGCGCGCGAAGGGCCTGCTGCAGAGCAAGCACAAGATGTCGGAACCCGAAGCGTTCAAGTGGATTCAACGCGCCGCGATGGACCGCCGGACCACGATGAAACGCGTCGCGGAGGTGGTCCTGGAAACACTCGAGGACCCAGCCGACGGAGCGCCGTCGAGCTAGCCGACTGCCGGGCCCAGCTGTAACAAGTACGTTTCCGTCAATTGGTTCCTGCTGGTCATCTGGGCGACAGGCACGCTTCAATTCCTCAACATCCCGCACTATGGCCGGGCGGCGGCTATGTTCTACCCGAAGCATCGACGCCAGCCCCACCGAGGTGCTGGCGTCGGCGCCGCTGACAACACTGACCCGGAGGTGAAGCGTGCGCGGTCGCGTGGCACGGAAAGCATTTGCTCTCGGTAGTGCGGGTGTGGTTGCGCTGGCCATTGCCGGCTGCAACCAGTCCACACCGGAGGAAGAAGCAGCCCAGACCAATCTGAAGATCGTCGAGAAAGTTCAGATCGACGAGAACGGTGCTGAGGTCAAAGCTGCCGAGGGTGTTGCCCCCGCCGATCCCGCCGGGGACGGCAAGGCCACTTGCCCGCCGGTGATGATCGCGATGATGGGCGCGCTCAACGGGCCTGATGCCGCACTCGGCATCAACATCAAGAACGGTGTGCAACTCGCGATCGACAAGCACAACGCCGCCAACGCCGGCTGCCAGGTGCAGCTGAAGACCTTTGACACCGAAGGAGATCCGCAGAAGGCCACCGGTGTGGCCCCGCAGATCGTCGACGAACCGTTCATCATCGGTCTGGTGGGCCCGGCGTTCTCCGGCGAGACCAAGGCCACCGGCGACGTGTTCAACCAAGCCGGGCTCGTGGCCACCACGGCGTCGGCCACCAACGTCACGCTGAGCGAGAACGGCTGGCGGACCTTCTTCCGCGGCCTGGCCAACGACGGTGTGCAGGGTCCTTCGGTGGCGAACTACCTCAAGAACACGCTCGGCCACAAGAAGGTGTGCGTGGTCGACGACAGCACCGACTACGGCCTCGGTCTCGCCGAGGCCGTGCGTCAGACCCTTGGGCCGGTTGCCGATTCGGCGTGCAACATCTCGGTCAAGAAGGGTGACAAGGATTTCTCGGCGGCGGTCACCCAGATCAAGGGTGCGGCGCCGGAGTCGGTGTTCTACAGCGGGTACTACTCCGAGGCCGCGCCGTTCGTCCAGCAGCTCAAGGACGGCGGCGTCGAAGCGACATTCGTCAGCGCGGACGGCACCAAGGATCCCGAGTTCGTCAAGCAGGCCGGCGAGTCGTCGAAGGGCGCGCTGCTGTCCTGCCCGTGCGGCCCGGCGACCGGTGCGTTCGCCGACGAGTACACCCAGAAATTCGGCCAGGAGCCCGGCACGTACAGCACCGAGGGCTATGACCTCGGCACCATCCTGCTCAAGGGCATCGATTCCGGTGCCATCACACGCGATGCACTGCTGAACTACGTCCGCAACTACGAGGGTCAGGGCGTCGCCCGCAAGTACCAATGGACGGACAAGGGTGAGCTGACCACCACCCTCATCTGGATGTACGACGTCCAGTAGTCCACCAGACGAAACGCGTCCGAGGCCGCACCAGGGACTCGGACGCGTTTCGTTTCACCACGCTTATCAGGGAGTCGCCACCGGATGATCCATCAGTGCGTCGACCAGTACGTCTGCCTCGCTGACAACATCAGCTTCAACCTCGAGGGCTTGCGAAACGGCTTCTGGCAGTTGACGATCGACGGCCTCTCGTGGGGCGCGATCTACGCGCTGGTCGCGGTGGGATACACGCTGGTGTTCGGCGTGTTGCGGCTCATCAACTTCGCCCATTCCGAGATCTTCATGCTCGGCATGTTCGGCGCATACTTCTGTCTCGACGTGATCCTCGGGTTCACGCCGAGCGGTAACGCCTACAACAAAGGCATCGCGCTCACCGTGCTGTATCTCGGAATCGCCATGCTGTTCGCGATGCTGGTCTCGGGATCGGCGGCCGTCGGTTTGGAATTCATCGCCTACCGTCCGCTGCGAAAACGCAACGCGCGCGCCTTGACGTTCCTCATCACCGCGATCGGTATGTCGTTCGTCCTGCAGGAGTTCGTCCACTTCGTGTTGCCTAAACTGCTGAAGGGCTACGGCGGCAGTAATGCGCAACAGCCCATCACCCTGGTTCAGCCGAAGACGCAATTCACGATCTTCGGTGCGACCGTGTCGAACGTGACGCTCGTGATCATCGGCGCTGCTTTGGTGTTCGCGGTGCTCACCGACATCGCGATCAACCGCACCAAGTTCGGCCGCGGCATTCGCGCGGTGGCCCAGGACCCGACCACCGCAACGCTGATGGGCGTATCGCGCGAGCGGATCATCATGACGACGTTCCTGATCGGCGGCCTGCTGGCCGGCGCCGCGGCGCTTCTCTACACCTTGAAAGTGCCGCAGGGCATCATCTACTCCGGCGGATTCCTGTTGGGCATCAAGGCATTCTCGGCTGCGGTGCTCGGCGGTATCGGCAACTTGCGAGGCGCCCTGCTGGGCGGTCTGCTGCTGGGAATCATGGAGAATTACGGGCAGGCGGTGTTCGGTACCCAGTGGCGCGATGTCGTCGCATTCGTTCTGCTCGTGCTGGTTCTGCTGTTCCGCCCGACGGGCATACTCGGTGAGAGCCTTGGGAAGGCGCGGGTATGAGCGACAAGCACACATCCGAGAACAGCAGCCCGGTCACCAGGACACTGTTGGCACCGGGTGACGTCCTGCGCGATTCGTGGTCGACATTGCCGCGGGTGGTCAAGTGGGGTGTCGGCCTCGTGGGCTTCACGCTGCTTGGTCTGCTGCCACTGTTCACCCCCAGTTTTCTGAACACCCCCGGCATCAGCTTCGGCGGCACGATGGCGCAATTCGCGATGATCGCCATCATCGCCATCGGCCTCAATGTCGTCGTCGGCCAAGCCGGCTTGCTCGACCTCGGCTACGTCGGTTTCTACGCCGTCGGCGCGTACACCGTCGCGCTGTTGACCAGCCCGGACAGTCCGTGGAACAAGATGGGCCCCGACGGCTTCTTCAGCAAGGACTGGGCCTGGCTGTCGTGCGTGCCGCTGGCGATGGCGGTGACTGCGCTCGCCGGTCTCATCCTCGGCACGCCGACCCTGCGGCTGCGCGGCGACTACCTGGCCATCGTCACCCTCGGCTTCGGGGAGATCATCCGGCTGCTCGCCGACAACCTGTCCGACATCACCAACGGGTCGCGGGGTCTCAATCAGGTCGCCTACCCGCGGGTGGGGGAGAGCGAGACACTGCCCAACGGTGTTTTCTCCAGCGGCAATTCGACCGGCGTGGCCAACTACGGCACCTGGTGGTTCTGGCTGGGGCTCATCCTGATGGTCGGCATCCTGCTGCTCGTCGGCAACCTGGAACGCAGCCGGGTCGGCCGGGCGTGGGTCGCGATCCGCGAGGACGAGGACGCCGCGGAGGTCATGGGCGTCAACACTTTCCGGTTCAAGCTGTGGGCGTTCGTGATCGGCGCCGCGATCGGTGGGCTGTCCGGCGCGCTGTACGCCGGCCAGGTCCAGTACGTCGCGCCGCCGACGTTCAACATCATCAACTCGATGCTGTTCCTGTGCGCGGTCGTGCTCGGCGGGCAGGGCAACAAGCTCGGCGTGATCTTCGGCGCGTTCATCATCGTCTACCTGCCCAACCGGCTGCTCGGCGTGCACTTCCTCGGTATCAACATGGGAGACCTGAAGTACCTGTTCTTCGGGCTCGCGCTGGTGGTGTTGATGATCTTCCGTCCGCAGGGCCTGTTCCCGGTACGCCAACAGCTGCTGACCTACGGCAACTCGGCACGCCGGTTGTTGCGGGCGACGCCGGTGAAGGAGGGGACTCAGTGACCGAACCGCCGCAAGTCGCCGAGGAAACCATCGAAGAACTGGCGGGCGTCCACCGCGAGATCAACGCCGCCGAAGGTGAGGTGCTGCTCGAGACTCACGATCTCACCGTCAAATTCGGTGGGCTCGTGGCGCTGGACGCGGTCACGTTCAACATCCGTCGCGGTGAGATCCTCGGCCTGATCGGACCCAACGGCGCGGGCAAGACCACCTGTTTCAACGCCATCACGGGTGTCTACCGGCCGAGTTCGGGCTCGGTGTCGTTCGACGGCGCGCCGTTGGGCAAGATCAAACGCCACCAGATCACCCGGCGCGGCATCGCGCGTACCTTCCAGAACATCCGGCTGTTCGGCGAGATGACCGCGCTGGAGAACGTCATGGTGGGTACCGACGCGCGCCACCGCACGTCGGTACCCGGCGCGTTGGTCCGCTCGCCCCGGCACCGGCGGGAAGAGAAGTCAGCCATCGAACGGGCAGCGGCCCTACTGCATTTCGTGGGCATCGCGCACCGTGGCGAGGAGAAAGCCAAGAACCTCCCGTACGGCGACCAGCGCCGGCTCGAGATCGCCCGCGCGCTGGCCACCGAGCCCAAGCTACTGTGCCTCGACGAGCCTGCCGCCGGGTTCAACCCGAGCGAGAAGGCCGCCTTGATCGACCTGATCCGCAAGATCCGCGATGACGGCTACACCGTGCTGCTGATCGAGCACGACATGCGTCTGGTGATGGGCGTGACCGACCGCATCGTGGTGTTGGAGTTCGGCCGCAAGATCGCCGACGGCCTGCCCTCCGAGATCCGCGAGGATCCGAAGGTCATCGCCGCTTATCTGGGGGTGCCCGATGACACCGTCTGACACGCAATCCGAATCGACCCGGCCGGTCCTGCTTGAGGTCCGCGACGTCGTCGTACACTACGGCAGAATCCAAGCGCTGCACGGCGTATCGCTCGTCGTTCACGAAGGTGAACTCGTGACGCTACTGGGCTCCAACGGCGCGGGCAAGACCACCATGATGCGGGCGATCTCGGGCCTGCGGGCACTGACATCGGGTTCGGTGTGGTTCGAAGGGCGAGACATCTCACGCGTCAAGGCGCACCGCCGGGTCGCTGACGGACTGATCCAGGCTCCGGAAGGCCGCGGCGTGTTCCCCGGTATGACCGTGCTCGAGAACCTCGAAATGGGTTGCTACGGACGTAAATTCGCGTCCAAGCACGAGCATGCCGAGCGTTTGGACTGGGTGCTCGAAACGTTCCCCCGGCTGGCCGAACGGCGCAGCCAGGTGGGCGGCACGCTGTCCGGCGGGGAGCAGCAGATGCTCGCGATCGGCCGGGCATTGATGGCCCGCCCGCGAGTGCTGCTCCTCGATGAGCCGTCGATGGGGTTGGCGCCCATGGTGATATCGCAGATCTTCAAGATCATCGCCGACATCAACGCGCAGGGCACCACGGTTCTGCTGGTCGAGCAGAATGCCCAGCAGGCGCTGAGCCGCTCCGACCGGGCATATATCTTGGAGACCGGCAACGTCACCCGTACCGGCAGGGCCCGGGAACTGTTGGAGGACGACAGTATTCGTGCCGCCTATCTCGGCGTCGCCTGACCGTAGCGTGATGGTTCTCAAATCGATCCTGCTGTTCGTCCTGGCGGCGGTGCTGGAGATCGGCGGCGCCTGGCTCGTGTGGCAGGGCGTACGCGAGCAGCGCGGCTGGCTGTGGATCGGTGCGGGAATGATCGCGCTCGGCGCCTACGGCTTCGTCGCGGCGTTTCAGCCCGACGCCCATTTCGGGCGGGTCCTGGCGGCCTACGGTGGCGTGTTCATCGCTGGATCGTTGGCGTGGGGCATGGTGGCTGACGGTTTTCGGCCCGACCGCTGGGATGTCGCCGGGGCGCTGGTGTGCCTGGTGGGCGTCGGATTGATCATGTACGCCCCGCGCTGAGCGCGATCAGGCGAGATGCGCGCTGTCGTCGTCGAGGTCGTGGCGGCTCAAGCCCATCGGCGTGGCAACCGGCACGTCGCCGGCGGCCACCACCCGACGTGTGATCGGAGTCAGGGCGCCGAACAGTGTCTCGACCTCGTCATCGGTCAACGTTTCCAATGCGCGCAGCGCCAGCGCGTCGGTGCGGTCCTCGACGGCCTGCTTGGCCGCGCGGCCGGCCTCGGTGAGGGCACCGTCGGCGTCCAGCCAGCCGCGTTGCCGCAGTGACTCGGAATAATGCTGCCACTGCTCGTCGTCGTAGTCGCGGCTGCGCATGATCATGTCGCGCGGAACCCGGCCCGCGGCGGCGTGCAGCACGTTGCATTCGCGGCCACTGATGCCCTCGGCCGCGAGCACCGCGACGTGTGCGTCGCCGCGTTGTTCGCGCAGCAGCGTGACGGCGTGCCACAGCTTGGCGATCGGATCGTCGGGCCAGTCCAGCGCCAGGTTGGCGGCGTAGAGCGGCCGGCCGTCCAGGGGAGCCGAACGCGCTGCTTTGGCGGCGAGTGCGGCCGCGGTGCGGGTCGAATCGTCATCCGTCACGCCGCACCTGCGCAGCGCTGCCACCGCGGATTCGAGGCGTACCGCCAGAACTGTTGCCGGGCCGGCGATGTCCCAGGCCGCCGGTAACGCCTTGGCCACCCGTTCGGCGGTGAAGTTGTAGAACACCGCGGCGACGACTTCGGGTGGAACAACCCCGAACGGCGCCGAGCGCGCGGCGAAGTAACTCATCCAGAACCCGCGATATCCCAGCGAGTCGAGTGCGGAGCGGGACTCCGGCGCGAAGTACGTGACAGCGTGTACCGGTTCCAGGCGGTCGAAGAAACGACGCGCCAGCGATGGCGTGCGACCCACGCCGTCAGTTAACCATTGTTCGGATCGCTGTCGGCGACCGCGGTCACCGCCTCGTCGATGATGGCGCGCATAGCCCGTTCGGCTGCGTCCTCGTCACGCAGTCTGATGGCACGCGCGACTTCGTCGTGCAGTTCGATCGCCGCGGGGTTGGGGATCTCGGGCATCATGCCGTGGTGGGTGCGGCCGGTCAGCACCTCGGCGACGACGTCGTTGAGCGCGCGGAACATCTCGTTTCCGCTGGCCTCGAGCAAAGTCCGATGAAACACTTTGTCCGCCAGCAAATATGCCTCGAGGTCGCCGGCCCGCCCATGAACCACCATGTCGGAGACCGCGGCAGCCATGATGCGGCATTGATCGGGGTTGGCCCTGCGGGCCGCCAATGCCGCGGCCGCAGGCTCGAAGCCCCGGCGCAGTTCGGACAGCGAGACGAGCTGTGCGGCCCGGTCACTGGATTCCAGCCGCCATCGAATCAGCCTGGGGTCGAAGACATTCCATTTGGTGGATGGCTGGATGGTGATCCCGACGCGGCGGCGGGATTCGATCATGCCCATCGACTCGAGTACGCGGATCGCCTCGCGCGCGACACTGCGGGACACGCCGTACTCCGCGCCAACGCCTTCGAGGGTTAACACGTGTCCAGCGGGGAACTCCCCGGACACAATCGCGGTGCCGAGCGCTGTCAACACGTTGCCGTGCAACGCGCCGACGTTAGAGGGCAAGGACACATATACATCCTGTCATACGGTCAGTGACTGAGATAAAAACAGATCAAAGCGAGATTCTCTTGCAATGATCTGACGTTTAAGCCATGCTGTGTGACGGCAAGCACAACAACAAGGTGGAGCGGATGGGATCACCAATCGTCGTCATGGGCGTGTCCGGGTCGGGAAAGTCAACCGTCGGAGCCGCCCTGGCTCAGCGATTACGCGTGCCGTTCGGTGATGCCGACGATTTCCACCCCCCTGCCAACGTCGCCAAGATGACGGCCGGCCACGCCCTGAACGACGAAGACCGCTACCCGTGGCTCGAGGCGATCGGCGAATGGCTCGCCGACCACGACAACGGCGGCGTGATGAGCTGCTCGGCACTCAAGCGCAAGTACCGTGACCAACTTCGGCGGCACTGCCCAGACGTTCAGTTCCTGCATCTCACCGGATCGCCGGAAGTCATCGGCCGTCGCCAGGCCAGCCGCCCCGGGCATTTCATGCCCCCGAGCCTGCTGGCATCCCAGTTTCAGACCCTCGAGCCGCTCGACTCCGATGAAGCAGGTATCGCCATCGACGTCGACCAGAACATCGACGCCATCATCGACAGCTACGTCGCTCAAACCGCCACCCGCACAACCGAACAGGAGAACCGATGAACTCCGCCCTGAGCTTTCTGGCGGCCGATCCCGAACTGGCACAACCGGTCGCCGCGGGCTGGCAACTGGTGTTGGCCGCACTCGCAGGCATCGCGCTGATCGTCGTTCTGATCCCCATCACCAAGCTGCATCCCTTCCTGGCTCTGATCTTCGGCGCACTGGCCGTCGGGATCGTCGCGGGAGAGAACGTCGGCACTGTGCTGGAGTCCTTCGGTGACGGATTCGGCAGCACCGCAGCTAGTGTCGGCATCCTCATCGCCCTGGGCGCGATGTTCGCCAAGCTCCTCGCCGATTCCGGCGGCGCGGACGAGATCGTCGACACGATCGTCGGTCACGCCTCACCGCGGGCGCTGCCGTGGGCCATGGCGTTGGTGGGCGCCATCATCGGCCTGCCGATGTTCTTCGAAATCGGCCTGGTCCTGTTGATGCCGGTGATCTACCTGATCGCGCGACGTTCGCAGCTGTCGCTCATCACCGTCGGAATCCCGGCACTGGCCGGCCTCTCGGTCATGCACGGCCTGGTGCCGCCTCACCCCGGGCCGCTCACGGCAATCGGTCTGCTCAATGCCGACCTCGGCATCACGCTCGCGTTGGGTGTTCTCGTCGCCATCCCGACCCTGATTCTGGCGGGCCCGCTGTTCGGCACGCTCGCCGGACGCTGGGTTGTGCTTGAGGCCCCCGACCGCTTCACCACCTCCGAGGCTTCGCCGTCCAGCGGCGGCACAACGACATCCGCAGGCACACCCACATCCACCGGCACCGGCACCGCCACCGAGACTGCAACCGAGACGAAGGTGCGGCCGAGTTTCGGCATCACCATCTTCAGCGTTCTGCTGCCGGTTGCGTTGATGATGGGCAAGGCGCTCGCCGACATCTTCATCGAGAACGAAGACAACCCGTTACGTGTCGCGTTCGACATTCTCGGCCGTCCGTTGATGGCGCTCCTGATCGCTGTGGTGGTCGGAATGTTCACCCTCGGGCTCGGCGCCAAGATGACGCGCGATCAGATCGTCAAGAGCGTCGAGACGTCACTTCCTCCGGTGGCAGGCATCATCCTGATCGTCGCGGCCGGTGGCGGTTTCAAGCAGGTGCTGGTCGATACCGGAATCGGAACGCTGCTCGCCGAATGGGCCAAGGGCGCCAACGTTTCCGTCATTCTGCTGGCGTGGGTTCTGGCCGTGCTGATCCGCCTGGCGACGGGCTCGGCCACGGTTGCCACGATCACGGCATCGTCGCTCATGCTGGGACTCGTCGAGGGCATGAGCACCGGTGAGGTCTCGCTGGTCGTGCTCGCCGTCGGAGCCGGATCGCTGTTCTTCTCCCACGTCAACGACGCCGGCTTCTGGCTCGTCAAAGAGTACTTCGGCATGTCGGTCGGCCAGACGATCAAGACCTGGTCGATCATGGAGACCGTTTTGTCGGTGGCCGGTCTGATCTTCGTGCTGCTGCTCGGCCTGGTGATCTGACCGCACCTACGGCGAGGCCCCCAATCCCACCGGGACTGGGGGCCTCATCGATACCGGCTCAGCGCCTGACGACCTGCGTGCCGCCTGCGAGTTCATCGTGCTTGCCCTGCTTTGTGGGGCTGCCGCTGACCGTCACCGCGATCACGATGATGGCGACGACTCCGAGAAAGCCTCCAACAAGAGGGATGATCGGCAGCAGCGTGAACGCGTTGCGGATCGCCGATTGTGCCGCAGTCGGCTTCGGGGTACCGCCGGGTCCCTGGACTGCCATCCCGAGCATTTTCTTGCCCGGCGTCCAGCCCTGCGTGACTTCGAAACCGACGAAGTACACGAACATCAAGAGCCCGGTGAACAACCCCGTGACCCAGTAGCTCGACAGCGAATCGGTGAAGAATGCCAGAAAGAAGGCCACGATCCCGACGACGATGCCGTCGATCACGCGTGCGAAGAACCGCCGTGCCAACCCACCCGGCGTCTGCGCGCCGTACGGGGACTGTGCCCCGTACGGCGGTGGGTAGCCGCCCGGTTGTCCGTAGGGTCCCGGTTGCGGTGGAAGGTCACCCGTTGTCATGCCTCGAAAATACCGGTCACCGCCGCTGATCGAGTTGCGTTCGCGCGCGGTCGGCCAGCGCCGCACTGCGCTCCCGAGCGGTTTCCGCGAGTTCCGGGCCACGTTCGCGGGCGACGTCGGCCAGTACCGCACCGCGCTCGCGTGCGACGTCGGCAAGGACACCGCCACGTTCACGGGCGGCCTCGGCAAGGACGCCGCCACGCTCGCGAGCCACATCGGCCAGGGCGGCACTGCGTTCACGTGCCGCCTCGGCCAATTCGGGTGCGTGCTCGCGGGCGACCTGTGCGAGTTCGGCCGCACGTTCGCGGGCGACGTCGGCGAGTTCGCGGCCGCGTTCGGCGCCGACGGCCAGACCGTGGCCGATCTTCTCGACGACCGGATTGTCGGCCAGCGAATCACTGGCCGCGGCTCCGGCCGGAAGTGCCGCCGCCACTGTCGCGGTCACCTTTTGGGCGGCATGCCGTCCGCGCCAGGCCAACCCGGGCTTACCCGCGGTATCGGCCGCCGCGATGATCAATCCGCCGATCAGGCTGACGTCGGTGAGGAAGGCTTTTCGCTCATCGGCCGCCCGCTGCGGATCGGTCTCTTTCCAAAAACTATGTGCGCCAAGGCTGCCGGGAACCACGCTGAGCGCCAGCGCCGCAGCGGTCAGCCGGGGGAGCCTGCCGGTGGCGAGCAACAGCCCACCCGCGACCTGAACCATCCCGTTGACCCGGGCCACTGTTTCGGCGTTCGTCGGCACATTCGGACCCACGGGAGCGGGCAGCATGCTCAGCGCGCCCAGCGTCGGACGTGCGGCGTCGGCGGCGGGTTTCGGACTACGCAAGGCATCCACTCCGCGCGCGATGAACGTGGCCGACAACATGGGTCGTGCGATTCTTCGGATCAACATGCGGGTAGGAATTCCCCGAAAGCGCACGCGCAAACCTGGTTTTGCGTCTTCGCGGGGTCAGTGCCGTCCGGCGAGCAGCAACTCGCTCAAGCGCGTCGTGGTGGCCACACCGTCGTCATAGCCGCCCTGCTCACCCAGTGAATTCATCACCGCAAGCGTGTACCGCTGCTGAGGGCCGGCGAATCCGACGGTGTTGACCACCCAGCCGCCCTGCTCCAGCGACCACCCATTCTTGTTTCCGGGTTCCATATCCGGGCCGGCACCCCAAACGCCCCACTGCTGATTGGCGCCGACATGCTTGAGCGCGTCGACGATGCCGGCGCTGTCGGCAGGGTCCAATTCGGTAAGCGCGTAGTTCATGAGGCGATCCAGGTCGTCGGGCGTGGCCTTCTGAAAACCCCAGTACGGGTATGTGGCGCTGAACCCGCGCTGCGGCCGCAACCCGGTCATGCCGTACGACGGGAAATCGTCGTTGAACGCTTGATGGTCGGCGCCGCCGAAACGCGCCCACAGTGTGTCGGCGGCGTCGTCGTCCGAGACGTGCAGCATCGCGGCCATCAGCGAGCGGTCGGACTCGCCCAGCGTGATCGCACCGGCCCGATGTCTGCTGAGCAGGTCGACCACCATCGCGAGCTTGATGGTCGAGGCTGTCCACACGGGCGTTCCCGCATGAGCATTGCGGTAGACGGCGCCCGACGCCCGGTCCCGCAAGACGTAGCCCACGGTGCCGGGCCTGGTCGCCAGGTAGTCGTCGGCAGCCGCCACGCGCGCTGCCAAATCGCAGTCCCCATTCACCGCGCAGGCGGCGTTGACACTCGGTATGACCCCGGCATACATCGACACCACAATCACCACGCAGGCCACGAACCGTCCCATCGGGGTAGCTTCTCAGGCGTGTCTCTAGTTGCCGGCATCGACTCATCGACCCAGTCCTGCAAGATCGTCGTCTGCGACGCCGAGAGCGGCGCGGTCGTGCGCTCGGCCTCGGCGCCGCACCCCGGCGGAACCGAGATCGATCCGCACCGCTGGTGGGAGGCGCTACAGACCGCCGTGAGTGCGGCAGGCGGGCTCGACGACGTGGCCTCGATCTCGGTCGGCGCCCAGCAGCACGGCATGGTGTGCCTCGATCGAAACGGTCAGGTCGTGCGAGATGCGCTGTTGTGGAACGACACCCGCTCGGCGCCGAACGCGGCCGATCTGGTCGAGGAACTGGGCGGAGCGGCCGAATGGGCTAAGGCCGTCGGTGTGGTGCCGGTGGCCTCGATCACCGCGACCAAGCTGCGCTGGCTGGCCGACAAGGAACCCGGCAATGCCGATGCGACGGCTGCGGTGTGTCTGCCACACGACTGGCTGAGCTGGCGGCTGTCCGGTTCGACCGACCTCGCCGATCTGCGCACCGACCGCAGCGACGCCAGCGGCACGGGCTATTTCTCGGCCGAGTCCGACACATACCGCCCAGATCTACTGGAGCTCGCGATGCGCGGCAGGCGGCCGGCGGTACCCACCGTCGTCGGCCCGCGCGATGGCGCAGGCCGGCTGGCCAACGGGGCGGTCATCGGCGCGGGTGCAGGCGACAATGCCGCGGCAGCGCTCGGCCTCGGCGCCGGACCGGGCGACTGCATCGTCTCGCTGGGGACCTCGGGGGTCGTCAGTGCGGTGGGCAGCGCAGCCCCACACGATCCGGAGGGCATCGTCGCCGGGTTCGCGGATGCGACCGGCCGGCAGCTGCCGTTGGTCTGCACGCTCAACGGTGCACCGGTGCTCGCCGCGTCGGCCGCGATGCTGCGGGTCGACTTCGACGAGTTCGACCGCCTGGCGCTGTCGGCTCCGCCCGGCGCCGATGGCCTGACGTTGGTGCCGTATCTGGAGGGGGAGCGGTCACCGAATCTACCGCGGGCACGCGGTGCCCTGCACGGGGTGACGGTGGGAAACTTTAACTCGGCCAACGTGGCTCGTGCCAGCGTCGAAGGTCTGCTGGCGTCGATGGCCTACTGCATCGACAAGATCGTGGGCTACGGCGTCGACATCGAACGCATCATCCTGGTCGGTGGCGGTGCCCGTTCGGAAGCGGTCCGCCGCATCGCCCCGGCGATCTTGGGCCGCCCGGTGCAGGTGCCACCGCCCGGCGAGTACGTCGCGCTCGGCGCCGCGCGCCAGGCCGCCTGGGCACTGGCGCAACACGACGCACCGCCGTCGTGGACACCGGGCCTCGTCACGCCGTACACCGCCGCGCCGACGCCCGAGGTCGTCGAACAGTATCTGGCTGCGCAGCCACTGACACTGGGGCAGTGAGCTACCGCCGGTGAGGCCGGATTGGAGTAGTCGACTACGCGTGTGAGTGCCGGACGTGGTCTCGACACTGAACAGCGAAAGCGCAGATTCGGTCCAGTCGAGGAGCCACGATGACGCCACCGGCCGCGGGCGAGGCCCTCCTGACGCCCGCCCGTCATGCGGGGTCGGCAACCTCGGCGATCGCGGCGACCTGCTTCGAGAACTGCAGCCCGCTGCGCACCCGATGCCCTGGCCCGGCCGCCCAGCTGTCGTGCGATGAAGACGGCTGCTGGACGGCGGTGTGCCGGCGGTCCCCAAGCTGATCGGGTGGCGGGCGTGCGCCGTGAACAATGGGGTTCGTGGATACGCGGCGCCTTCGCTTGTTGCTGGCACTCTCACGTCTCGGCTCGATGCGGGCCGTCGCCGATGCCTTTTCCCTGACGACCTCGACGGTGTCTCAGCAGTTGGCGGCGTTGGCCAAAGAGACCGACACCCAACTCATCGAACCCGACGGGCGCCGCGTCCGTCTCACGCCCGCCGGGCAGCGTCTGGCCGATCACGCGGTCACGATTCTGGCGGCCGTCGACGCGGCGCGGCTGGACCTCGATCCCGACGCTGAGCCGGCGGGCACCTTGCGGGTGGGTGGATTCGCCACCGGGATCCGGGTTTCGCTGCTGCCGATCCTGCACGATCTCGCGGACACGCACCCGAATGTCGACGTCGTCATCAGTGAGCACGAACCGATCGAGGCTTTCGAGCTCCTGGTCAACGACGACCTCGATCTGGCGCTGACATACGAATACGACCTGGCGCCCGCATCTCCGGACGCGGTGCTCGAGTCGGTCGCGTTGTGGTCGACACCCTGGGGTCTCGGGGTGCCCGAGGCTGATCCAAACACGGTCGCCGACCTGCTGAGTTATTCCGAACGCTCGTGGATCGTCAACTCGCGCAACACCGCTGACGAGGATGCCGTACGAACCTTGGCGTCGCTGGCCGGGTTCACCCCGCACATCTCCCATCAGATCGACAGCCTCGACCTCGTGGAAGATCTGATTTTCTCGGGCTATGGCGTGGGGCTTCTGCCGACGACGCGGCCTGCGCGCGACGGCGTCAAGGTACTGCCGCTGTCCGACCCGCACGTCGTCCTCACGGCGTTCGCGTTCACCCGGCGCGGCAGGTCGACGTGGCCGCCGCTGCGTCTGGTGCTCGACCGGTTGCGGCCCGCCGAGGGGATACCGCTACCGCTCAAGAGCTGGCCCCGGCCGACCGTCGGGGAAGCGTGAGTGCGACGATGCGCGAATGACCGACGTCGCGGCGCACTTCACGCAGTCTGACCAGGACCGGTTCCAGCCGACCCGGTTCGCCCAGAGCCACTGGGGCGAAGATCACCTCAATGGCCCGGCGCTGGTCGGGCTGGCGGCGCAGGCGCTCGAGTCGGCGTTCGGCCTGCCCGAGTTTCTGCCTGCCCGGTTGACCGTGGACCTGTTCAAGGCCGCGCGCGGAGTGCCGACGACGACGAAGGTCGCGTTGATCCGCGACGGCAGGCGCGTGCGCAACTCGGAATGCGAATTGGTCCAGGACGGCGTCACGGTGGCCCGCGCGACGCTCGCGCAGTACCGCCGGTCGTCGGCGCCGCACGGCGAGGAGTGGGTGTCCGACGTCCGGTTCGAGCCGCCTGCCGAGGTCGACGGTGACCGCATGACGTATATGGGCAGCGATGCGAACGGATGGAGCCGCGCCATCGCCGACCACCAGAACACCTCGCGCAAGCGCTTCATGAACCGCACGATCACGGTGGTGGACGGACGGCAGAACTCGCCGTTCGTGCGCGCCGCCATGGCCGCTGAGGGCACCAGCCTGGTCACCAATCTCGGTACCAACGGCGTCGGCTACATCAACGGCGATCTCACCGTGGCGCTGTCACGGTTGCCGGAGGATGACTGGGTCGGCGTGCAGGCCGATTCGCACTGGGCAGCCGACGGAATCGCGGTCGGCTCGTCCACCTTGTTCGACAGTGCCGGTGCGTTCGGGACCGGTCTGGTCACGGCGGTGAGCAATCCCTCGGCCCAGATCGACTTTGCCAACGACCCGTTTCCGGATCGCACCGCACCGAGGTGACCCACCGCCACGGGGCGGCGTCGTAGGGTTGTCGGCGTGGACTTGCTGCTCGGAATCGATATGGGGACGGGGAGCACCAAAGGCGTCCTGGTCGACGCGTCGGGATCGGTGATCGCGACCGAAACCGTCCCGCACTCGATGGATCTTCCCCGGCCGGGCTGGGCTGAGGTCGACGCCGAGCAGCTGTGGTGGCGCGAGGTTTGCCAGATCAGTGCCGCGCTGATGGCGCAGGTGCCGAGCGGCGGCAAGCTCGCCGGGATGTGCGTGAGCGGCGTCGGTCCCTGTCTGGTGTTGTGCGACGACGCGTTACGGCCGTTGCGGCCTGCCATTCTCTACGGCATCGACACCAGGGCGTCGGCCGAGATTTCGGCACTCACCGACGAACTCGGCGAAGCCGCCATCCTGCAGCGGGCAGGCACACTGCTGTCGAGCCAGGCGGTCGGCCCGAAACTGGAGTGGGTGCGTAATCACGAGCCCGAGGTTTTCGAGCGGGCCACCGGCTGGTACGGGTCGAACTCGTACATCGCCGCCAAGCTGACCGGCGAATACGTGATGGACCACCACACCGCCAGCCAGTGCGATCCGCTGTACGCCACCCGCGATTTCGCGTGGAATGTGCCATGGGCACAACGGATTTGCGGTCATCTGCCGCTGCCGCGGCTGGTCTGGCCGAGCGATGTGGTGGGAACCGTGACTCCGCAGGCTGCCGCGGCCACCGGAGTTCCGGCCGGCACGCCGGTGGCCGCGGGCACGGTCGACGCGTATTCCGAGGCGTTCTCCGTGGGCGTGCGCCGGCCGGGCGACCAGATGCTCATGTACGGGTCGACGATGTTTCTGGTGCAGATCATCGACGACTACCACAGCGATCCGGCGCTGTGGACGACGACCGGTGTGGAGCATGGCACGTTGGCGCTGGCCGCAGGCACATCGACTGCGGGTAGTTTGATCGGCTGGCTGCAGACGGTGACCGGCGGCGCGTCCTTCGATGAGTTGATGGCCGAGGCCAGCCGCGTGCCGCCGGGCAGCGAAGGCCTGCTCGTGCTGCCCTATCTGGCGGGGGAGCGCACGCCGGTTTTCGATCCACAGGCACGCGGCGTGGTGGCGGGGCTGACGCTCAGGCACGGCCGCGGCCATCTGTTCCGGGCGGCCTACGAGGGCATCTCGTTCGGCATTCGCCAGATTCTGGAGCGGTTCGACGACGCGCACACGGGTGCCCGCACGGTCGCGGTGGGTGGCGGGCTCCGCAGCCCGATCTGGGCTCAGGCGCTCAGCGACATCACCGGACGTCCACAGTTGGTGCCGGAGCAGGCGATCGGGGCGAGTTACGGCGATGCACTGCTCGCGGCGATCGGCGTGGGACTCGTGTCGCCCGATACGGATTGGGCCAAGATCGCCACGGAGATCAAACCCGACGCCCGGTACCGCGGTCTGTACGACGACCTCTACGCAACCTGGTGCGAGTTGTATCCGGCGACGAAAGACCAGGTGCACCGATTGGCCGCTCAGCCCATCGTGTAGCCCCCGTCGATGGGGATGTCGACGCCGTTGACCATGCTGGACGCATCCGAGGCAAGCCACACCACCGCATCGGACACTTCGTGAGGTACGGCGAAGCGGCCCAAGGGAATCCGGGCGATCATCGGCGCGGACTTGGCCTGGTCGCCCCATACCCGCTGGCCCATCTCGGTGAGCACGACGGTCGGACACACCGAGTTGGCGCGGATGCCGTGTGGTCCGAGTTCGCGGGCGAGCACCTTCGTGGCCATCACGAGACCGGCCTTCGACGCGCAGTAGGCGTAGTGGTCGGGCAACGGCGCCAATGCCGCGGCCGAAGCCACAGTGATGATCGATCCGCGGATGCGAGCGGCCACCATGGCGGCACCGACCGCCGACGCGAGCAGCGCGGGCGCGCGCAGGTTGACCGCGATGGTTGCGTCGAACAGCGCCGGATCGGTGTCGATCACCGGCTGCGGATGCGAGATGCCGGCATTGTTGACCAGCACGTCGAGACCGCCGAACGCGTCGGCGGCCAGGGCGGCAAGTTCGGACGGGCCATCGGGATGCGCGAGATCGATTGCCGCGGTGTGAACTTCGGCACCGAACTCGTCGGCCAGGCCGGAACGCGCGGCGTCGAGTTCGCCGGAGTCGCGTCCGCTGAGCACGAGCCGGGCTCCGGCGGATGCGAAGGCACGGGCGATGTCGGCGCCGATACCTTTGGTCGCGCCGGTGATGAGTGCGCGTTTACCGTCAAGTCGCAGCACCCCGGCATAGCGTGCGTCGGCGAGAGTTGTCACTTCGACTCCGTGGTCTCGAGTATGGCGGCGGCAGTCGCCGGATCGGTCACAAGCTGGTTGAAATATCCACCGCGGGCCCCGGCGATGATCGACTCGACCTTGTCCTTGCCGATGGCCACCGCGATCGTCACCGGAACATGGCGCAGCGCTTCGAGTTCCACCGCGATGAGCCGGTCACTGCCGTCGAATTCGACGGGTTCCCCGGCGCGGTCGAAGAATCGCGAGCACACGTCGCCGACCGCTGACCGCAGCGAACTCGACTCGGTCGGCACGAATCTGGGGATGTCCGAGCGCAGCAGCGGCGGCGCACCGACGCCCATCAGTGCACACCGCGCCCGCGGCCACAGATTCAGCACCCGCTGGATACTCGGGTCGTTGATCAGCGACGGGTACAGGTCGGGGCCCGGCAGTGCGGGCGCGAACAGATAATTGGGCCTGCCGCTGACCCGATTGGCGACCAGCCGGGTGATCTCGTTGGTCTGATACCACTCCTCGGGCTGATCGTTTCCCCCTACGGTGGGGGCGACCAGCACGCCGGGCAGATCGACCAGTTCGTATTGCGCGACCTCGTAGACCGTTCGCCCCGACGACACCAACAGCACGTCACCAGGCAGTAGGCCGGCCGCCGACAAGGCGCGGCCGACCGCGGGGGCCAACGCCCCGCCCATGACGTCGACATGCGTTCGGCCGGGGCCGGGATGCGGAAGGGGATGGCTGAGGAACACGGTGTTCAACGCCAGTGCACGGGTTAACTGGGCGGCGATGTCCCCGGAGCCGAGACCGTCCGGAGGCACGACCTCGATTCGGACGATGCCGCGCCGCTTCGCCTCTGCCAGAAGGCGGCTGACGGTCGCACGGCTGGTGCCGAGCTGTGCTGCGACTTCCGCCTGGGTCGCTTCCTCGTTGTAGTAGAGCTTTGCTGCGGCATACAGAAGCGAGGCCGGGAAGTGGCCGGATTCGCCGTCGGGCGGCGAACCGTCGACATTGGCCTGCGACGTTGGCTGGGCGGACCGGGGCACGTCATCGAGTATGGCACTGAACATCTGTTCGCGGTCAAGATTCTCTGAACATTTGTTCTGGACATATGTGCATAGGTTGGTTAATGTGACTGCAACCACAGTTCGAAAGGTGCGCAGGAATGTCCCAACAGATTCCCGAGAAGATGCAGGCAGTGGTGTGTCACGGCCCGCACGACTACCGACTCGAAGAGGTCGCGGTACCGCAGCGCGGTCCGGGTGAGGCGCTGATCCGCGTCGAAGCGGTGGGCATCTGCGCGAGCGACCTGAAGTGCTATCACGGTGCGGCGAAGTTCTGGGGCGACGAAAACCGGCCGGCATGGGCCGAGACCATGGTGATTCCCGGCCACGAGTTCGTCGGCCGGGTCGTCGAACTCGACGACGAGGCCGCCCAGCGGTGGGGCATCGCGGTCGGCGACCGCGTCGTATCCGAACAGATCGTGCCGTGTTGGGAATGCCGGTTCTGCAAGCGCGGCCAGTACCACATGTGCCAGCCCCACGACCTGTACGGCTTCAAGCGGCGCACGCCCGGCGCGATGGCCAGCTACATGGTGTATCCGGCAGAAGCGCTCGTGCACAAGGTTTCCGCCGACATCCCACCGGCCCACGCCGCGTTCGCCGAGCCGCTGTCATGCGCGCTGCACGCCGTCGAGCGCGCCCAGATCACGTTCGAGGACACCGTGGTCGTGGCCGGCTGCGGACCGATCGGCCTCGGCATGGTCGCGGGCGCGAAGTCGAAGAACCCCATGCGCGTCATCGCGCTCGACATGGCCCCCGAGAAGCTCAAGCTCGCCGAGCGCTGCGGTGCGGACCTGACCATCAACATCGCCGAGCAGGACGCCGAATCCATCGTCAAGGAACTCACCGAGGGCTACGGCGCCGACGTCTACCTCGAGGGCACCGGTCACACCTCCGCGGTGCCGCAGGGCCTGAACCTGCTGCGCAAGCTCGGCCGCTACGTCGAGTACGGCGTCTTCGGCAGCGACGTCACCGTCGACTGGAGCATCATCAGCGACGACAAAGAACTCGACGTGCTCGGCGCACATCTCGGCCCGTACTGCTGGCCCGCCGCCATCAAGATGATCGAATCCGGCATCCTGCCGATGGATCAGATCTGCACCCATCAACTGCCGCTCACCGAATTCCAGAAAGGCCTGGACCTGGTGGCCAGTGGGAAGGAATCGGTCAAGGTCTCCCTGATCCCGGCATAGCAGAAGGCAACAGCGCAATGAGGCGAGAAATGCATCCCAAGGGGCCGCAGATGTCGCGGCGAAACATGTTGGCCGCCATGGGATTGGCGGGAGCGGCCGCGGTCAGCGTGCCGGTGCTGTCGGCCTGCGGCATCGGAGGCAGGAACAGCGCACCCAACGGCGCGGGCGAGGTCACCGGTGGATTCGACTGGAAGAAGGCTTCCGGCTCGACCCTCAACATCCTGCAGACCCCACACCCGTATCAGCTGTCGTATCAGCCGCTCCTCAAGGAGTTCACCGAGCTCACCGGCATCGACGTGAACGTCGATCTGGTGCCCGAGGCCGACTACTTCACCAAGCTCAACACCGAGCTGGCCGGCGGCACCGGCAAGCACGACGCGTTCATGTTGGGTGCCTACTTCATCTGGCAGTACGGCCCGCCGGGGTGGATCGAGGATCTCAACCCGTGGCTGCAGAACAGTTCGGCCACGGCAGCCGATTACGACTTCGAGGACATCTTCGAAGGGCTGCGCACGTCGACCCGCTGGGACTTCACCCTGGGCAACCCGCTCGGAACCGGAGGACAGTGGGCCATCCCGTGGGGCTTCGAGAACAACGTCGTTGCCTACAACAAGAAGTACTTCGACCAGCGCGGTATCCGGCTGCCCGACAACTTCGACGATTTCATCCAGTTGGCAATCGATCTCACCGACCGCTCGGCCAACCGCTACGGCATCGCCACGCGCGGATCGAAGTCCTGGGCGACCATCCATCCCGGTTTCATGACCCAGTACGTGCGGGAAGGCGCGGTCGACTACACGTTCGACGGAACGGATCTGGTGGCCGAGATGGCCAGCGACAAGGCCGTCGACTTCACGCGCAAGTGGATCGAGATGCAGCACAAGGCCGGGCCGACGTCGTGGACGACCTACGACTATCCCAACGCCACGGGCGATCTCGGCGACGGCAAGGCCATGATGGTCTACGACGCCGACAGTGCCACATACCCGAAGAACAAGCCCGGCGCGAGTGCCGAGGCGGGCAATCTCGGGTGGTACGCGGGCCCTGCCGGTCCTGACGGCAACTACAAGACCAACCTGTGGACGTGGAGTTGGGCCATGAACGCCAACTCCCGCAACAAGCTGCCGGCCTGGCTGTTCATCCAGTGGGCGACCGGCAAGGAGTCGATGAACAAGGCCGTCGAGGGCGGGATCTACGCCGATCCGGTCCGGAAGTCGGTGTTCGACACCACGTTCAAGCGGGTCGCGGCCAACCAGGCCGGCTACCTCGAGGCCTTCGAAACCGTGATCGGCTCGTCGAAGATCCAGTTCACGCCGCAGAAGAAGTTCTTCGACACCACCAAGGACTGGGCGGTTGCGTTGCAGGACATCTACGGCGGCGACGACGCAGCCTCGCGCCTGCGCAGCCTGGCGAAGACCAATACCTCCAAGGTCAACCTCTAGGAGCCAGCGATATGACAACGCAGACATCGAAGGCGCCCGAGGCCACCGCGGAAACCGGGCCGGGCCGCTCGGGCCGCACCCTGCCGGAAGTCCCGTCGTGGCGGCGCAAGCTCCGGCCCTACCTGCTGTCGATCCCAGCCCTGGTGATCGTCATCGGCATCCTGTATCCGTTCGTGGTGGGCGCGTACTACGCCTTTCTCAACTACGCCGCGGTCAATCCCGATCCGCATTTCGTCTGGTTCGAGAACTTCAAATCCGTACTTGGCGACCAAATTTTCTGGCAGAGCGTCAAAGTCACCGCGATCTTCGCCGTGGTGGCCACCGTGATCGAAACCGTGCTGGGCGTTGGCCTGGCACTTCTGCTCAACCGGTCCTCGATCATCGGCAAGATCTTCGAGAAGGTTCTGATCCTGCCGCTGATGATCGCTCCGGTCATCGCGGGCGTGATCTGGAAGCTGATGTTCAACCCGCAGTTCGGCATCCTCAATCATGTTCTGGGACTGGGTAATACGTTCGACTGGCTCTCCTCGACCAACGCGCTGTGGTCGGTGATCCTGGTCGACCTGTGGATCTTCACCCCGTTCGTGGCGATCCTGGTGCTCGCCGGCATCCGGTCGCTGCCCAAGGAACCGTTCGAGGCGTCCGAAGTCGATGGCGCCAGCTGGTTCTACATGTTCCGCAAACTCATGCTGCCCATGCTGTGGCCCTACATCCTGGTGGCGGTCATATTCCGGTTCATGGACAACCTCAAGGTGTTCGACCACATCTACGTGCTTACGGCGGGCGGTCCCGGCGTCGCGACGAGGACGCTGCAGATCGGCGCGTTCGAGGACTCGATCATCAACCTCGACTACTCCCGCGGCAGCACCTACATGTTGCTGCTCTGGATCATCGTGTTCATCACCGCGCGCTATCTGGTGAGCGTGCTGGGCAAGGCGCAGCGTCGTGCTGCCGGAGCGGAGCGTAGAAATGGCTTCAAAGTTGTCGTTCAGCAGGCCTGAGTTGCTACCCGGCCAGAAACGTTGGTCGATCGGTGCGGTTGCCGCCGATGTCGGCCTGGTGTTCTGGTTCGTCTTCTCGCTGTTCCCGATCTTCTGGATGCTGATGCTGGCGCTGAAGAACGCCGAACAGCAGACGACGACGTACTTCTCGTTCAGCCCGACGTGGTCGAATTTCGCCACCGTGCTCTCCGACAAGGGCACCCAGATGACGAGTGTCGATTTCAAAGCGTCGCTGCTGACGAGCCTGCTCAACTGCGGTGGGGCGGTGATCGTGTCACTGGTCATCGGTATCCCCGCCGCCTACGCGGCGGGCCGCTGGCAGTACAAAGGGTCCAATGACCTGATGTTCCAGATGCTTTCGTTCCGGTTCGCGCCGGAACTGATGGTCATCGTCCCGCTGTTCGTGATCTACAACCAGATCGGGCTGTTCGACACCAAGGTCGGCATGATCTGGGTTCTGCAGCTGGTCACCATGCCGCTCGTGGTGTGGATCCTGCGGTCCTACTTCCAGGACCTGCCCGAGGATCTCGAGCAGGCCGCACTGCTCGACGGCTACACCCGGCGACGGGCATTCGTGATGGTCGCACTGCCGATCGTGCGGCCAGGTATCGCCGCGGCGGCCCTGCTGGCATTCATCTTCGCGTGGAACAACTACGTGTTCCCGCTGATCCTCGCCGACAGCAATGCCGGCACGGTAACCGTTGCGATCACCAAATTCCTCGGCGGCGGTGGGCAGGCGTACTACAACCTGACCGCCGCGGCCGCCATCATCGCCGCGCTACCACCGCTGATCCTGGCGTTGACCATTCAGCGGTACCTCGTGCGCGGCCTGTCGTTTGGGGCGGTGAAGGCCTGATGGCAACCGTATCGATTGCCGGAGTACACAAGTCGTTCGGCAAGACCAAGGCGGTCGACGGCCTGTCGGTGGACATCGCCGACGGCGAGTTCTTCGTCATCCTGGGGCCCAGCGGCGCGGGCAAGACCACGACCCTGAAATCGGTGGCCGGCCTGGTCGACATCGACGCAGGCTCGGTGCACATCGGCGGCACCGATGTGACCCGGGTCGAGCCCTATCACCGCAACGTGGCGATGGCGTTCGAGAGCTATGCGCTGTACCCGCAGAAGACCGTGGCCGAGAATCTCGCGTCACCGTTGAAATCCGGACGCACCGGCAGGTACACGGATGCGCAGCGAGCCGAGCGGATCGATCAGGTGACGACCACGCTCGGTATCAACCACTTGCAGAAGCGCTTTCCGCGGGAGCTGTCGAACGGACAGCGTCAGCGCGTTGCCCTGGGTCGCGTGCTCGTCCGTCCCGCCGACATCTACCTGCTCGACGAGCCGTTGAGCCATCTCGATGCCAAGCTGCGCGCGGCGATGCGCGCCGAGCTCAAGCAGCTCGGGGCGATGAGCAACACCACAACGATCTACGTCACGCACGACTACCAGGAGGCACTGGCGCTCGGTGACCGGATTGCGGTGATGCGCGAAGGCAAGCTGGTGCAGATCGGCACGCCGGATGAGATCTGGCGCAGGCCGGCGGACACGTTCGTCGCAAAAGCGTTGGGGCAACCGGAGATCAACCTGCTCGACGGTGTCGTCGACGACGGCCAGATCCGGCTCGGTGACGGAACGCTCGACATAGCGGTACCCGCAGGCGTCGAGTGTGACCGTGGCGACCGGGTGCGTGTGGGCCTGCGCCCGTGCGACCTGCACGTCACAAGCGGCGCTAGCTCGCTGGGCGGCCGGGTGCTGCTCGCCGAACGACTCGGCCGCAACATCGAGTTGACAATCGACATCGGCGGCACGCAGCTGATCGCCCTGACATCTGGCCGGCACGGCGTCGGCGAAGGCGACGATGTCCGGCTCAAGGTCGCCGAATCCGACATCCACGTGTTCGCCGCCGGCACCGGCGACACGCCCAGACTGGGCCGCGCACAGAGCGATTCCCCATTGGAGGCAGCACAGTGAGTACGACGGCTACAGCCACGCGGCCGACGCAGACGGCCCAGAGCCTCACCCTGACCAACCTCGTCAAGACGTACTCGTCCCGGGGCCGGGAGAGTTTTCAGGCGGTCAAGGGCATCGACATGGCCATCGAGCCGGGTGAACTCGTGGCGCTTCTCGGCCCGTCGGGTTGCGGTAAGACCACGACGCTGCGCATGATCGCCGGGCTCGAGACGGTGACGAGTGGATCGATCCGCATCGGCGATCGCGAGGTGTCCCAGCTTCCGGCCGCCAAGCGCGGCATCGGGGTGGGTTTCGAAAGCTATGCGCTCTACCCCCCGATGTCGGTGCGGGAGAACCTGTTGTACGGCTTGAAGGCCCGCAAGGTCAAGGGTGCCGAGGAGATGGTCGCCTCGATCAGCCGCCGGCTGGAGATGGACGACATGATGGATCTGCGGCCCGCCGGGCTGTCCAGCGGCCAGAAGCAACGTGTGGCGTTGGCCCGCGCGCTGGTGCGCAACCCACCGGTCCTGCTGCTCGACGAACCGTTGAGCCATCTCGACGCGTCGGCGCGGCAGCGCGTGCGCCGCGAACTCAAGGTGCTTCAGCGCGAATTCGGCTACACCACAATCGTCGTCACGCACGACCAGGTGGAGGCGTTGTCCCTGGCCGACCGCCTGGCCGTAATGGACGCCGGTGTGGTCCAGCAGTTCGGCACCCCGGACGAGGTGTTCGACGATCCCGCCAACCTGTTCGTCGCGGAGTTCGTCGGCGAACCTCAGATCAACGTGCTGCCCGGCGTCGCACGCGTCGAGAACGGCAAAGTTCGCGTCGAGGTCGGCTCTGGCGCAGGCGCTTTGGACACCACGGTCACCGGCGTGGCCGACGGTACCCGCGTCACCGTGGGCATCCGCCCACAGGACTGCGCACTGCGAACGGGTGACGGCGGCGCAGGCGTTCGTACCACCGTGGCCTACTTCGAACACCTGCTGGAATTCGGGCTCGCCACCACCACGGTCTCCGGGATCGAAGAGGGCATCGTGGTGCAGACGCCCGCGGCGGAGAACTACGAACCTGAGCAACAGGTGGTGGTGACGGCGCCCGCAGAGCGTGTCTACCTGTTCGACAGCGAGTCGGGGGAGCGGTTGCGATGACGAAATTGTTCAACGATCCCGCGCGATTCACCGAGGACATGCTCGTCGGCTTCCTCGACGCGAACGCACGCTATGTCGCGGGCGTGCCCGGCGGCGTCGTGCGGGCGCACCGTACACGGCCGGGCAAGGTCGCGGTGGTGATCGGCGGTGGCTCAGGCCATTACCCGGCGTTCTGCGGCACGGTAGGACCGGGCTTCGCCGACGGCGCGGTCGTCGGCAACATCTTCACGTCGCCGTCGGCGGAAGAAGCCGCCTCGGTCGCACGGGCCGCGCACGGCGACGCCGGTGTGTTGCTCACCACCGGTAACTACGCCGGTGACGTGATGAACTTCGGGCTGGCCGTCACCCAGCTGCGCAGCGAGGGCATCGATGCCCACTACTTCGCCGTGACCGACGACATTGCGAGCGCCCCGCGCGGCGAGGAAGCCAAGCGGCGCGGCATCGCAGGCGATTTCACGGTTTTCAAGTGCGCCAGCGCGGCAGCCGAAGAAGGGCAGGACCTGGCAGGCGTGATCCGGGTGGCCGAGGCCGCGAACGCCGCGAGCCGCACGCTCGGCGTGGCGTTCGACGGGTGCACGTTGCCCGGCGCCGACCATCCGTTGTTCACCGTTCCCGAGGGCCACATGGGTCTGGGTTTGGGGATCCACGGTGAACCGGGCGTCGCCGATGAGGCCATGCCCACCGCCGCCGGGCTGGCTGCGGCACTGGTCGACGGTGTGCTGGGCGACCGGCCCGACGCATCCGAGAAGCGAATCGCCGTGATTCTCAACGGTCTTGGCCGCACCAAGTACGAAGAACTGTTCGTAGTATGGGGTGAGGTGTCTCGCCTGCTGCGCGACCGCGGTTACACCGTGGTCGAACCCGAAGTCGGCGAACTGGTCACAAGTCTGGACATGGCCGGCTGCTCGCTGACCGTGATGTGGCTCGACGAGGAGCTCGAGCGGTACTGGACGGCGCCGGCCGACACCCCGGCGTACAAGAAGGGCGCAACGGCACAACCGGAGTCCGGTCAGCTGCGCTCCGATCAGGACGCCGAAACCGTCGCGGCCACAACGCCTCTCAAAGACCTGTCCGACGAAGACGGCCGAAAAGGGGCACGGCTCGTGGCACGCGCCCTCGACTCGATGGCCGCGGTACTCGCCGATGCCGAAGAAGAGCTCGGCCGTATCGACGCGATTGCCGGCGACGGCGACCACGGCCGAGGAATGGTCAAGGGGTCGTCGGCGGCGCGCGAGGCCGCGGCCACCGCGGTCAGCGAGGGTGGCGGGCAGGGTTCGGTGCTGGCCGCGGCCGGGAAGGCCTGGGCCGCCAAGGCCGGTGGCACCTCCGGCGTCTTGTGGGGTGCTCTGCTCACCGCGTTGGGCACCCGACTCGGTGACACCGGTCGGCCCGCGGACACCGACATCGCCGCAGGCATGCGCGACGGCTACGACGCGCTGATCCGGTTGGGCGGAGCCGCACCGGGCGACAAGACGATGCTCGACGCGCTGCTCCCGTTCGTCGAGGACCTCGAGCAGCGGGTGTCGAATGGCCAAGCGTGGCAACCAGCCTGGCGGGCGGCTGCCGACAAGGCCACCGAGGCTGCCCGCGCGACAGCGGACCTGCGACCCAAGGTCGGGCGCGCCCGGCCACTTGCCGAACGCAGCGTGGGCACACCCGATGCCGGCGCCACATCGCTGGCACTGTGCGCCCGCACCGTCGGCGACTGCTTCACGCTCACTTCACCAGGAGACAACTCATGACTGATCGTCCGAAACTGCGTGTCGTCGTCGGCTCCGACGACGCCGGGTACGAGTACAAGGAGGCGCTCAAAGGCGATCTCAACGCCGACGACCGCGTGACCGAGGTCATCGACGTGGGAGTGGGCTCTGACGAGGACACCGCCTACCCGCACGTCGCGGTGGCGGCCGCACGACTGGTCGCCGACGGGAAAGCCGACCGGGCACTGTTGGTGTGCGGCACCGGATTGGGCGTGGCGATCAGCGCCAACAAAGTGCCCGGGATCCGCGCCGTGACAGCCCACGACAGTTTCTCGGTCGAGCGGTCGGTGTTGTCCAACAACGCACAGGTGCTGTGCTTCGGGCAACGCGTCGTCGGACTGGAATTGGCGCGGCGCCTGGCCCGGGAGTGGTTGGGTTACGAGTTCGATCCGGCCAGCAAGTCGGCCGACAAGGTCGACGCCATCTGTGGATACGAGTCCGTACCGCAGTAGGGCTGCGCGCACAGCACGCGTTTCGAGTGGGTCGATTCCGGTAATTCGAATGGGGTGGCCGATCAGGACCTCGCATTTTCGCGTGAACTCTTACAGGAACTGTTGTGGGCATACGGCCCGTGCGGCCAGGAGGACGCCGTCCGGGACGTGTGTCGACGTGAACTGGAGCCGGTCACCGACGAGATGTGGGTCGATGCCGCAGGCAACCTCGTCGGGCTGATTCGCGGCGAGGGCAGTTCGCCGCCTGCGCGCGTGATGGCCCACATGGATGAGCTCTCGATGCTCGTCAAGCGCGTCGAGCAGGACGGCACATTGCGGCTCACGCCGCTGGGCACGATGTATCCGGCCAACTTCGGTCTCGGACCCGTCGCGGTGCTGGGCACCCACGAACAGTTCTGCGGGGTGCTGTCGCTGGGCTCGGAGCACACGACTCAGGAGAGTCAACGGATCTGGGCGACGAAGCCCGACCAGGGCGACAAGGCTCTCGACTGGCCCGACGTCTACATCTTCACCGGTCGGACACCGGACGAGTTGACCGCGGCGGGAATCTGTCCCGGCACACGAGTGTGCATCCACCGCAGCAAGCGGACGTTGATCGATGTCGGCGACTATCTGGGTTGTTACTTCATGGACGACCGCGCCGCCATCACCGCGCTGTTGGGGACGGCCAGGGCGCTCTTCGAACCGGGACAATGCCCGGCAGGCGATGTTTATCTGGTGTTCACGACCGCAGAGGAGGTCGGCGGCGTCGGTGCGCTGCACGCGTGCCGAACGCTGCCGGGCGACCTCACGCTCGCACTCGAAGTCGGTCCGACCGAGCCCGAATACCACACGACCATCGATGGCGGTCCGATCGTCGCGTACAGCGACGCGCAATGCGTGTACGACAAAGACATCGCCGACCGGTTGATGGAGATCGCCGGCAAGCTGGGCATGTCTCCGCAGGCCGCGGTACTCGGCGCGTTCGAGTCCGACGCATCGCATGCCAAAGCTGCCGGATTGTCGCCGCGAGCCGGCCTGCTGTGCCTGCCGACCCTCAGCACCCATGGGTACGAGGTGATTTCGCGCGACGCCATACCTGCGATGTCCGACGTGCTCGTCGAGTTCCTGAATTAGAGCGTCACCGGCGGAACACCACCCACCGCATCGCGCTGTACATGTAGATGGCTTCGCATCCTCCTGCGACGATGCGAGCCAGGTGATACTCCACGCCCAAGGCGGCGAGCGCGCTCGAGACGCCGAGGATGAAGGCCAGGTAGTTGATCACCACCACGACGATGTACACCGTCATCTGCGGACCGACCGCGGCATGCGAGCGAAAATTGAAGATCCGGTTGAGGAAGTACGCCAATCCGAACGCGCACGCGTAGCCGACGGTCACCGCGATCGGCAGCGGTACGTGGAATCCGCCGTGCAGCACCGTGAGGATCATCAGGTCCACGCCGAATGTGAAACTGTTGATCAGCACGAACCCCAGGAATGTCGGTGCGACAACATTTTTCAGACCGAAAGGGAGGCGGTCGACGATCTGGACACAGAATCGGTGGAACCGCTCGACCGGCGGCACCGGACTCGGTTCGACCCGCACACCGGCACCCTGCCATGTCTTGGTGTCGCACAGATGATCACGACGCGAACTGCAGAAGACTGCCGGACGTTAGCCGCCGAGCCGTCCCGCGGACTCAGTGCCCTGCACGGCCCAGAAGCCGGGTCGCGCGTAACGCAGCCGGGCGCCGATTCCCGCATCGTCGAACGACCGGCGGATGTCCTCGGGAGTTTCGCTGTAGAGCGACCAACCTTCGCAGTGAACGGGTACGACGATCGGCGCCCCGAGGAGTTCGGCCACGGCCGCGGCGCGGTCGGCGGTCAGGGTGAGCGCTCGGCCCGAGAACTTGGTCGGTACGCGGGCGGCGCCGGTGTGCAGGATCGCGATGTCGATTGCCGGGAAACGGTCGGCGATGGCGCGCACCGGAGAAATCGACGCGTTGTCCCCGCTCACGTAGACGGTGGGTAGGCCGCCGGATTGAAGGACGAACCCGGTCACTTCGGTGTTGATGTTGCCGTACTCGTCGCGATCGCCGTCGGAGGGTCCGTGCTGAGCCGGGACGGCGTACACGGTGACGGCAGAACCGTTGTCGGAGCCACCCACTTCGGTTGCCGCGAAGGCGGGCAGTCCGTGGGCGTTGCCGCCAAGCCGTCCGGCGGATTGCGGGCCGGTCAGGATCATCGGAGTGGATTGCGCAAACGCTCGGCCCGCGTGGTCGAAGTTGTCCGGGTGCAGGTCGTGGCTCAACAGCACCGCGTCGACGGCGCCGAGTTCGGCCGGTGTCACCGCCGGTCCGACGTCCTTGCGGTAGGCGCCGTAATCGCCGGGCGCATCGAAGGTGGGTTCGGTGACGAATCGCAGCCCGCCGTAGTCGATGACCGTGGTGGGACCGCCGATGGCGCCGATGGCCAGCGGGAGCCGCTGCGGAGTTATCGCCTGCGTGGGTTGATTGCCGACGGACGCGGTCATGAGATCAGCCGGTCGGGTTGCACGGTGTGCCGGTCGACGGCCTGCAGCGGTTCGCGCGGTGTGGCCTGGCGGGCACACGCCAAGAATTGCGCGATCGCGGGTGTTTCGACCGCATCCTGCCGGCGGACGAACACCGTTTGGGCACGCGCGATCTCAGGTGGCGGGTGATGCACCGTCAGGGTCGCGGCCATCGGTGACGCGGTCACCACTGCCAGCGGCAGCAGCGTGGTGCCCATCCCGGCGCCGACGCACCCGAGAATTCCGTCCAGACTGGACAATTCGAGGATGTTCGGCGTGGGGAGGTCACGATCTTCGTACAGCTGCTCCAAGCGGGCACGGTAAGCGCAACCGGCCTTGAGCACGAGGATTCTCGGTGGGTCTCGACGCATGAGTGCGCCGTCGAGATCAGCGGCCGAGGCATCGCCGACAACGACGAGCTGCTCGAGAAAGACCGGCTCGGCGACGAGTTCGGGATGCCGGACCGGGCCGCAGACGAACGCGCCGTCGAGCCTCTGATCGACGACCTGACCGATCAGCGCATCGGTGGTGTCGATCGACAGCGTCAGATCGACTTTCGGACAGTCTGCGCTGAACCTGCTCAGCACCTCCGGGAGGCGCAGTCCGGCAGTGGACTCCATCGACCCGATGGAAACCCGCCCACATGGGTCTCCCTCGTCTCGGACGACCTGAGTCAGCTCGCGCATCAGCTGGGTGATCCGCTCGGCATAGGGCACCAGCAGCCGGCCCGACGAAGTGAGTGCCATCCCGCGGGCGTGACGACGGAAGAGCGGTACACCCAGCTCGTCCTCAAGCGCCCGTATTCGAGAGCTGACGTTCGATTGGACGGTGAGCAACTCCGCCGAGGCACGAGACACACCGCCGGTGCGGGCGACTGCGAGAAAGAAGTTCAGGTCTGTGACGTCCACACTCAGTCCCTTCCAGCCGCCCCTGGCGCGGTTTCATCACTCAGTATCCTCCCGGGCCCGCCACCCGGCCCCGCTACGCGGAGCGCCCGGAGTGCGTCTTCGAGTTCGCGGTTGCGGAGCTTGAGCAACCGGATCTCGTCGAGCAGCCCTTCTCGCGCAAGACGCACCCGCTCACGAACAGACGCCTCGCCCCACAGTGCCGGAATGTTTCTGCGGCAGTTGACATCTGTTGCCTCGACTCGGATGACGATCGCTCTATGGCCGCGCACCTTTCGGCCATCGACCGTGCACAGCCCGTCGACGAGTTCGGGGGCGTCCGCTCGTTCGACCACGGTCGCTCGTCCGAAAACCTTGGCCCTCGTGCGGGTGGGATAGTCGACGAAGATCAGCGCCGTCCGGTCGTCGGCATCGAGGTTGCCTACCGTGACGAATTGTTCGTTTCCCACATAATCGGCGAAGGCGATCGTCCCGCTGTCCAGCACGCGGACGAAGCCGGCCGGGCCGCCCCGATGTTGCAGGTACGGCCATCCGTGCGGGGTTACGGTGGCGATGAAAAAGGACTCGGCGGCCGCGACCAGCGCACGAACCCGACCGTCGAGAGCCTCAGCGGTTCCGGTGTCGGCGCCGTCGGCGCGAAACCGCCCGTACGTGAAGCTGCTACCCGCCGTTTCCTGCCGTTTGACGACCGTTGCCGTGAACGCGATCGACCCGTAGCGGCTGGGGGAGTGCGCCGGCATCATCGGCTCGGGTCCGGGACGGTGAGCTCGCCGGTGACGTACTGGGCTTTCCCGAAACCGAACGACCAGTCCTCGGGCCCGTTCTCGACCACCCCGATGAATATGTCCTCGCCCTGGATACCGATTGTCGCCAGTTGCGCGGCTATCTCCGCATACAGCCGTTCCTTGGTATCGATGGAACGCCCACGCTGCGTGAATATCTGGATCATCACGCTGTCTTGTGAACGGTCGAAACCCAGTCCGGCGTCCAGCGCGATGATCTCGCCGGGCTCATGGGCGGTGATGATCTGGAACCGGTCGCGCTCCGGGATGCTGAGTACGGTCACCAAGCTTCGATGGATGGCATCAGCTACATCTCGGACGTGATCGTGTCCATGACCGTTCAGCAGGTCGATGCGAACGAGTGGCATCTGACCCTCACTTTCTCTTGGGATGCGTGGGTCGCGCTCATCAAGGAGACACGCGAGTGGGAGCAGTTGTTCCCACGACACCGGTCGCTGCCCACGCACGGGCGACGACCAGGCTCATGGGCCCCCGCCGCAGGAACAACACGAACACCACCGCAGTGACAGCGGTGATCGCGATCGGATACACCAAGCCGGCCATGGCGCTGTCGAGCGAGGTGTTGAGCGACAGTGCGATGAGTGGGGTGAATCCGCCGAATACGCCCGTGCCCAGGTGGTAGGCCAACGACAGGCCGGTGTAGCGGATCTGCGGCGGGAAGAGCTCGGTGAGGAAGGCCGCCACAGGTCCGTAGATCGCCGCGACGAGCACAACCTGAATGGTCAGCGCCACGACCATCGACACCTCAGATCCGTCGATGGCCGCCTGCCGGACCCACGCGAACAGCGGGTAACAGCCGGCTGCCGACAACACCAGGCCGGTCAGGATGACCGGTGGTCGGCCTATCCGGTCTGACAGCCAGCCGAAGAACACGAAGAACGGCGTGGCGACCACGAGCGCGATTCCCACGCACAGATTGGCCGTGAGGAAGTCGACCTGAAGGATGGTCTGCAGAAAATAGAGCGAATAGAACTGGCTGGTGTACCACGCGACGCCCAGCCCCGCGGTCACCCCGAAGAGCACGGTCAACAGCAGGGCCAACGTCGGCCGTTGTGCGACAGCGTCTTTGACGGGCGTCTGGGAGAGGCGACCGCTTTGCCGCATCTCCTCGAAAACCGGTGACTCGTGCATCTTCAGCCGGACCTTGAGTGAGAACACCACGAGCACGGCAGACAGCAGGAAGGGTATGCGCCAGCCCCACGCTTCGAACTGTTCCTCGCCGACGATCAACCGGCACAACACGATGACGCCGATCGACAGCACCAAACCGCCCGTGGCAGTGGTCTGCAGAAAGCTGGTGAACACTCCGCGCCGCCGTTCGGGGGCATGCTCGGCGATGTAGATCGCCGCGCCCCCGTACTCGCCACCGATGGCCAGGCCTTGCAGCAACCGCAGCAGGACCAGCAGCAGCGGGGCGGCAAGACCGATCTGCTCGTAGGCGGGCACCAACCCCAGCAGAGTGGTGGCGCCGCCCATGATGAGCAGCGTTGTCAGGAACGTCTTCTTCCGCCCGACGCGATCTCCCATGCGGCCGAAAAGGATCGCGCCGATCGGTCGCACGACGAATCCGGTCCCGAAGGCCGCGACGGTCACCAAAAGTGCCGCCGCGGTGTTTCCCTCGGGGAAGAACATCCCGGAGAACACCACGGCGAGGCTGCCGTAGATGTAGAAGTCGTACCACTCGATGAGCGTGCCGAGGCTTGAGGCCGTGACGATCTTGCGGAGGTCCCGCGCGGAGGTCGGCCGGCCGGGAGGGGAATTGTCTGCCATTGATTTCCTATCGGGACATACGCCTATTCGTCATTGCTGGAAAGAAAGAGGACGGCCGAGGATGTCGGCTGCTGTGCTGACCATGTCGTCGATGATCGATTCGGCGGATTCGACGGCGGTGATTTGGCCGATGACTTCGCCGACGATGACATTCGCGATGTCGTAGTCCTGCGCTTCGACCGCCGCGCGAAATTCTTCGCGGCGAAGCTCGAGGTCGTCACGCAGGCCCGGCTCGTCGCCGTGCCAGCGACGGAGGAAGTCGTTGCGCAGCACGCGACCGGTGTAGGGCGCCGGCCACGACTTGCCGCGGACGATGTCGAACGCGCTCTGCCGGATCGTCTCGTCACCGGTGGCCCGCAGCGCGTGCTTCTGTGCGGCCTGCGGGATCGCCGCCTCCGCGGCTGCCCAGAAGCGGGTACCGACCACCGCGCCGTCGGCGCCGAGCGCGAGGGCGGCGGCGAGGCCACGGCCGTCACCGATTCCGCCCGCGGCAAGGAGCATCACCTCGGGCGACTCGCGGGCCAGGAGGTCAGCCACCTCAGGGATCAGGGTGAATGTCGACCGAGCGGCCGTCCCGTGACCGCCGGCCTCGCCACCCTGCGCGACGATGACGTCCGCCCCTACCGCGATCGCGTGCCGTACCTGCTCGATGTCGTGGACCTGACACATCAGCGGAATTCCCGCCGCGCTGACGGCAGGGGCGTGTGGTGCGGGGTCGCTGAACGACAGGAACACGGCGGCCGGCCGCTGCCGAATGACCACGTCGAGCAGCCCTGGCTGCTGCTCCATCGACCACGTGATGAAGCCGACGCCGACCTCGGCGCCCGACACATGGTCGAACTGCTCTTTGAGCCAGATGTCGTCGCCGTAGCCGCCGCCGAGCATGCCGAGTCCGCCCGCCCGGGAGACGGCACTGGCCAACCGCCAGTCGGCGACATAGTCCATCGGGGCGAGCACAACGGGATGAATGATCCCGAATTTCTCGGTGAACCTATTTTTGAGTCGCATTTGTCCTCCACTGTTTCTGCGGTGTCACGAATCACAATTGCGCTGTTGAATTACGGTAGGACCGTTTGCGACCGCAGCACCAACGGTTTATCGGGAACGCTGAGTTCTCGGAAACAGAACGCTCATTCGGGATCACGGTTACGTAGCGCAGGATTCGCGGACCGTTCGGGATTCTCGAACGGTATATCAACGAAAATCATGTGGACGTGAACGGTCTGGGTGTCTTTCAATGCAGAAGTGACTTCAACCCCGGCCCGTAGTGGCGCACTCATGGCGATGGGATCCATGGCGTGCGTGCAGGTCGGCCTGGCACTCGCGGTCTCGCTGATCGATGACATCGGCGCCGAAGGCGCGGCTTGGTTGCGGCTGGTCTGGGCGGGAATTCTGATGCTCGCAATCGTGCGACCGCGACGCGCTGCATTCACCAGGTCGACGTTCTCGGCGTGCGTGGTTCTCGGCGTCGTCACCGCAGGCGTCACGTTGTTGTTCATGGCAGCGCTGTCCCGCATACCGCTCGGCACGGCTGCGGCCCTGGAATTCCTCGGCCCACTCGCCGTCGCGGTGGCGCACGGAAAAGGCCGCAGTCGCCTCGTGTGGCCCGGCTTCGCGGCCGCGGGTGTCGTGCTGCTCACGCAACCCTGGTCTGGCACAGTCGATCCCATCGGCGTGCTGTACGCGCTGGGAGCCGCGGTGTGCTGGGCCTGCTACATCCTGCTGACCCAGCGGGTGGGCGACGAAGTCGCCGGGATAAACGGTCTGGCCGTGTCGATGCCCGTTGCCGGAATCGTTGCCACCGTGACGGTCGGGCCATCGGTCTTCGGCCGGCTGACTCCCGAGATATTGCTCATCGGAATAGGTCTGGCCATCCTCCTGCCGGTAGTCCCGTTCGCCCTGGAAATGCTCGCGCTGCGGCAGTTGACGACCGCGGCGTTCGGCACGTTGATGAGCCTCGAACCAGCCTTCGCGATGGTCGTCGGTTTGGTGATGCTGCATCAGGTGCCTGGGCCCGCCGCGGTGGTCGGGATCTGCTTCGTGGTGGCCGCGGGTATAGGCGCGGCCCGCACCGGGGCGCGCAACCTGCACGTACCGGCCGAGGTGGGCTGATTTTGGCTACTCTGGCGCAAATGGCACGTGGAATCTTCAATTCACCGGTCGTGCGCTGGGTCAACGCGGCGGCCGTCGGCCTCACCCGAGTCCCCGTTTTGGGCCGGTTGGTGGGGGATACCGTTGTGGTCATCCGGTATCAGGGCCGCCGTTCGGGCCAGACGTTCGAGACTCCGGTCTCGGTCAGGCGCGACGGCGATCGGGTGACCATCAACGTGATGGCGCCCGACAACAAGAACTGGTGGCGCAACTTCCTGGGCGAAGGTGGTCCGATCACCTTGCTCAACTTCGATGGCCGGGAACGCACGGGCCATGCGGTCGCAAATCGCGACGCGGCGGGCAAGGTCGCGGTCACCGTCGCGCTCGACGCCCCCTGATCCCGAGCAGCCTCCCGCGTACCCGAGAACGCGGGTTCCCGGGTACGCGGGAGGCTGCGCGCGGCAGGGTTCAGACGTCGATGCGCTTGCGCCGGTAGAGCGTTCCCGCGACCAGGAGCAACAAGCTGACCACGAGTATCGCCGTCGCGAGCACGTTGATCTGTGGCGGCACCGCGGCCTTGACGGCCGCGTTCACATACAGCGGGTAGGTCACCGTCGAACCGCTCACGAAATACGTGATGATGAAGTCGTCGAGCGAGAGCGCGAACGACAGCATGGCGGCGGCGACGATACCCGGAACGATCAGCGGCAGTGTGACTCTGAAGAACGTGCGGGTGGGGCTCGCACCGAGATCCATCGATGCGTCCTCGAGGGTCCAGTCGAAGCCGCGCACCCGGGCCCGCACCGTCATCGCGATGAAGCTCACCTCGAAGGCGATGTGTGCGATGAGGATCGTGGTGTAACCCGCGGCCCAACCGAGGTCGAGAAACAGCGTCAGCAGCGAGGCGCCCATGACCACCTCGGGTGCCGTCAGCGGCAGCACCAGGAAGGTGTCGACAGCTCTCTGTCCCCGAAATCGCTGGCGGACCAAGGCAATAGCCACCAACGTTCCGAGCACGAGGGCGACCGCGGTCGAGACCGCTGCCACGTTCAGACTCAACTTGAGCGCCTCGGTCAACGCCGGGTACTTGAACGGGTTGGCCCAGTTCTCGAACGTGAAGCCCTGCCACGTGTAGTTGAACTTGCCCGCGGGTTTGTTGAACGAGAACAGCACGATCACGAAGATCGGCAGGAACAGGTACAGCAGCACCAGGCCGGCAACGATCCGCAGGGACAGATCGCCCCATTTCGGCGACCCTTTGACGGTCTTGGGTGGGGTGGCCTCTCCCGTGGCCTCTGCCATCGCGGTCGCGGTCATACGAGATCCTCCGTACCAAGGGCCCGCGTGTAGAGCAACACCCCAACCAGGATGATCGCCATCAGCACCATGCTCAGCGCGGCCGCCGCCGGATAGTCCTTGACGACCAGGAACTGTTTCTGGATCACATTGCCGATCATCGTGGTCTGCGTACTGCCCAGATAGTCGGCGTTGATGAAATCACCGGCGGCCGGGATGAACACGAGCATGCTTCCGGCCAGGACGCCTGGCATCGAAAGCGGCAGAATGACTTTGGTGAAACTGCGGGTGTTCGACGAGTACAGGTCCTTGGATGCCTCGATCAACCGGGGATCGATCTTCTCCAGGCTGACGTAGAGCGGCAGGATCATGAAGATGATCCAGTTGTAGGTCAGGCCACCGATGACCGCCCAGCTGGTCGACAGCAACCTGCCCTCGTCGGGCAGCAGACCGATCGCGCCAAGTGCGCTGACCACCCAACCGTCGTCGGCCAGAATCGTCTTCCACGCGATGGTACGAATCAGGAACGTGACGAAGAACGGCAGGATCACCAGGCCGAGGATCAGGTTCTTGAAGCGGCCTGCCTTGAACGCGATCACGTACGCCAGCGGGAACGCCAAGATCGCGCACAAAACCGTGGCCACCAGTGCGTAGCCGAACGTCCTCAGGATCTGGTCCTGGTATTCGGTGAACGCGTGCAGGTAGTTGCCGAAATTCCAGTCGAAGGTCAGCGTCGGCAGGAACACCGAGCCGCCCGACGACGACAGCGACGTGCGTGCCAGCGAGAAAAACGGCACCACGAAGAAGATCCCGAGGTACACCAGCGCCGGCAGGATCATCAGATATGGAGCGATCTTGCTCCGCTGCCTGCTGCTGGTGGCTACGCCCGCCACCCGGTCAGCCCCCGGTCACTGCGGCGTAGAGGTTGTTGAATTCCTGGGTCTGCTCGTCGGTCAGCGCGGCCCACGACTTCAGGTTGTCGGCCATCTCGGCGGGCGGGTTGATCAGCGGGTTGGATGCGAGAGCCGGGTCGATCTTGTTGAGCTCGTCGGTCATGTCCGAGAGCACCGGCACGTACTGCGTGAAGGCCACGAGCTTGGCGTAGTTGGCCCGGTCGTAGACGTAGTCGATCCACGCCTCGGCGGCCTTCTGGTTCTGCGTGGTGTAGGGGATGACCATGGTGTCGATGAACCAGTCGCCGCCGGACTCGGGCACCACGAACTTCAGGTCCGGATTGTCGGCCTGCAGCTGCACCACATCTCCCGAATAGGCTTGTGCCACAGCAATGTTGCCTGCTGCCAGGTCGTCGGCGTAGTCGTTGCCGGTGAACCGCCGGATCTGGCCCTTGTCCTTCTGCTCGCGCACGAAGTCGACGGCCTTCTGCACGGATTCGGTGGTGGGATCCTCGATGGAATTGCCCTGCCACTGCATGATCATGCCGAGGCCGTCCTGGACGTCGGAGAACAGGCTGACCCGGCCCTTCAACGCGGGATCCCACAGGTCGTCGATCTTCGTGATGTCGCGTCCGGTGGCGGCCCGGTTGTAGGCGAGGCCCACCATGCCGGTCATGTAGGGCGCGGTCACCTTTCGGCCGGGGTCGACCTTCGAGTTCAGCAGGTCCTGGCGGAGGTTCTTCTTGTTGGGCACGCGCGATTCGCTGATCTCGTTGAGCCAGTTGAGTCCCTTGAGCCGGGCGGCCATGAACTCGGTGGGTACCACGAGGTCCGCGCCGATGTCCTGCTTACGCGACAGCGGTTCCTTGACCTTGGCGAACCACTGCTCGTTGTCGTTGAAGTCCTCTTTGTAGTCGACGGTCAGGCCGGACGCGGTCTGGAACGCCGCGACGAATCCGTCGGCCATGTACAGGGGCCAGTTCGAGATCCGCAGCGTGCCGCTCGCGGGCGATCCGTCGTCGGGCGCGGCCGAGGTCGTCGGTGAGCTGCTTTCACCGCCGGAACCGCAGGCTGCCAGCACGGTGGGGCCGAGGGCCAGCGCTGCGGCGGCCGCGGCACCTCCGCCGAGGAATCGCCGCCGCGTCGTGCGGTTCGCGGCAAGTCGGGCGAGCAGGCGGGGATCGGTGTTGTTGGGCATGGGCGACCTTTCTTGGATTCGGGCGCGTGCGTCGTTAAGGGGAGGGGTCAGCGATCGGCAATCGCTACGAGTCGTCCAGCATCTCTTCGAGATCTTCGGTCGAGGGGATATCGGCCGCAGGCAGAACCCGCGACGCGTCAGGGGCCCAACTGACATGGACCCGATCGCCCGGCCGCAACAGCGGCAGATCCTGTTCGGCTCCGACGTGGGCGATGATCGCCGAATCATCGGGCGCGGCAAGGGAAAGCCGCACAACCGGGCCTTGGAAGGTCAAGTCGGTCACCGTCGCCGGGACGGTGGCCACATCACCGGTGGGCGCGTCCATCGAAACCCGAACCCGTTCCGGACGGATCATCAGCGTGGCATGGCCCCCGGACTCGATCGTGGTGTCACCCGGTTTGGCCTTCAACTTGGTGCCGAGAACCTCGACTTCGACGTAGTCGCGGTTGATCCGTCCGGTCTGCCTGCCGGGCCACAGGTTGGCCTGGCCGATGAAGCTGGCGACAAAGACCGTCGCGGGGCGGTCGTAGATCTCGGTCGGGCTTCCGATCTGCTCCACATTGCCCGCATTCATGACCGCGATCCGGTCGCTCATGGTGAGCGCCTCTTCCTGGTCGTGCGTGACGTAGATGAACGTGATGCCGACCTCGCGCTGGATGCGTTTGAGCTCGAACTGCATCGCGTGGCGCAGCTTGAGATCGAGCGCGCCGAGGGGCTCGTCGAGCAGCAGCGCGCTCGGGTAGTTCACCAGGGCGCGAGCCAACGCGACGCGCTGCTGCTGACCGCCGGACAACTGGCCGGGCTTGCGCTTGGCGAAATCGGTCAGCCGCACGATCTCCAGCAGCTCATCGACACTGCGTTTGATCTCCGCCTTGTCCTTTTTCATGCTGCGCGGCCCATACGCGACGTTGTCCCACACGGTCATGTGCGGGAACAGCGCATAGTGCTGAAACACGGTGTTGACGTTGCGCTTGTGCGGCGGGACGCGGGACACGTCCACACCTTCGAGCCGGATCGCGCCCTCGGTGGGGCTCTCGAAGCCGGCGATCATGCGTAACGTGGTGGTCTTTCCGCACCCGGACGGGCCGAGCATGGAGAAAAACTCGCCCGATGCGATGGAAAAGTCGGCGTCCGCCACCGCCACGTAGTCGGCGAACCGCTTCGTGACGTGGTCGATCTCGATGACGGCTTTGCCGCTGGTATGTGGTGCGCCATCCTGTCCAGTCGGGTGTTCGACGGCAGTGGTGTCTGGGCCGGTCAGCGTGGTCCTCCTCAGGTGCAGCCGTGGTGGCTGTGCGTAAACAATCGCGGATTCAGTCGACCTTCGCAAGCGATTCCGCAACGATTTAACATTTCTACAATGGAATCCTTCGTTTGGCAGGGGTTTGGGCACGAGAATCCGCTGTGAAGGACGCGAACACCTACGGCAGACGTTGACCAGCCTGCGGGCTACGGAATGGGTTGACTTGCTGTATCAGTTTCGCAGGCCGCCGGCCTGGGACGGCGGGAAACCGTCGGGTAGCTCAGCCCCACTCGTGGTTCATGGCACGCGATTCCGACAAGTTCCGCATCGAGTCGCGATGCCGATCCGGTGCGCGTGACACCGCGATGAGCGCCATCGCGAGTCCGGCGGTGACGGCACCCGCGACGAAGATCGTCACGAAGCTGGCCTCCGTAGGGATCGCGCTGTGACCGAGGAGCACCGCGACCACTGCGGCCGCGCTCGAGCTGCCGATCGTGCGGGCGATCGCGTTCATGCTCGTGGCCACGCCGGTTTGGCCGGCATCGACCTCGCTGACCACGAGCGCGGGCAATGCTCCGTAACCCAAGCTGATGTAGGCATTGGCCAGCACACCGGCGACGATGACCTGCCACGCGCGGTCGTGCGCCACCGCGAGCATGACAAACCCGGCTATGCCGGCGAGTGCTGCGACCACCAGAACCCGTCGGGCGCCGAACCGGTCGATGAAACGGCCGCTGATCAGTGCGACGAGGAACCCGGCGAGGGCGCCTGGCAGGAGGAAGTACACGCTGGCCTGCAGCACGTTGGCGCCGAACCCGTATCCCGCGGCCTCGCGTGACATCTGCACGAACTGCGTGAGCCCGAGGAATGCGAAGTACAGCCCCATCCCGACGAACACGGTGGCCAGGTTCGTCAGCAGTATCGCCCGCTTTGCCAGCATTCCGGTGGACACCAGCGGATGGGCGGCCCGCCGCTCCCAGAACCACCAAGCCACCAGCACCACCACGCCGCCGACCAGGAATCCCACGGTCATCGGCGCCAGCCAGCCCCACGAGTTGCCCTGGGTGACCGCGAGGAGTACCGCGGAGAGTCCGCAGGCCAGCCCGACGGCGCCGAGCCAATCGATCGTGCCGCGGACCGTGGGTCTGCGGGCAGGCACCGTCAGCACGGTGACGACGATGACGACGGCCGTGAATGCGGTCGTCAACCAGAACACCCGGTGATAGCCGGCGTCGCCGGCCATCAACAGACCGGTGACGACGAGACCGGTACCCCCGCCGAAGCCGAGCGTGCCGGACAGCACCGACATCGCACTCACGAGCCGGTCCTCGGCCAGTTCCTCGCGCAAGATCGCGATGCTGATCGGATAGAGGGCATACGACGCGCCTTGCAGTACACGGCCGAGAATCAGCATCGGCACCGACGCGGTTGCCGCGGCGAGAACCGAGCCGGCCAGCACCACGATCAGAACGGCGAGAAGCACGCGCTTCTTGCTGTACAGGTCGGCCAGCCGACCGATCAGCGGGGTCGCGGCGGCCGCCGCAAGCAGGTTGGCCGTGACAGCCCAGCTCACCGCGACCGACGAGGTGTGCAGCTGCGCGGCGATGACGCCGAGGACGGGAACTACCGCGGTCTGCAGTACGGCGACCGTGAGAACAACCAGGCTGAGCCCGGCGACCAGAAGCGCGGGGCGCGGGTGGGGGGCGGCGGTGGCCGGGGTGGACGGGCTGGACGGGCTGGCTTCTGTCCCCGTCATGGCCTTCTCATGGCCCCAGCCACGTACCCTCCGATCGTTAGCTCACCTTGGTGTTTCTCGATTATGGACCTATGAACCAGGACGTGGCCAATCAGCGGTGAGCAACCGGTGGCCACCGCCGCCGTGATCGAATGTCTCCATGTCTTTGGGATCCAGCGCGCTGAACGCGTCCACATTCAGCGGGCGCCGCCCGTCCGGAGCAGGCGACCTGGCGGTCGAGACCCATGGCATCGCGCCGGTCGGTGAAAACGAGCGCTACGGGCACCCGGCCCGATTGTTCACCGTCTGGTTCGCTCCGCAAGTCAACATGACGGGGGTTTTCACCGGGACGCTGGCGATCGCGCTCGGGCTCGGATTCTGGCTTGGCCTGCTGGCCATGGTCATCGGTACGGTGCTGGGATCTCTCGTGGTCGCCTACCTGTCGACGTGGGGTCCTCGGACCGGAACGGGCCAGCTTCCCAACTCCCGCATGGCGTTCGGCGGCTTCGTCGTGGTGCCGGGGATTCTGCAGTGGGGATCGTCGATTGCCTGGGACGCACTCGTGGGGCTGTTCGGCGGTGAGGCCCTGGCCACGCTGCTGGGCATCCCGTTCTGGGTCGCGGTCCTCGTGGTTCTCGGGGTTCAGGGTGTGGTGGGCTTCTTCGGTTACGAGTTGATTCACCGGCTGCAGGCAGTTCTCACGGTCATTCTGTTCGTCACCTTCGTGGTGTTCGCGGCAAAGCTCGTCAGCGGGCACGACATCGTCACACCGGCGACCGTGCATGGCCCCGACCTCATTGGCGCGTTCGTCTTCGAGGTCACCATCGCGCTCAGCCTCGCGATCTCGTGGGCGAGCTATGCCGCGGATTTCAGCCGTTACCTGCCGGCGAACTCGCCCCGGGTACAGGTGTTCGGCTATACGTTCGCCGGAATCGTGTTGGCCTACACCTTCGTTCAGGGCATCGGGATCGCAGCAGCCGCGGCCATCGGGGAGCACACGGCGGCCGGGGTGCAGACCGTGATGGGCGGCGGCCTGCTCGGCGGCCTCGCGTTGCTGGTGATCGCACTCGCCGCGATCGGTTCAGGCGTGATGAACGACTACAGCGGCTCGCTTGCGCTGCAGACCATCGGCATCCGGGTTCGTCGGCCGGTGTCGGCGGTGATCGTGACCGTACTCGCGTTCTTCTTGATCCTGTGGCTGCATGCGGCCGACACCGCGACCCGGTTCACCGATGTGCTGCTGTTGGTCAGCTACTGGATCCCCGCGTTCGTCGCCGTGGTCGTCGTCGACTGGGCGATTCGAGTCGGGGGCCGCGCAACCGTCGATCCGGCGAGCGAACCCACGGGGCGGCGCGACGCGGTGGCGGCGGTCGTCGCCTTCGTCGTGGCCTACCTGATCGCCATGCCGTTCATGAACACCACGCTGATCCAGGGACCGGTCGCCGTCGCATGGCATGGCGCCGACATCGCCTACTTCGTCAATTTCGTTGCCGCGCTTGCGTTCTACGGCGGCTACCGGTGGTTGACGCGACCTCGGATTGGTCAGCCTTAACCGTCGGCAGCCCTGGCGGTGGGGATCGCAGACAGGACGTGCTCGGTGAACGACGTGGTGGTTGCGTTGCCGCCGATGTCACGGGTGCTCATGCCGTGACCGCAAAGGACACCGAGCCTCAGCACCGCGGAACCGCCCGGATCGCGAGAAATCCGATGGGCTGCGTCGAAAGGCGTTGGTATCTCTCAGGATCGAACTCGCTCGCCTTCCGCGTGGGCCGGGGTTCACGCAGCTGCTCGATCAGAAAGCCGGCCTGTCGCAGTTCCTCGCAGGTCTGCTCAAGCGGCGACAGCCAGTACCGCACCTGCCAGCCTTTGCTCCACGTCTCTTCGATGACCCTGGCCTCGAAGTAATTGCCGCCGTGCCTCAGCCAGTCCCCGGTCGGATGCTGCCGCGACAATACGAGCGCGCCGCCGGGCCGCAGAACCCGGTGAAACTCCCGCAACACCGCGGGTCGGTCGTCGAGGTACTCGAGCGCGAGTGCGAAGAGGACGAGATCCACGGAGCGATCGGGCAGCCAGTCGAGCGGTGCGCTCAGATCGTGCACCCGAAACTCGCCGGCGGGGACTCGGTGGCCGGCCAGTTCGACCATGCGCGGGCTGATGTCCAGACCGATGACGTCCGCGCCTCGAGATACGAGTTCCTCGGCGTAGAGGCCGGGTCCGCACGCCGCGTCCAGGACGGTACGGCCCTCGACATCTCCCAGCATCGCCAGGCAGGCAGGTCGGTCGTAGTGGGCGTTGTAGAGCCCGTCGCGCGCGTGGTCGAGGAATTCGTCGGCGAATACGTCGTATTGAGGGTGGGGTCCTACCGTGTCGGGCACCTGCCCAGTGTGCCCTCTCAGATCGGGTGGGCCGTGAACCACTCCACGAGTAGATCGGCGATCTCGCCCGGCTTCTCCTCGGGCAACCAGTGAGATGCCCCGTGCAGGGTTTCGAAGCGGTACGGCCCGACGACGTACTTGGCGGTATCGTGGGCGGGCTTGGCGGTCACCGCGATGTCGCGGTCGCTCCATACGTACAACGTCGGCACCGTGATCTTCCGCCGGGCGCCACGTGGGTCGGTCATGGACAGCGGCATGGCCCGGTACCAGTTGAGTGCTGCGGTCAGCGCACCTGGCTCCGTCATCGCACGGCTGTCACGGATGGCGACTTCGCGCGACTGTCCGCTGCGCCGCAACGATCTTCTCATCGGAGCGCCGCTGCCATCGCGGCCCAGCATCATCCGCTCGGGCAGCCGCGGCAACTGGTTGAGGTACATGTACCAGGAGGCCAGGCCTTGTCGGCTCGTCGGCATCGAGCGAAGGAAAGCAAGTGGGTGGGGGACCGACAGCGCCGACAATGACGCGAGCCGGGCCGGCGCCTGTGCGGCGACACCCCAGGCCACCGCCGCGCCCCAATCGTGGCCGACGAGGTGGACCCGGTCGGCGCCGCTGGTGTCGACGAGTGCGAGCACGTCCTGGACGAGTTCGGCCATCCGGTAGTCGCGTCGCCGCGTCGGACGCGCTCCCGCGGAGTAACCGCGCTGATTCGGCGCCAGGCAACGGAAGCCTTCGGCGGTCAACCGTTCGATGATGGCGTCCCAACTACTGTTCGGCTGCGGAAAGCCGTGCAGCAGTACGACTACGGGGCCATCGGCCGGTCCTGCGTCGATCAGGTCGAACACCAGGTCACCGCGGCGATACTGCTCCATGTGTGGCCCCTTCACTCGGCAAGACGTCTCGACGGTGTGTCGGCAGCGTACCGCCGGAAACGGCCCATGGATCGGACGTCGCGAGGAAACGGGGTGGGGCGGCTCGTTGACGCCCCACCCCGAAAGCCGTTACAGCGGAATCCAGGTTCCCAGGAACCAGAAGCCCCACCCGTGCCCGTCTGCGGCGGGCATCGGCGTCACCTGATGACCATTCCAGTTGAACGGCTGATGGTCGGCCCGGCCCTGGTCGATTCCCCGGTGATTCCAGTCGACCGGTGCCGGGCCGCGATCATTGCGATTGTCGTTGTGCTGGTTGCCGCACTGCTGGTTGCCCGGTCGGTTGCAGTCCGGTCCGGGCTCTGCGCTTGCCGTTTGCAGGCCGAGGCCGAGTAATCCGGCAAGACCGATTCCAGCGGCCAGCGTTGACACACCGATCGTGCGTTTGAAAGTCATTGCTCCACTCCGTTTCTGTCCATGCGGCGACTGCAGCCACATGGCAAATGAAGTTAGGCAGGCGCGATGGGTCAGCCCTGTGGAGGTTATGTGCCCTGGCTGTGCAACCGATAACGGATGGAAAACCGTCTGCTCTCAGCATGATTGAGCAGTCTCGCGCGATCAGTCCTTCGCCGGGTCGGACGTGCAGGTCGCAAGGAACGTTTTGCCGTCCTCGGCCGCGACGTCCGCTGGGGTGAGCCAGCCGACGTCCTGAAACCAGTAAGCGTCGGCGCCGTGCTCGGTCGAGCCCGCGACAACTTGCGTGAGATCCGAAGTCGAGCCCCAGCCATCGCGACTGGCCGAGATCACCATCCGCAATGACCGGGCGCTATGCCAGTCGAAGCCCGCGGGCAGCGGTTCGGATATCGCGAGCCCCGGATACGGTCCGCCGAGGGTGAGGTGCTCGACCTGGGCTCCCTCCCGCGTGGAGGAAGTCAGCACCAGGTCGGCGCGATCATCCTGATCGGGGTTGAAGGTGAGTGCCAGCCTCGTCACACCCGTGCACGGCGAGCCGGTCCAGATCCGGAGTTGACCGTCGGTGACACGCGCCCCGAACGCCGGCTGCAGCGAGGGTGCGAACTGGGCACTGGGACTCCAGTCGTCTTGGCTGTTGCAGCCGGTCAACAACACGACCACCGCAGCGGCCAGCACGAAGCACCGGTGAATCACCGGTAGCCGCCGTCCGACAGGCCGGCCTCCTCTTCGATGCCGTCGCTGTCCCAGATCACGTCCCAGATCATGCCGGCGTAGCCCTTGTCCGCCCACTGCTGCGAATGGCGCTCCTCGTGGTGCAACAGGCGGTCCAGGTCGAGCGAACCCTCGTACGCTTTGCCGCTGTCGTCGGTGTACCAGGCGTTCCCGGACTCGACGATGTCTTCGAGTTGAGCCTCGGGATTGGCCGGATCATCGATGTTCACCATGAAGGTGTCGCCCCAGGCGGTGCCGCCCTTCTGGCTGTACATGTCCTGCACCCAGTTTCCGCCGAGACCCATCATCATGCCGTTGGGCGTCGTGACCAGACGGCCGCCGTTGCCGTGAACGAAGCCGACGTCGTCGTCATAGCTCCAGTCGTTCTCGTTCTGGCGGTCGATGATTCGCTGCACTTCGTCGGCAGAATACGGGGTCTCCGCGAAGTCGTTCTTGACGCCCGGTTTCCGGCCCGCCGCACCGTAGTCGGTGCCCGCGTTGAGGATGTAGGTCATCAGCACCGCTTTGCGTGCGTCGTCGCCGCTGATGTCGTCGGGAAGCAGGAAGAACGACTTGCCGTCCTTGTCCTTGATTTCCTTCATACCGTTGAAGATCTCGAAGTCCTCGGGCGTGATGCCGTGGCGCCGGGCGATCTCGACGAGCACTTCGGGTGCGATGCCCTGACGTTCGGCGTTCGCCAACCATTGGGCGTAATAACCCGTCGGGCTCGGGCCGGTGAGCAGGCCCGCCTCGCGCAGCAGCCGTTCGTACTCCGCCGAGTTGGGCTCTCTGGTGGAGTTGAGCTTGACCGAAAGACCTTGCTTGTCACGATTGATCTGATCGGCGACCGCCTGGTCGGAATTCCACCACCTGGTCGCGGCCGACTGTATCGCGGTCGCGCGGTTCTCGGCGTCTTCCTTCTTCTTCGGATCCGGCGGATTGGTCGCGGGGTAGGTGACGCTCAGATCGTCGTTGACGGTGAATCCCGCTGCCTCGGCCGACGAGATCTTCGAGCGGACATCGTTCAGGTTGGGAATGACGGGGTCGTTCATCGAGTTGGTGGCGGTATCCGCCATTCCGTCGATGGCCTGCCGCAGGTTGTCGATGGCCTGACGGTCGTTGGCCGCCATCGAGATGGCCGCCGTCGCCGTGGCTCCTGACCAGCTTTCACCACCAGGGTTTCGGATGTTGCCTTGATAGGTCTCGGCTGCGGTGACCAGATCGGCCGCCGACTGCTTCCACGAGCGCATCATGCCGAGCACCGTCTCGGGCCTGGCAGCGTCGATCTGTCTGCGTGTCACCACGGCGCCGACTCCTTGTCGCTAGGGATTTCAGTCCGGTGGGAGCAGGCTTCCGGTGCGGATGATGACCCATGCGCGATCGTCGTCGGCATCCCGGAACAGGGTTCGGGCTTGATCCACCAGATATCCGACTTCGGTGAATCGATCGGCCACCGTGGCCTGCAAGTCGCGGATGGTCTGGGTGCTCACCGGCCTGGCCGCGACCAAAGACGGCATATCGGAGTCGGGATCTGGCGTCGCCGACATCGAAGGGATCTCGCTGATCCGTTTGAGTGAGCCACCCAAACGGTTGAGATCAACCGACAGGCGGCCCAACGCGGCCAACTCTATTTCCAGTGGATCCGGCTTAGCCACCGGTCCACCGTAACAAGCAAATGCCGTCAACGGAATCGTAAACCGTTGTGGCAATACAGAAACGGTCGGGTCAGCGTTATGGTGAGCAACGAAAAGGGGGCCACTTCAGTTGTTTGGTTCGCGAATGCGTCCGGTGGGGGAGATCGAACTCACCGACCTCGCTGCGCTCTGCCGTCTCGCCGGCCACGACGGCTTGCCCTATCCGTTCGCCCGCAGTGGGGCACTTGACGACAGCAGCGAACGCCGGTCGTCGGTCGCCGAACGCGTGCAGAACGGCGACCTCGCCGAGTTCCGCGACTGGGCGGACGCGTACGTCGCCGCTGATATTTGGCTGGCCGGCCGGATCCATCACAGCGATCCACGGATTGCCGACGGCCGGATACTCGGCTTTCGATGTGGCGACAACGGCTACCTCGCGTGTCAACGCTCTGATGATGTCGTCGAGATCTTCTCGCTCCCCGCCGACGACCTCGGCGCCGAATGCGCAGATCTGGTCGAACCGGCCGCGCCCGGAACCCATCCACGGATAGTGGTGCGCGGTTACGTCGGATATTTCGCCCCGTCGACCGATGCGCAGATCACCGAAGACGAAGATGCGGGTGTGGCGTCTGTTCTCACGGCCGTCAACCGGCCCGCTTCGCCCAAACATCAAAAGGTTGCCGACGATGATGTGGCCGCCATTGCGATCATCCAATCTCGCTGCCAACCGGCCCGCGACTGGGGCGTCGACTGGACCAAACCCATCATCGCCTGCCTCTACATCGAGGGCGACGGCAGCTACGTGTACGTACCGGATTTCAGTTACGCCGTCCCGGTGGTGGTACCGGCACTCGCGGACCGGATCGATCGGCTCATCGCCGACAGCCTCGCCGATCTCGCGTACCAGCGCGGCATCGACTTCTGAATGACATTGGATCCGAGCCGAATCGAGCGCACCGACTGATCCCGGCCGGAATGGCGACGAGGTTGCGCGAAGTCGCGCATCTGCGAAAAGCAGTGTTTGCCAGACGATCACATCCAGATCGCGGGAACGGACGTCGGTGGCACTGGCGGGCTAACGACGGATTACTGCGGGAATGTTGCTATCCCGCAACGCCGGTTGCACGCGGCACATCATTGTTGTACCAATCATCAGGGCACTTGGGGGAAGGACGACTATGAGTAGCTTCGCGCCCGACGTAACTACGGGGCGCTGGTTGACTGCCGCCGAGGTCGCACGCGCATCCAATCTGAGGGAAGACCTCGTCGAGCGGTTTCTGCCGGCGATGGAGCCGCCTGAGGCGCTCTACAGCGGCGACCTCGTCTCTGTCGCGCGATTCGTCAAGCAACTCACCGATCTCGGCACCCCCGCGGCGGCCATCGAGGTCGCCGTCGCAGAGCTCCGCGCACGACCTGATGCCGCGTTCAAGATCGCGCTCGGAACAGGTCGACACCGCGCATCCTTCGATGTCGGCAAGCGCCGGATCTGGACTTCGGTAGGGGCGGTCGTGATCGCGGCGGTACTCGTGGGTGGTGTCATGACCACATTTCTCCTACGGGACGACGCCGAGTCGCCGAGCGCCGCTCCTGCCGCCGAAACCAAACCCGTTCCGGCAGAGCCCGTTGCACCGACCGTCATGCACTTCGCGGCGATTCCGGCAAAGGCAGACCCGGTGTGCGGCCAGTGGGAGCGGGCGTCCGCCTCGTACGGCGCGAAGCTACAGGCATGGGTCAGGACCGATCCGCGCGTACCCGCGTCACGCTGGTCACCGAAACAGCGGTCGGTCACCTTGGCTGTCATTCCGGTCATGCGGGACGAGGCGGCCGGCTTGCGGCAGTTGGCCGACAAGGCTCGAGACCCGTTGCTCGCCGATCTGCTACGGGGCCAGGCGATGTACGAAAGTGCGTATGCGGATCGGCTGCCGCATTTTCAACCGAGTGACCATGCGCTGTGGAAGGCCGCGAGTTCTCTGAGCGGCTCCGTGAAGGCAATTTGCTCTGCGGTGAAGTGAGCAAACCGCGCGCCGGTGGTCGGTGAGCGGTCGGGCGTTTGAACCGGCCAGGTTGGGGTATTCGCCTGCGACATGCAGAGGCGAGGCCCCGTGAACGAACTGGCATCTGACCGTGCCGCTCGGAGAGTACGCCTGGCCCACCATGTGATCGAGCTAGCCGACGGGCACAAGGTCGCTGTGTCAGTCGGCCGCGTGGTGGCGATCGATGTCACCGGACATGGTGAAACCGAGGATATGCCTTGTGCCGCAGATGATTTCATCAATGGAACCGAGCTGGTGCTGCGCACCCTGGACTGCCTCGGTATCGGAAAGGCGATCTTCGCGGGCCATTCGATGGGCGGCCGCATGGCGATTCAACTCGCCGCCGTCGCACCCGATCGGGTGCTCGCCGCGATCCTGTTCAATCCTGCCGCGGGCTCGGCGTTCGATGCGGCTATCTCGTCGGTCCTGCATTCGCCGAGGCAGATGCTGCGGGCCATGGTCGGCGCCGCATACGACATGTACCGCGATCCCTTCTTGATGAAAGTCGGTGCGATCGCCAGATATCTGCGGATGGCCACGGCGGTCACCATGGGAAACGCACTCGCGCCGACAGGCTTCACTGGTGCGGCGCGGTCGCTGCTGCGGTCCGGTGCTTGCACCACGCTCCTGCACACACTCCGCGATCGCGCGATCCCGACGATCGTGTTGCACGGGGAGGACGACGCGATCGTGCCGTTCGAAAATGCCTGTGACATCGCCGAAGACGCGAACGCCACGCTGTATCGGGTACGCGGAGCGTGCCACTACTGGCTGATCGCCAAACCAGCTCATGGTGCCGACGCGGTGCGGCAGCTACTCGACGGCGCGCTCGGCGAGGCACTTCGCGACCTCGCACCGACGTTCGGCGTCGAAGATTGGCGCGATGCGCGTGCGTGGGATGAGGCGCTGTTCAAGCCCGATGCGCGAGAGCGCGAGCTGAGTGACCGGCGAACCGTTCTCCGATACGTCGAACGCGAGCCAGTCGAGATGAACCTTGTGCGTCGCGCCGTAGTGGAAGTTGCCGCACCTGCGCCGCGCGCGCTCGGGCATGCTCGTCCGGCATGAGCGTCAGGGTAGTGCGGCGACGAGAGCCTCGGTGACGTCGGCGGTGACCGCGCGACCGCCGAGGTCCGATGTTCTTGTTTCGGCGTTGGCCAAGGTGGCTTCCATCGCCACGAGAACATCGTCAGCCGCCGATGTGTGGCCCAGATGTTCGAGCATCATCGCCGCCGACCACACAGCACCGACCGGGTTGGCGATGCCCTTGCCGGCAATGTCGGGTGCCGAGCCGTGCACCGGTTCGAACATCGACGGATATTGCTTTGTCGGGTCGAGGTTGGCTGACGGTGCGATTCCGATCGACCCGGCCACCGCCGCGGCGAGATCAGAGAGGATGTCGCCGAACAGATTCGAGCCGACAACGACATCGAACCGCTCGGGTTGCAGGACGAATTTCGCGGCAAGGGCGTCGATATGTTCGCTGTCGACCCGGACGTCGGGATGAAGGGCGGCTCGCTCTGCGATGACCTCATCCCAGAACGGCAGGGTGTGGACAATGCCGTTCGATTTGGTGGCGGAGGTGACGTATCCGCGCCGGGTCTTGGCCAGTTCCAGTGCGTAATCGGCGATCCGGCTCACACCTGCGCGGGTGAACACCGTTTCCTGGACGGCCATCTCCTCGGGGAAGCCACGGTTGAGGCGTCCACCGATCTCGCTGTATTCGCCTTCGACGTTCTCGCGCACCACGACGAAATCGACGCCGGTCGCGTTTCGCAGGGGACTGCTCACCCCGTCGAACACCCGAATGGGCCGGAGGTTGACATACTGGCGGAAGGCGCGACGGATGGGAATCAGCAGGCCCCACAGCGATACGTGATCGGGTACGCCGGGCCACCCGACCGCCCCCAGCAGGATCGCATCGAATTCGCGCAGTGTGTCGATGGCGTCCGCAGGCATCATCGCACCGGTTCGCTCATAGCGCTGACATGACCAGTCGAACTCGGTGAACGCGAGATCTATTGAGTGACGGTCGGATACGGCATCGAGGACCGCGCGTGCCGATGCGATGACTTCCCCGCCGATCCCATCGCCGGGGATGACCGCGATTCGTTGAGCCGCCATCAGCCGCCCAGACCGATCAGTGCGATCATCATGGGAAGGAACACGATGATGAGGATAGCGCCGGCGATGTCGAAGGTGACACCCGAGCGGATCATGGTCGTGATCGGCACGGCTCCCGACCCGTAGGCGATGGCGTTCTGTGGCGTTGACACCGGCAGCATGAAGCCGAACGACGCCGCGAACGTGGCCGCAAGTGCCGGAACGAACGGGTTTACGCCTGCCGCGATCGCCACCGGGATGACGATCGGCACGACGACCGCCGCAGATGCGGTGTTGCTGGTCGTCTCCGAGACCACGATCGCCAGCAACACGGCGAAAACGGTGATCGCGATGATGCTCGACAGCCCGAGTGCGTCGGCGACCGAGGTGCCGATCGTCTCCGCGAGACCGGTGTCGGCCAGAAGCGAGCCGAAGATGATGCCCGTGCCGAACAGAACGATTGTGCCCCAGTCGATCGCAGCGGCATCCCGCCACCGCAGCGTGAATTCGCGGTTCTGCCAATCGGTCGGCAGCAGGAACAGCAGTGCGGCACCGAATACCGCTACGGTGCCCTCGTCGAGGCGGTCGCTGATCGTGCCGTAGATGTCCGAATCGTTGCCGAAGATCAACGCGATCACGCCGGGGAATATCCACAGGGTCACGGTGACCCCGAACGCGATCAGGGTGTTCTTCTCCGCTCGGGAGAACCGACCCATTTCTTCGCGTTCCCGTGCGACGTAGTCGGCGACGCCGTCGATGTGCTTGATCTCTGGCTTGTTCAACTTGATCAGAACGAATGCGAGAACCAGGAACATCAGGAGGCAGATCGGAGCGGCCATGATCGACCATTGCGCGAAGCTGATGCGCTCACCCGTGGCCTCCTCGATCAAGCCGCGGCCGATCAGGTTCGGCGGACTCCCAACGGGTGTCAGGAGGCCTCCGACGCTCGCCGCGTAGGCGAGCATGAGCATGATCGCGGCACCGACCTTGAGCCGAAGCGGATCGAAGTCGGGTGCGACCTTGCCTTGCTTCTGGAGCAGTTTTGCGATGACCCCGAGGATGCCGAGCGCGGTGGGCAACAGCATCGCCACCGTGGCCGTGTTCGATACGAATGCCGACAGCAGGCAGGTGATCGCCCCGAAGGCGATGATGACGCCGGTGGTGGAACTGCCTGCGCGGGGGAGCGCCAGGATCCGGAACGCAAACCGGCGTGCGAGACCATGTTTGAGCATGGCCTGGGCCAGGATGAACGCGCCGATGAACGTGAAGATGGTCGACGAACCGAAGGGCCCGAGCACGTCGTCGACCGGGGCGACGCCGAGGAACACGACCACGGCCACACCGAGCAATCCGCCGATCGGTATCGGCACCGCTTCGGTCACCCACAGCACGATCACGCCGAGGAGCACTCCGGCGAGCGTCTGCTGCTGAGGCGGAATGTCCAGGGGGAGTAGCAGAAATACGATCGTCACGACTGGGGCGAGGAACAAGCCGATCGTGCGGCGAGCCTTCTCGAACCGCTCTTCGGCGGGAGTCAGCCGCTGCTCGCCGAGGCTGCGATACGTCGCACTACCGAGCAGTGCCTTGTCGACATCGGTTCTGGTCACCGGTTCTTTCGTGGTCATGACGCCCCCTGCCGCAGAACGAACACACGGTGTGGTCCGGGTCACACCGGTGTATGCGGGGTTCCCGTCGGAACGCCGGTCTAATCCTCGGTTCGGATACCGCCCAGCAATCGCGCCGCGTCGCGCCGTTCCCAGAGATTGAGCACATTGGTGAGCATCTGGAGTGGCGCACGCAGACTCTCGTCGTCGCGGATCCGCGGGTCGGCACGTGACAGGTGCGAAGGCGGCGGAGTCAATCGGGAGTCCAAACGGACGGGAACGTCGAGTAACCACGTGATTCCCATCATGACTGCGTAAAGCACGACGTATCGGCTCAACTCATCCGCTGCCAGCTCGGGACCACCGAATCGCGTGACCTCGGCGACGAACCGGGGCAGCAGATCGCCGTCGAAATGCTCATCCCACAACGTGATTTCGGCCGCGCAGAGGCACCCCCACAACGCCATCGCGACATTCATCTGGCTGACGCGCCCCCAGTCCATCAGCCCGCACTGCAAGGCGCCATGCGGACCGCGCCAGAACCAGGCGTTGTCGACGTTGGCGTTCCAATGGCACAAGGCCAGGTAATCGGGATCCGCGACGAGGTAACGCCACACGTCGCCCTCACGCCGAACGAACTCGCAGCCCTGCTCGGCCAGCCCGGAGAGAAACCGCTGCGATGCGACATTGGCGGGAAACAGGTTCGGATGGGTTCGGATGAACTCGGTCAGGCGGTACAGCTGCCGCTCGACCTTGTCCACCCGCAGCGGTGGCCGATCGCCGACTGTGCCGGCCTGTAAGTCGACCGGGAAGCGATCGAGCAGCGCCGACGGAAGACACCCCGACCGATGCCATCCCGCCAGCCGGCCGAGTGCGGACAGCAGCGCTCGGTAATGCTCGGCCGGTTCACTCATCTGGTAATCGAGAGCCTTGTGGTGCTGCGGTTCGACACCATTGCTGCCGAACGGGACCCGCTCGGTGATGAGGACGCCGGTACCCGTATCGGTGCGGTAGTCGGCGAACAGCGTCGCCGGAACGGCGATGGGAAACCCCTGTGCCCGGGACAGCTCGGCGAATCGGACCTCGGGTTCCATCTGGAATCGTCCGCGGTCGCGTTGCGGCACGTCGAAATCGCGGGAGAACTTCACGAATACGTCGCTGACGAGATCGGGTCTCGGGTAGGCGTACTCGACCCGGAAAGCCGCCTTACGGCCTGTGCTGCCGCCGCGAATCTCGTGGAAGCCGGTGATCCGGGTGACGGCGTTGGCCGCATTCAACGTGCCATATGCCCGGAACGCGCGCGTCAGGAATTCGGCTCCCGCACGGAGCAATGCGTCAGGGTGCGTCGGGAAGGGGATGCCGTGGTGATCGCCGATCACTCGTTCGGTTTCCGATGTCTGCACCCGCCGAGTCTCGCAGCCGCTGCCGCGTCGCGGACCGTTTGTACCGGTCGCTTACGGTAGCGATGAGGCGTTGAAGTGTTTCTCGGGCATGTAGGGGGTACTTCTCCCGATGTGTCGCACATCAGACGATGGGGAGCGGTCTACCTGCTCCTCATACTCTTCGCCGGCTCGTGGATCGGGCAGTTCTTCACCCAGATGGCCGAATACACCAGCACGCAGCAAGCCCACGGCCAGCCGTTCGAATGGTCCGGCTACTGGCCCGAGTTCTTCGCAAGCACCTTCGAGAACTGGCAGAGCGAGTGGCTCCAGCTGGTATTCCAAGCGATTCTGCTGCTGGGCGCCAAACATTGGATTTTCCGCGTGGATGCCGAAGACCTCGAACGCATCGAGTCCAAGATCGACGAGCTCAAGGACGCTGCGGGCCTACCGACCCCACCGCCCAGGTGACGAGAGTACGGAAACTCTTGTGCGGTAGACGATTCGCCGCATGTCACGTCCGCGCGGCGGCGACGGCTTCGCGTTCGTGACGGCGCTGCTCGTAATACGCCGCCCTCGAATCGACCAAGTCCAAGAACTGCCCCAACTGGTCTCGCGCTCGGGCGCCCTCGTCGCTGAGATCCTCGCGTTCGAAGACCTTCCAGAATCGCAGCACCGGACGCAGCACGTCGTCCAGATGCGATCGGAGGTCATAGATTCCGGCTTTGGCGATGATGAGTGCGTTCTCCGCGAATCCGGGCATGGTGTTTCCCGGCATCTGGAAATTGATCACCTCATTGGCGATCGCCTCCATGGTGGCGTTCGGTGCGATTTCGAGCGCGGCCGCGACGAGATTCCGATAGAAGACCATGTGAAGGTTCTCGTCGGCCGCGATGCGCGACAGCATCTGCTCGGCGATCGGGCAGCCGGCCGCCCGGCCGGTGTTGCGATGGCTGATCCGGGTGGCCAGCTCCTGAAACGAAACATAGGCAAGCGCCTCGAGCACGGTTTTGTCGCCTGAGTCGTAGCCGGCGACAGTGTGCTGCATACGAAGACGCTCGAGGGCGTCGGGATCGACGCCGCGGGTGACAACGAGGTAATCGCGAATCGCGATGCTGTGCCGCCCCTCTTCGGCGGTCCACTGGCCGACCCATTGGCCCCACGGCCCGTCGAGCCCGAACCGAACAGCGATTTCGCGGTGGTAGGCGGGCAGGTTGTCCTCGGTCAGAAGATTGACGACCAACGCGGCCTTGGCGACCTCATCGAGCCGCGAATCCTCGGGCGTCCAATCCTGGCCACCCAACAGCGCGAAGTCACGCCCACGACTCCACGGCACGTAGTCGTGCGGATTCCACGCTTTCGCTTGTCCAAGGTGCCGGTTGAGGTTGGCCTCCACCACCGGTTCCAGCTCCGTCAAAACCGCGTCCTGAATCGTGACCATGTTCGATCTCCCACGTAGTCAGAAGTCCTACTTACGCCACCGTAGGTTACGGTACCGTAGGTTCTCTGCCGGGTCGACCCCTGAGCCGCATTCCGTTCGCCCGCATGCTGTCGCCGTCCCGGCCGCCTCGCGTTTCATCGACGTCAATAAGGGGGTATACCCAGCCATCGCCCACGGGGAATCTCCCACGCCGCAGGAGGATGAACGATGAGTATGAGTGCCAGGCCGGTACACGGCGCGGTCGACAGAGCAACGGACAGCAGCGCTTTCGAATACACCGCCCGCGCAGGCTTCGCCGCGAGCGGCGTGCTGCATCTGCTTGTCGCCTACATCATTCTGCGCATCGCCTTTGGTTCCGGCGGCAACGCCGACCAGTCCGGCGCGCTTGCGACGTTGGCCGGCCAGACCGGCGGCGCGGTCATGCTGTGGGTGACGGCGGTCGGCTTGCTCGCGTTGGGCCTCTGGCGCGTCGCCGAAGCCGTTATCGGATCGAAGCCTGGCGAGAGCCACGGCGAAGGTCAGGGTGACAACCCGGCGTGGAAGCGGGCGAAGGCCATCGGTCTCGCGATCGTCAACTTCGCGATCGCCTTCTCGGCGGCCCGCTTCGCGACAGGGAGTGGCCAGTCCAGCGGCCAGCAGAACTCGGGAATCTCAGCGCAGCTGATGCAGTCCGGCTGGGGCAAATTCGTGCTGATCGCCGCCGGGCTCGGAGTGGCCGCCGTCGGCGGTTACCACGTCTACAAGGGCGTCTCGAAGAAGTTCCTCAAAGACCTCCGCGTCTCGGGCGGTACCGGGATCACGACCGTCGGGGTCACGGGCTACGCGGCCAAGGGCGTGGTGCTCGCCGGCGCAGGCTTGCTCGTGATCATCGCGACGCTGCAGGCCGATCCGGCCAAAGCCTCCGGTCTGGATGCGGCCGTCAAGACGCTGGGCCAGGCACCGTTCGGCAAGATCCTCCTCGTCGTTGCCGCAGTCGGCATCGCAGCGTTCGGCGTGTACAGCTTTGTCCGCAGCCGCTACGGGCGGATGTAGGTGGAACTGGGCACGACCTTCCCGGGATTCATCAGCCCGCGGGGATCAAACAGCTGCTTGATGTCACGCATCAGGGCGAGTTCGGTGCTCTCCTTATAGTCGGCGATGATGCCGACCTTGGACTGACCCAGCCCGTGTTCGGCGCTGATGCTGCCGCTGAAGGCCGCCGTCTGGTCGTAGATGACACCGGCGAGCTCGGCCGCCCGCGCGCGAAACGCGTCGTCGTCAGAACCCGGCGGCTTGCTGAGGTTGTAGTGCAGATTGCCGTCGCCGACGTGACCGTACGTCACGATCCGGATGCCGGGGACAACCTTGTCGAGCTCGCGGTCGGTGCGTGCGATGAATTCCGGGATGCTGCCGACCGGAACGGTCACGTCGTGTTTGAGGCTGGGGCCCTCGTGGTTCTGGGCCTCGGAAATCCCTTCGCGCAGCCCCCATAGCGCAGCGGCCTGAGCCGCCGACGACGCGACCACGGCTTCGGCGGCGAGGTCGTGCTCGACAGCACGCTGCAATGCCAGTTCGACGACCTCGTCGAGGCCGGCACCCGGCAAGGAATCGCTCAGTTCCACCAACGCGTACCACGGGTACTGCCCGTCGACCGGGTTCCGTGCGCCCGGCGAGTGGCGCAAGACGAAGTCCACGCTCTGGCCGGACATGAGTTCGAACCCGGTCAATCGGTCGCCTGCGACATCGCGGAAGACACCGATCAGGTCAACCGCGGCGCGCGCCGTGTCCATCGCCACCCATGCGGTCGCGCGACTGCGCACCGCGGGGAACAGTTTGAGTACGGCGGCCGTGATGATTCCCAGCGTTCCTTCGGCGCCGATGAAAAGCTGCTTGAGGTCGTAGCCCGTGTTGTCCTTGCGAAGTCCACGCAGTCCGTTCCAGATTCGACCGTCTGGCAGTACCACTTCCAACCCGAGGGTCAGATCGCGCATGGTGCCGTAGCGCAGCACTGCTGTTCCGCCCGCGTTGGTGGCGAGGTTGCCACCGATCGTGCAACTTCCCTGAGCGCCAAGGGAAAGCGGAAACAACTTGCCGACACCGGCTGCGGCCTCCTGAACCGTCTGCAGTATCGTGCCGGCGTCTGCGGTGATGGTCTGATTCGCAATGTCGACATCGCGAATGCGGCGCATGCGAGTCAGCGACACCACTACTTGGCGTCCCGACGAGTCGGGGACGGCCCCTCCGCACATTCCCGTGTTGCCGCCCTGCGGAACGACCACGATGCCGGCTTCATGACACAGCCGCACGACCCCGGCGACTTCCTCGGTGTTGCCAGGCCGGACGACGGCCACGGCGTTGCCGGCGTACGCCTTGCGCCAATCGGTGAGATAGCCGGCCATCTCGGCGGGGTCGGTGATGATCCCCGACGGCCCGACGACATCGTGCAAGCGTCCGGCTATGGCACTCACTGCGGCATCCAAGCGAGAATCGGTCACGACACGTGATCGTAAGAGCTTCGAAAGATTCGTGTCTAAGTCGATTCGGGCATGCGTCAATACCATTCGAGTATCGATGGCTGCCGGCGTCAAGCCGGTCCGGTTCAGATGATCGGCGGTTCTTCGGGTCTGCGCAGCCTCAACCACCGATACCCGTACGGTGGCAGGCTCAACTCGGCTCGGCAACCGGAATCGAGTTGGTGTTCTGCGAGCCCGTCGAGCAGATCCACCAGCATCGAGCCCGGCGGTACGTCATCGAGCTGGACGGGCACCAGACAGCCGTCCGCGCCGAAATTGTGTAACGCCACCATCGTCCAGCCCGACTCCTCACGGCACACGTGGGCCAGCACCGCTGGATTCGACTGCTCGAGAATTTCCAGAGTTGACCAGCCGATCTCCGGCTGCTGGCGGTAGGTGTAGATGAGGTTGCGCATGAACCACCAGAACGATTCGTGATCGTGGCGCTGATCCGCGGCGTTGATGCGTTCCGGGCCGTACAGGCCGTCCGGCAGCCGACGACAGAGCCGGCGTTTGTCCGCCTTCGAAAATCCGCCGTTCACGTCTCCGGTCCATTGCATCGGCGTGCGTACTGCGAACCGGCCTGGTACATCGAGGTTTTCGGCCATGCCGATCTCTTCGCCGTAGAACAGCACGGGTGTGCCCGGCAGCGAGAACGCCAGCGAGTAGGCCATCTTCATGCGCTGAGTGTCGCCACCGAGCATGGCGGGCAGCCTGCGGCGAAGCCCGCGACCGTAGAGCTGCATGTCCTCGTCCGGGCCGAACGCGTCGAAAACCTCTTGGCGCTCATCGTCGCTCAGTTTGTCGAGCGTCAGCTCGTCATGGTTGCGCACGAAATTGGCCCATTGACTGGTGATGTCGAGGTGCGGCCGCTGCTGCAGCGTCTTGGCCAGCGGACCGGCGTCACCGCGGGCGAGCGAGAGGTAGAAGTTCTGCATGCCGATGAAGTCGAACTGCATGTTGAGGCCGTCACCGTCGGGCCCGCCGAAGAACGTCTGCTGGTCTTTGTAGGGAACATTGACCTCGCCGAGCAGAACGGCATCCCCGAGCCGGCGGGTGACGAAATTGCGTACGTCGCCGAGGTATTGGTTGGGATCGAACGTTCCTGGGCCGCCCGGGACGGTGTCCTTCGCGAAGAGGAAAGGCACCGCATCGACCCGGAAACCCGATACACCGAGTTCCAGCCAGAAGCCCAGGGTGCGTGAAATCTCTTCCTGCACCTGTGGATTCTCGACATTGAGGTCTGGCTGATGTTTGTAGAAATGGTGTAGGTACCACTCGTCGGTCTTCGGATCGAGCTCCCAGAGGCTGTCCTCCTGGTCCGGGAAGACAACGTCTTTGCGGCTCGACTTGGGCTCGGTAGCGCTCCACACGAAGTAATCCCGATAGGGATCGTCCTTACTGCGGCGGGCGGACTTGAACCACGGGTGATGGTCCGATGTGTGGTTCATGACGAAATCGATGATCACCCGGATACCGCTCGCCTTCGCGGTGCGCACCAACTCAACGAAGTCACCCAGGGTTCCCAGGCGCGGATCGACACCGAAGAAGTCAGTGATGTCGTAGCCGTCGTCTTTGCGGGCGGTCGGGTAGAAGGGCATGAGCCACAGGCACGTCACGCCGAGGTCGAACAGGTACTCGATGCGCTCGGTCATGCCGCGGATGTCGCCGGTGCCGTCGCCGTTCCAGTCGTAGAAGGTCTCGATGTCGGCGCAGTAGAACACCGCGTTCTTCCACCACAGGTCACCGGTGTCGGCCCGTCTCATGCGCTGACCTCCTGCGGCGCGGTGGGGGAGAGCTGAGGCAGGACGTTTTCGCCGAATGCGTCGATGAAGCCGCGCTGCTGTTGGCCGACGAAGTGCAGATACAACTCGTCCCACCCTTGCTCGATGTACTCGTGGAGCCACTGGCAGTGGCGGCCCAGGTCTCCGGACACATTCACGGACTTCATCACCTGATCGGGGGTGACATACGCACTGACGACGTCGAACGCGTCGACCGATTCCAGGTCCCAGCAGATCGGGGGGCTGAAAACATTGCTGCGCCATTGGTCGTGGGCAATGGCGAGGGCTTGCTCGTCGGTGGGCGCCCAACTGAGGTGGATTTGCAGGCGGGCCGGACCTCGGCCGCCTGCCACGCGATACGCGTCGAGGACCTTTCGCAGCGCATCCTTCGACTGGTTGACGGTCACCAACCCGTCGGCCCACACGGCGTGACGTGCCGCCGTCTCGGGTGTGACGGCCGGACCGACGAGGTCGGGGACCGTGTCGGGCAGTGTCCACAGTTTCGCCCGGTTGACGTGCACGAGGCCGTCGTGGCTGACCTCGTCGCCGCCGAGTAGACGCCGGATGACGTCGACGCACTCGACGAGGCGTTGGTCGCGCACGTCCTTGCGCGGCCAGGCCTCGCCAGTGACGCGCTCGTTCGACGCCTCTCCCGAACCGAGGGCTGCCCAAAATCTGCCCGGGAACATCTGGGCCAGCGTCGCGATCGCCTGAGCGATGATCGCGGGGTGATAGCGCTGCCCGGGCGCGTTGACGACACCGAAAGGCAAGTTTGTGGTGGCCAGCGCGGCGCCGAGGAAAGACCAGGCGAAACCCGATTCGCCTTGCCGCTCGCTCCACGGGCTGAAGTGGTCGGACGACATTGCCGCGGTGAAGCCGGCCTGCTCGGCGTGCTGCACGTCGTGAAGCAACTGAGCGGGACTGATCTGCTCGTGCGAGCAGTGGAAGCCGATGACGGTCATGAGGTCGGTGTACCCGTTATTGACCCGCGTGTCGCAAACGCGGCCGGCGTCAGGGAAACGGGATCGGGGGTATGGCCGACGGCAGCTGCACCGGCGGGATGTCCGCGGGCAGCTCGACGCGGGGAATGTCGCCAGGTAGCTGCACGCGTGGGACGTCGTTCGGGAGCTGCACATTCGGAACATCGCTCGGCAACGGAACCGCCGGAATGTCACTCGGCAGCGGGAAAGGCGGCAGATTGGGTGGCACCGGCAGCGTCGTCACGGAATTCCGCGGCGCGGAGAGCTCATCCGACGCGGCACCGCACGCGGTCGTCATGGACACGGCGACAAGCGCTGCGGTTACCGCTGCGCCGCATCGCTTGGCAGGCCGGGCCCGCGTCCTGCGTTCCACGTCGACAGCCCCTTCACTGATGCACTTCAAACGTAACACCGTGGCGTCAGGCGCCCGACCTGACTGCAGAGCTCCTTACGGTGATGAGGTAGGCGCTGCCCAGAATCAAGATGCAGCCGACCCATTGCCCCGTCGATGGCACTTGCCGGAGGAACACGGCCGCAAGCGCCAGAGCGCCGATCGGTGTCAACAGGAGCAGGGCCGAGCTGACCACGGCACGCAGCAGCGGGCTGCCCAACGCCACGAGCAACCAGCCCAGCACCTGACCGGTGATCGCAGTCAGCACAAGCCATCCCGTGGCTTGCCAGCCTGGCATCAGTGTGACGCCGCCCCAGAGTGCGCCACCGGCAAGCGCCGCTAGTGCGGCGGACGCCATGATCGTCACGTACGACTGGACAGGCGGACGGTCCGCACCTCCGCGCCGAAGCAGGAACAGAAAAACCGAATAGCACAGGGCGGCCAATGCCGCGTGCACCGTGCCGGCGACAGGCGCGGTGCCTTTCACTTCTGCCTCGAGGATGCCGCCGGTGAGTACCGTGCCGACGACGACAACCGGCAACAGTGCGACGAATTGACGGCTCAGCGATTCGCCGTCGATGAACCGGGCGAGCAATGGCACGATGACAACCTGGGTGTTGACCAGTACTGCGGTAATACCCACGCCCACTTCGTAAATCGCCTTCGTCCACAGAAGTGCATCGGCCGCGAACAGGATGCCTGCGGCCGCTGCACAGCGGTGATGACGTGCTGTCGGTGCGCCGCGGCGGCGCCGTTCCGCGATGGCCGGCAGAGCCAGCAGGGGCAGAGCGAAAACGCACCGGAAGAACGACGCGGTGCCCGGAGATGCAGCGGACAGCGCAACGAACAGGCCCGATGCGGACACCCCTAGGGCGCCCAGCGCGGTGATCAGCGCAGGTCTTTCCGCGATCGCTCGCGACCACGATCCGCCGTGTGTGACCATCGGCCGATCGTAGAAACCACGTCGCCGAGCACGCATCCGAATAAACGGGAGACGGCAAGATATATGTCCGCGTCGGCGGGGTACTCGAAGTTGTGCCTCAGACACTCGAACTGACGATTCATGACCCGCGCACCGGTGATCTCGTCGCGCAATTACCGATAGCCGGGCCTTCCGAATGCGCAGCGGCGATTGCGCGAGCCGGCGCCGCATCGAGCGGTTGGGCCCGCACACCGGCCGCCGAACGCGCGGCCGCGCTCACCGCAGCCGCGGCATCGGTCAAAGCTGCCGCGGACGAGCTGGCCGAGCTCAACCAACGCGAGACCGGCAAGTTGAGACAAGACGCGCTTGGCGGTGTCGAAGCCGGCGCCGGAACATTGGTCCAGTACGCCGAACTCGGACCGCTGCACCGCGGTAAGAGCCTGCACGGCGGTTGGTCTGCGACCGATCTCATGATCTCCGAGCCTCGCGGTGTGGTGGCGGTGCTGACGCCATGGAATGACCCGGTGGCAGTGGCAGCTGGATTACTCGGTGCCGCCCTGGTTACCGGAAACACCGTGGTGCACAAGCCAAGTGAGCGCTGCCCGAAGACCGGTCGCCGGTTCGCCGAGCTGTTGGCCGAACACCTTCCCGATGGTGTTCTGGAGATCGTCGACGGTGACGGCAGCGTCGGCGCCCGGCTGGCCGAGGCAGATGAGGTCGATGTCGTCGCGCATGTGGGCAGCAGCGCTACCGGGCGTGCCATCGCGCAAGCGTGCGCGCGGCGCGGCGCCAAAGCACTGTTGGAGAACGGCGGCAATGATGCGCTGATCGTCGATTCGGGTGTCGACCCGGCGTGGGCCGCCCAGCAGGCCGCCTTGGGCGCGTTCGCCAACGCGGGTCAGATCTGCGTCGCCATAGAGCGCATCTTCGTGGTGGCGGACATGGCGGACGCGTTCACCGATGCTTTGGTCGGCGAGGCCCGCGATTGGTCAGATCGCATCGGTCCGCTCGTCGACGAACGCCAGCGCCAGCAGGTGAGCCGGCACGTCGACGATGCGGTCACCCGCGGAGCGCGGGTGCTGGCCGGGGGAGCGCCCGGCAATGGACCGGGCACCTTCTACCCGCCGACGGTGTTGGCCGACTGCACCAAAGACATGCTGGTGTTCCAGGAAGAGACGTTCGGCCCGATCGCACCCATTCGCACCGTGCCGAATTTCGATGCGGCTGTCGCGGAGGCGGCGGACGACCGTTACGGGCTGTCGGCGGCCGTGCTGACGCCCGACATGGCCCATGCCCAGGAAGCGTGGCGCAGCCTTCCGGTTGGCACCGTGAAAATCAACGACGTGTTCGGCGGCGCGCCCGGCGGTGCATCTCAACCGCGGCGAGCGAGCGGCAGTGGGTTTGGATTCGGTCCAGAACTACTGGACGAGATGACCGCGGTGAAGGTCGTGCATTGGTCGCCTCCTCGTTGACATATGCGCTCACGTGTCAAATGATCGCCCGGGGGCTTTGACCGACTGTGGCCGGCGCTTGCGCGGTGCACTGACGTGGGGGGCTGATGGCTCACAACACCGAACTCGACCGCGCCGAGATCGGCTCTGGCGTAGAACCGCCGGTCGAACCGAAGGTCCGCAAGGCATTCGGGCTACTGGAGCGATTCGCGCCTGCGGTCGGGGCGAGGTGGGCGATCGAGCTTTGGTGCACTCCACCCGCGGTGGAGATGAGCTTGCGGATGCCGCCGGGCGTATCGCCGGGGGAGCCCGTAGAAGCCGCATGGAATGGGCACCGCGTCGCCGGCGAGGCATGGGGAGAGGGGGCGCCGGTTTATCTGGTGCACGGATGGGGCGGATGTCGTGCTCACCTGGCGGTGTTCGTCAAGCCACTCGTCGACGCCGGACACCGGGTCATTGCGTTCGACCTGCCCGGTCACAACGAGTCCGAGCAGGGCGACCTCGCGCCGGGCCGCACCACGATTGTGGAGTGCGCCGAGGCGGTACGCGCCATGGTGCGTGAGCACGGGTCCGCGGCCGCCATCGTCGCGCACTCGCTGGGCGCCAAGGCCGCCGCGCTTGCGGTGGCTCAGGGCATGCCGGCCGACCGTCTGGTGTTTCTGGCGCCGATGGGCGACTTCTCGCTCTATCTGGACCTCTTCGCCGATCGTCACGGTTTCGGTCCGCGGATTCGTGACCGACTGCATCGTCGGCTCGACCGTCGACTCGGCATGCCGTTGTTCGACACCGACATATCCGCGGTGGCCGCCCGTAGCGGCAACCCGCCGCTTCTGCTCGTCCATGACCCTGATGACCCGGACAGCGCCTATGAGACGAGTCAGCGGATCCGCGAGATGTGGCCGCACGCGAGCCTGGTGACCACGCGCGGCCTCGGACGCCTCGCGCACTATCGAATACTGCGGCACCGTCCCGCGATCAATGCCGCCGTCGAGTTTCTCACCACCGCCGGCCCCTGATCGGCATCGTCATTCCGGGGGGTACGGGAGCCCGAACTCGTCGGCCAGCAAGCTCTGCACGATGATCATCGCCGCCTCGGCCCCCGCCGCGATGGCGCCGGCAAGGTAGGGCTGGTCTGTGCACGGGTCGCCAGCGGCGAAGACGGTGTGCACGGTGGTGCGGTGCAGTGCATCCACGTCGACCGAATCCGGTGCGGTCGGCCCCTGACTGCACGCGGCACCGAGTTGCGTGACAAGTCCCGACCGCTGGCGTAGCGGCGCCTCGACGAGCAATCCGTCGCGTTCCAGGCGGCTGCCGTCGGCGAAGGCGATTGCGGTCAACTCGCCGCCGTGGCCGATCAGTTCGACGACCCGGCGCTCGTCGATGTCGACCTTGGCCGTTTCCAGCCGTCGCCTCTCGTCCGCAGGCAGATTCGGCGCTCCGTCGGTGAGGAGCACGACGTCGTCGCTCCACCCCCGCAGCATCAACGCCGCGTGGACGGCATCGTGACCGGCAGCGAGCGCAGCGAGCCGTTTGTCGCGCATCTCCCACCCGTGACAGAACGGGCACTGGAAGACCGATTTGCCCCATAGCTCGTCAAGCCCGGGCAGCTCCGGCGGACAGTACTGCATGCCGGTGGCCAGCAGTACGCGTCGTGCGGTTAGCGCGTCGCCGCTGTCCAGCTCGAGCTCAACCTGGTCGCCCACAGCCCTGCCATCGACCACCTCGCCCGAGAGATAGCGCACGCTCGGGTATTCGGCCAGCTCCCGGCGCCCCGTGGCATACAGCTCGGCCGGCGGTTGTCGATCGTGGCCCAGCAGCCCACCGATCCCTCGTGCCGACTGGTTGCTCGGTTCTCCGGCGTCGACCACAAGGGTTCGACGACGCGCGCGGCCGAGCACCAACGCGGCGCTCAGTCCGGCCGCACCGCCACCCACAACGACGCACTCCCAGTCGTCCATGCCCGCATACGTTGCCTCGGACACGCCGATCGAAACGCATGCATCCTGAGCTCCTGGCCATCAGCGGCCAGCCGGTTGGGTGTAGCAGACTGCTACACTCGTTTCATACTGCTACAGCGGGAGGCTGTCATGACTGAGGCACCAGACCGGGTGACGCGGTTCGCCGCGGATCTGATGGACAGCGCGGCGGCCGAAGGCGCTCGTCAGAGCCGGTCGGCAAAACAGCAACTCGACCACTGGGCCCGCGTCGGGCGGGCCGTGTCAAGTCAGCACAGCGCCGCGCGCCGCCGGGTTGAGGCAGCCCTAACCGGGGAGATGCCGCTGCGTTCCTTGACGGTGGAGGAGGGCGTCGTGTTCAACGCCGAGATCTCGGCGGCCATCGAGGAGAGCCTGGGTCGTGCCGACTACGGCAAGACCCTGGCCGCCCGCGGAATCACGACGGTTGCGATCGACGACGACGGTGAGATCGTGCAGTATCGCCCCGACGGCAGCACGACGGCACTGACGCACCAGTGATGATCGTCGCCCGTTCACATCCGTACGTCGTGCGGTGAAGCGCCTCGACCTCATCGTCGGATCCAACGGCGCAGGCAAGTCGACTTTCATCGAACTGACTCTGGCTCCGCTGTTACCAGGCAGTCCCGTCGTCAACGCTGACGAGATCGCCAAGCGCCGCTGGCCGGATTCGCCTGCCGCACATTCCTATGAGGCGGCCGCCGTTGCCGCTGAGACCAGAACCAAACTCATCCAGCGCGGCGACTCCTTCATCGCCGAAACGGTGTTTTCCCACCCGTCGAAGCTGGACCTCATCGACGCCGCACGCGCGGACGGGTACACCGTCATCCTGCACGTCGTCATGATCCCTGAGGACCTTGCCGTGCTGCGCGTGCGACACCGCGTCGAGGCCGGTGGCCATGACGTGCCCGAGCAGAAGATTCGCGAACGCTATCAACGGCTTTGGGACCTCGTGGCGATCGCGGCGGTGCGCTCGGATTCCGCGACGTTCTATGACAACAGCACGGTGAAAGGCCCGCGCATCGTCGCTCAGATCGCCGGCGGATTCATCGTCGGCGCGCCCACCTGGCCGGCGTGGACGCCGGCCGCATTAGTTGCCCAATGGCCGGGCTGAGGCCGGAACCAAACGTCATCACGCGGGCACGTCCACCCAGGCGCAGGACTGCGACGACCTGATCACCGCATCCACGAGCGTGGCCGCGCGTACGCCGTCGGCAAACGTGGGCAAACCGTCCGGAGCGGATCCGCCGATCGCGGCGTAGGTGTCGGCGACGAACGCGTTGAAACAGTCCTGATAGCCCTGCGGATGCCCGGGAGGAAGCAGCGAATAGCGAGAGGCAGCGGCGGACGTCGCGGGCGATCCACGGTGCAGCGTGAGGTTGCTCTCGATTCCGCCGACAAACAGGTTCTCCGGATTTTCCTGGTCGAAACCGTATGCCGCATCGGCACCTTCGAGGAACACCCGCAAAGAGTTGCGCCGGCCGATGGCCGTCTGGCTGGCGAGCATCGAGCCCGAGGCACCGGCATCGGTGTCGAACAGCACGGTGGTCACCGTGCCGTCGCCGGTGGTGCGCGCCAGCAGTCGGGTGATCCGATGCCCAGTGGTGAACTCGACAAGATCGCACCAGTGCACGCCGATGTCGGCGAACGTCCGGTAAGCGCCCCCTTCCGCGTCCTCACCCCGCCAGCCGGCCGACGCGCCCCCGGCCTGCCAGTCCTGCAGATAGGCGCCGTGCAGCAGGTGCAGGGGACCGGCCTCTCCGGCCGCGACGCGCGCCCGGGCTTCGCGGATCGCCGGGTAGAACCGGTAGACGAAGGGGACCGTGGCCACCTCGCCCTCCGCGGCGGCGGCCAACGATCGTGCATCGGAAAGCGTTGTGGCGAGCGGCTTCTCGCAGACCAGCGGCTTGCCCGCGGCAAGCGCACGCCGGGCCAGTGGCACGTGCAGCGAGTTCGGGGTGCAGATGTGCACGACCTGGACGTCGTCCGAATCGATCAGCTCCTCGGCGGTGGCGGCTGAGCCGATGGCTCCCAGTCGGCGAGCGGCCTCGGCGGAGCGCTCGGCAGTGGACGCCGCCACCCGCGTCACCAACCCGCCGGCAGCCCGCACCGCATTGGCGTGCACGGTGCCGATGAAACCGGCCCCGATGATTCCTGCACGCAGTTGGTCAGTCACTGTTCTCCTCCCTGCCGTCGCTAGGTTCCCTGGTCGACCAGGTCGAACACCACGAAGGCCTCGGAAAATGGTTGGGGCGTAACGCCCATCGGGCCGAACGGGTGGTCGAGTACGAAGATGAGGTACAGCAGCAAGGCGAGCAGCATGGTGACGGCGCTGACGAGGATGATGTGAGCACGGTTGTCAGCCAACCGCATGAAGCTCGTGAGCGCGATGAGGACAAGCCCGCCGAAGACCAAGGCGCACCACAACAGTGGTGGGATGCGCGGTTTCGCGTCCAAGATTCTGGCGCTGCGAATCGTCGACAGCTCCGTCAGTTGGCTGAGGAACGGCTGGTTGATCGCACTGCGCGCATCGCTGGGCTTGCCACTGCCGACAATGCGGTACATCGCGGTGAGCGCCGCTCGGCCGTCGTTGTTGATATTGCCGAACTCATTCTTGCCCCATTCGGGCCCTTGCATCGCGGCGGCGTATTTCCGGATCTGCTCGCGGACCTTGGATTGCTCGGGCTGGGGCATGGCGACGGTCTGGCGGTACATCGTCTTCAATATTGACGCCTCTGTCGCAACGTTTGTCTCGGCCGAGAGATACTGCTGCCAGCCGACCACGACGGTAAACCCAAGCACCGCACCGTAAATGAGCCCGACGACGGTGAGAAACGGCGACAGGATCGAGTTGTGTTCCGGCCGCGCGTCACGAGCGATGATGCGGCTGGCGATGAGCACACTGCCGACCGCGATGACCACTCCGCCGATGATCACGGCACCCAGCAGGAGCCACGCGCCGATCAGCCCAAAGTCGCCCATGTTGCACAAGGATGCCAGCGAATGCGGCGGCGCGGCGGCGCATTGCGTGTTCCCAGGTAAGGACTTTCGGCGCCGCGATGGATCTCATCGCCGCAAGCGGAGCCGCCAGCCCCGATCGTGAACGGATGCAGCGCCCTACTTCGGCCGCCGGATCTCTTGCACCAGTCCGTCGACGTCGGCGCCTAGTTGAGTCAAGACTTCCGTCGCTCCGCCGTCGCTGACAAGCAATATGCCGAGCAACATATGGTCAGGCCCGATGTGAGGGTGGCCGAGCTGCATCGACTCCCGTAACGACGACTCGAGCCCTTCCTTGGCTTGGCCGGTAAATGGGATGTGGCCCGGCGGCTCCTCATCGCCGACGCCGAATATCTGCTTGACCCGTTCACGCACCGCGTCGATCTCAAGTCCCGCAGCGTCGAGCAGTTGAGCGACAGAGTCGTCCCGGCCCCGACCCATCACGCCTAGCAGAATGTGCTCAGTCCCGATCCAGGCGTGATTGAGCGACCGAGCTTCGCTCTGGGCGCCGATGACTGCCAGCCGCGCGCTATTGGTGAAACGCTCGAACATGCGGCAAGCGTCGCACATTCTGCGCCTGATGGACTGATATCGCCTGCGATAGCACGTTTTGATCGGACTTCGCGCGATTCAGCCGGTGAAGTAGTCGACGAGCCCGTAGGGCGCCCGCACCGAGGCACAGATCCAGAGTCTCGCGGGCGGAAACCAGTCGGCGAACCCGCGACCAAGCGCCGTCGGCGCCGACCAACAGACCGGTGGTGACGGTGCGCCCATCTGCGAACGTCAATTCGTGGCGACCTCTGCGAAGCGTGCGCACGCCGGCGAGCTTGCAACCCCACGACACGGTGCCGCCGGGCAGCGACGCCAGCAGGAGCCGGCGCAGGTCGCCACGGAGCACCTCAGGTCGACTACCTGCGCCGTCGTCGGACTGTTCGAACAGTACGGTGACAAGAAACGCACCCGCTGATCCGGGAACTGGTTCGGATTGTTCTGTGATGACGGTGCGGGCGAAGCTGATGAGCCGCTGCTTCGAAGATCGCCTTGCCCGGGTTGTCGGGGTGGTCGAATGTGGACAGCAGCGGGGAAAGCTGGGCCATCGCCGCGGCCTGCTCCCGATCGAGTGAGGCGGCTAAACCCGCCTATGAACCTCGGGCGTCCTGCGGTGTCATCCCGAACCGCGCTCGGAAACCTGCCTGGAATGCGCTTAGCGAACGGAAGCCACTGGAGTGAGCAATGTCGGCTACAGTGCGCTGGCGCGGCGCGGTGCGAAGCAGCGAGCGCGCAAGGTCGAGTCGCTCATCGCGCAGCAGCGCCGCGGGCGACGTGCCGGTCTCATGCAGAGCGAGCTGGACCTGCCGCAAAGACCAGCCCAACGCCCGCGCGATCCCTGCCGGGGTCAGTTCGGGGTCCGCAGCGTGGCGGCGGACGTATTCGCGCGCTGCGGCGTCCACGGTTGCCAGGGTGCTGGGCAATTCGGGACCCGGGCGCACGCACAGGGGGAGAAGCTCGGTGAGCGTGTCGCAGGCAGCGGAAAATGTACTCCCATCCAATGCCTCGCGCTGAGCTCCGAGTTCGGCGATCATGTTGCCGACCACCGACCCGAGGCCTTGGGATACGTCAAACAACGCAGGCCCAGTGCACGCGTTCATAGGTACGACGTTGGGGGGTAGCGTCATCAGCCATGTCCGCACCCGCTGGCTGTGTGCGATGTCGAACGCGCGCGCCTTCGTCACCACCCCGGCGAATTTCGGTTCAACCGCAGCAGTGACCCCGTCCTGGGTCAGGAGAGTCGTGCCAGCGATCGGCACGAATAATCGCAAACTCTCGTCGCTGTCTCTGCGGACGTCAGCGGCACGGCGCGAGTAGCCCATGCCCTCGGACCAGAAGTCGACCAGGAGGTGCGTTCTGGCTCGCTGTTGAGCGAAGCCGCCGTGGAACGTGGTCGCATCGGCAAACCGAAACCGCATGGTGCCGTGGTGGCGAGCGACATTCTCCGCCCAGAACTCCGTCGCGTCACCCTTCGCCAAGGCAGTGGTGTCGTGTTTTTCCACTACATACGATTCGGCAAGTGGCATAAGACCTCCACCTAGTCTGCGCATCTCCCTGCGTGCTCTGCGCGAATCAGGGCGAACGAGCAGCGGTGCCCCCTAACGCCGGGGTAAATGTAGCGCACGCCGAGGAATGCCGCATGCGTAGTACATACGGCGACGCGCCGTATACGGACACAGCCTACTTCCGAGGCAACCGAGACATGCCTGCCATCGTCGATAACCCGACGTTGCACGAAAGGCATTGCGCCCGAGCATTATTAGTCGCGGTGACGAATTACCGCAGTCCGAATACGAACAGGGTAACTCAGCCCAGGAGGACCGTCAGAGAACCGGTGCAGGTGGCGCGAGCCGGCCGACGACAAACGCCGCCGCTTGAGCTGCCATTCCGTTCATGCCGTATTGGCCGTGGGCGATGCTCGACCCGTTTGCACCATCGCCACTGCACACGGTGTCGCCGGGGGCGCAGAGCACCAACGACTTGCCGGCATACAGCGGACCGACATCGATGGCCGGTACGCCGTACTTGATCTGCGCTTGACCCGAAGGCTTTCCGAACAGTACGACGGCATCGACATGATCGGCGAGATCGGGCGCGATCGGCACGGGCGCTGCCGCGGGAGGCACGCCTTGGGGTACGACACCCGATGTGGTGAGCGCCGTGACGGCGGCCCCTTGTGAGTACCCACCGAGAACCATCCTGGTATTCGGGCACACAGACAGTACGCCCCGTACATGGTTGGCGAGATCCCGGACGCCGTCGGCGACGTTGAGTTCGAATTCAAGACTATTGGCGAAATTGCTGCTGGCCGGATAGTTCACGCCGTATACGCCGACGGTGCGCGGGACGGCCTGCGACCGCAAATTGTCGACGAAACTCTGTCCGACGTTTCCGACGCCAGGCCACTCGCCGGTGCCTCTGGCGAACGCCACGCCGATGTCGGGACACGGCTCTGCCGTCGCGGCGGGCATGCCGGTCCACAAACCCGCCAACGTTATGACAATCGCACCCCAGGAGCGCCACCGGTTCAACAGGCCACTGCCCATTCACGCCTCCCCAAACCACGGCCTTGCACGGCGCCGAACGACCCGTGCCCCCGAGGCGTAACACTAGGCGCTGTCGATCCAACTTCGGGTGAAGGACGTGACAATGATTGTGGCGCAGCGGATTACAAGTCCGGGCGGAGGCCCGTATCAGACAACGAGCAAATCGGAGAGTTCCTCCAGCGTTTGGCGGGCATAGCCACGCCAGGACCACGCGATTAGTGGGCGCACTGGTCCGGCAAGGCTGGAGCGCACATGCACAATGTACCGCCAGGTAATCCGAGTTCCTGTGCCAGCGGGCGAGAACATGAACTCACCCTCAATTTGCGACAGCAGCGCTGCGAGCGGGCCGGCGAAGTCCGAGAGGGTGTAGCTCCACGACCGCGGTCGGTCGACGGCGGTGAGCGTTTCGCGAAGACTTCCGCCACCGCGGAAGGCGAGGGTGCGGGTCTGTCCGACGGCGCCCCATTTGCCTTCCTGGCCCGTCACACGGCTGATCGGCGGGAGGATTCCGTATCTACGCCGGCATACCACCGGTAGTTGCATGTCAAGCGTGCCGTTGAATGCCGCATCCCGCCCGATCGGTATCGCACGTGACTGCTCTAGGTCCAAGGGCGGCGGCATGTCGCACAGATTAGACGAACGGCTCTCCGGGCTACGTGGGATACGCATCCGCACGGTCGTTTGGCCATGCTGTCCGACTACATCGATCCCGCCCAGACTTTTCCCAAGCAAGACGTCGTCTACGGGGAACGGATGGCCCACGTCGGCCGCACATCTTAGGGCGCCAATCGAGCCCGCATTGCTTCACCTAACGGGTTCTGAATTAACGCAACGAGTGGTCGAAACTTGCGGAGGGCCGATCTCATACATCGCAGAATTTTCGTTACGCGACGCCCCGAGATGCCAGGCAGCGCAGCAGTTTTCGTCACAGTGACAATAGTGTCGAGGCTAGCGACTTCGATAGCAGAGCGGTTTGCGCGCGGGGGATACAACCACGGGAGGCTCAACATATGGGTTACCGGATGGAAGGTGAACCAATGACACCCCGACATCTAGAAGCGCGGCATCACACGGATGGTCCGATGCGGCCGACCGGCCCGCTTGGAATCTCGTCACAGTTGACTGTGGCCGAAAGCGGCTGCATCGCAGCTATAGTCGCATCCCCGTGGGCAGCAAGGTGAATCGTCACTGTGACGGTTTAGCGCTGGCGGCTTGTAGATGGCCAGGGTCGAAGGTCAAGCCGAAGCGACGGCTAACCATCCGGCGTACTGCGTCCGAAATGGCGTCGGGTTGCACGAGAGACCCGAGGATCACCTACCGTCGGCGCGACGCTTCGGCGCGGTATACGAGTGACGGTTTAGCGGGGCGTGCTTTTAGGCGCCTTCAGGCCGAGGCAAAGGCGACGACATCCGCGACTACGTCGGCGTACGAAATGCAGCAGGGCAACAACCTTTGCCGATAACCTACATTATGTCAACTTAAGCACTCCCACGCGGTTTACTACCCTGACCGCGCGCAGACCCATGGCGGCGAATGCGGGAATCGAATACTTCCCCCGGCGCTCCCGCAAGCAACGATGAGCTCGTGCCACCCCATGACAAATCTGGTTGCAGGAATTGCGACCGCGCTGCACGTCCGCCATCCATGACAAGCGGGCAGACAACACTATTCGTGCTTGCCGTCGACGCCGCGACGATCGGCGCATCGCGAACGACGATCGCCGCAACCTGCCTAGGGATTCCCTCGGGCCGGTTGCTCTCGGCCAGAGTATGCGCGCGCATCGTTGTCATTGAGCACCCGAGTCAGCAAGTCGACCAGCGTCGCCTGCTCGGCAGGATCCAAACATTTCAGAAAGTCGCGTTGAGATTGCTGCGCGACTCGTAGCAAGTCGCGGGCCTGCCGGCGTCCACTCGCCGTCAGATTAATACGGTGACGGCGCCGGTCCTCGGGATCTGATTCGCGGCGTAACCACCCGCGAGCCTCAAGCAGGTCAATGTGTTTAACCAAGTGACTCTTGTCAATCCGCAAACTCTCGGCGAGATCCTGTTGAGCGGCCGGCCCGAAATCGACCAACGCGGTCAGCACCGCGTTGTGCGCCAACTTGAGGTTGCGGGAGGCAAGCTCCTCCTCGAGATGTCGTCGTCCATAACCCGCGACGTACGACGCCAGGTACGACGGGAGTGCAGTGAGCGAGGGAGGACGAGAATGTGGCATCTCGCAATCTTAGCCCGCACATATAGTGGCGGCCTGCTACTGTTGTGGCTATCCACTAGATGCAGGATTGGAGCACTCAGGTGACTGTCACGCAATTACTCTCCGCCAGCAAGCCAGCTGTGAACGATGCGAGCCTGTTGGTGTTACGCGCGGGCGCGGGTGTCGTGTTCCTGGCTCACGGTTATGGCGACGTCTTCGGCGCCGGGATCACGGCCAATGTCGCCAATTATCGCGACGCCGGCATTCCGCTGGCCGCCGTGTCGGCACCGTTCACGGCGCTCGTCCAGCTCATCGGCGGTGCGCTGTTAGTGGTCGGCTTCCTCACACGTGTGTGGGCTGCGTGTCTGACGTTCATCATGGTCGGAGCCTTGATCTTCGTACACTGGGGCGAGCCCCTGGTGCTGAATCAGGATGGCAGCGGTTCAGGATTCGCGTTCATCATGGGGATCGCTTCGGCGGCCCTGCTACTTCTGGGACCGGGGCGTTTCAGCCTGGACGCACTCCTTGCGACACGTTTCGCCGGGTGGAGAGGAGGGGAAATGCACACCACGCCAAGTAAAGTCGTCTAACACGCTGGCTCAAGTCCGCCAACGCCTATGAGACCACATGATTCGCTCCTCCTCATTCGAGATGGCGGTTCCCATATCGCGAGGCCGATCGCAATGAAAGCGAACTCTTGTTGATGTCCAGTCTCGATGAAATCGGCGTCAAGGCAACGTAACTGATGGACATTGGAGTTGCTTCGTCGTCCCGTTGATCTAGCGGCGGCCAATGAGCAAATCATCCATTATGAGCCGCCTGCCCGATTTCGCCAGTGCCACAAAGTCGTCGAACAGCTCCTTGGCAGGCTGATCAGAATTGGTACCTACCGGCGGGCCCACCGTATGGACGAACTGGCCGCCGACCTTGACGACCACGGCGCATGGCTACGCGGTGCACCGCGAGTTGTCGTCGTGGCGAGTGGACCCCTGGACCGCCGTCAGTGAACGGCACAACGGAGCGCACCCGTCTCGTGGAGCTTGACCCGGAAGCGGCCGTGCCCGTGCTGCGTCGCTGGCCTGAACACGCCGCCGATGGCGCAAAGATCATGAAAAGATGCCGGCGTGGTCGACGCCGTTACCGCGGACGCATTCACCGCCCTGGCAGGGCGGTGCCTGCAGGTCAAGATGCCGGTGGCCGCGCAATCTACGTCGATGCCGTCTCTTCGTCGGGAGGCGTACGGAGTAAGCCGTTGGCGATGACATCGGTGGCGGCGCGGAACAGATCGCGCAATTCGGCTTCGCTACAGCGCAATTCGTCGGGCCGCCAGGCGAGACGGATGATGCCGTTCCACGTCGCCCTACTCCACGACGCGGCTGTTCTGTTCGTCGATCTCCTGGGCGATGCGCTGCGATATCGCCATCGGCCTGGATCGGCCGGGTAGGCCAGCATGCGGAAGTATTCCGGGTATTGAAGGTAGAACTGTAGGTACTGTTCGGCCGCGGCGTACATCTGCTCCACTGGATCTGACCCTGGGGCGAACGCCAGGTCGGTGAACTGCCAATGGATATCCAGCGCGCGTTCGATCACTGCAGCATGCAGGCCGGCCTTCGATCCGAAGTTGTTGTAGATCGTCCCAGCGCTTTCATCGGTTACCTCCGTGATGTCATGCAACCGCGGCACTTCGCGGAATTCATCGCCGTGCTCGAACAACGCAGGATGCAGCAGCAGCCCTTTCCGATACCGCTGATGCTGCTGTACGCCTCCCAGGATCCGCTGGTGCCCCCTGTTGTTGGAGAGCGGCTTGAGCTTGGAGGCGCTTTGGGCATCGCAATTCTGGGAAGCGGCAGCTACGGCTAGCTACCGCAACCATTTCCACTCCCCGCCAGGCCTTGGAGACTAGCTACTGGCGCACGCTGATGAGTCGATCCATGGCGCTTTGAGCATTGCGCCAATTCTGAGAAGCTCCGCTCGTTCTGACCCTTTGCGTTATCTGATCCGCTTCAGCCCTGGACCGCCGGCTCCACGTCGACTCCGTGCATGGCGAGCATTTGCACGATCTCATCGATCACCTTCGCCTGCGAGACACTGACGTCGCCGTTCAACCATGCCGCAAGGCATTGCGCGACACCGCCCACGAGGAAGTGTGCGGCCAAGGGCGGGTGGTCGTCACCCTCGGGGCGGAACTGGCGACTCACCCGGGCACTGAACAGCGAGACGAAGACGGCCGTCGATTCGAAGCGCTTCACAACGACCACAGGGTTCGTCTGGTTCGGGCTGAACAAGAGGTGGCCAATTCTGGAGTCTGCCGCCAAGGCTTGGACCAGCGCCGTCATACCAGTACGTGCACCATCTGCATACGTGCTTGATTGAAGTGCCGCGTGTACGGTGCCGACCAAGTTCGCCAACGCCCAGTCGTACACGGCCGCGGCGAAATCGTCCTTGTCGCTGAAGCTTTCGTAGAAATAGCGTTGCGCCAGCGATGCCCGCCCGCAGATCGTGCGCAGCGTCAAGCCCTCGGCACCCAGTCGGCCACCCAGGATGTCCAGACCTACTTCCAACAGTCGCTGACGACGTTCCGCCACGCGTGCGTCATTCGCAACCCCGCCGTAAGGGCGATTGCGAGCAGCATTCGAGGCGTCGGACATGCTGAATCAGTCTGCCAGCCAGAGCGAGCGAAGCACTTTCGTTCGATCATCATTGACATCAATCGGCCCTCGCCGTAGTGTGCGATTTCTGAGTGCGAGTGCACTCAGATTTGGGGGGCGCTCGTGAAAGGACCGTCGGAGCTCAGGTCCGCGCCGTCGCCGCTTGTCGTCAACGGCCTTGTCGAATTGGCGGTCGGGGTGCTCACCGGGTGGATTTACGGGGCCGCCAAGGCGGCGCCCGAGAAGATGCGATCACTGGGCGTCCAGTCACCGGATCGCATTCGTCAATGGCATCTCGAGCTGATGATGCAGGGGGCGTACACCGTCGCCTGCGGTCTGGCGGTCCCCGGGGCACCTCGTTTGGTTGCCATCTCGCTTGCTATCGGCGCCTGGTCCAGCCCCAGCGCCTTCCTGCCCCTCGCCTTCAAACCCGAACTCGAATCCCGTACCACCTTCCGAACCGCGGCCGTCGTAGCCAACTTCGCGACATCGGTCGGATTTGTGGGTGTGGCTGCGGTCGCCTGCCGACGTCGCCGGCAGCGGCGCTGTGAAGACACGCTCACCACTTCACCGCAGCTCCAGTAGCTTTACGACTTCAGCGATCCTGACAGCGGAGCGATCGGGTCGACGTGCGCGTCCGGAATAAACCCGCACCCAGAGAACTTGGGTCAAGAGTCGCCCCTTCCTCCGACACAGGAGCACTCATGACCCGTCCCGTTCGCGTCGCCGTGCAGATCCAGCCCGGCGGAGCGCCCGATTACCGCACGTGGCGCGACGCCGTCCTGGCCGCCGATGACCTCGGCGTTGACGTGATCTTCGGTTACGACCATTTCCACCGCCCGGCGATGGACGCCATCGTCGACGGCAAGCCCGTCCTGTTCGACGAGCAGCCCGACGTTGCCAACTTCGAGGGCTGGACCGCACTCGCGTCGTGGGGTGAGATCACCTCGCATGCCGAGATCGGGCTGCTGGTCACCGGCGTCGGTTACCGCAACCCGGACCTCCTCGCCGACATGGCGCGCACCGTCGATCACATCAGCGGCGGCCGGCTCATCCTGGGCCTCGGCGCAGGTTGGTACGAAAAGGACTACACCACCTACGGTTACGAATTCGGCACCTTCAGCTCCCGCTTCGATTTGTTCGACGAGAGCCTGATCCGCATCGAGAACCGGCTGGCTGCACTTATCCCGCCGCCCGTGCGCAAGCTGCCGATCCTCATCGGCGGCACGGGGCCCAAGCGCTCGCTGCCCGCCGTTGCCCGACACGCCGACATCTGGCACGCGTTCCAAGACCTCGACGCGTTCCGAAAGTCGAGCGAACGCGTCGACGAGCTGGCAGCGACGTTCGGCCGCAACGGGGCCGATATCGAACGCTCGACGTTGTGGGAGAACGCCGAAAGCGCCGATGCCTTTCGCGAAGCCGGCGTCACGTTGTTCCAGACCGAGCTCACCTCTGACAACGGATACGACCTCACGTCCCTCAAGCAGGTGCTTACATGGCGAGACAACGGGTGACGGACTAGGCACCCGCCACTCCTCCTGGTGCTGACACGGGACCGATTACGCAGTAATCGAATACCCCATCACGCACACTAGGTGTCGCACCCGACGCCATGGAGGAACGATCTCGGAATGAGCCCCGCCGCCGAATTCGACTTCATCATCGTGGGAGCAGGCAGTGCGGGCTGCCTGCTCGCCAATCGGCTCAGCGCCAACCCTGACCACCGGGTTCTCCTGATTGAGGCCGGCGGAAAAGACAACTGGTTCTGGATCAAGGTGCCGGTGGGCTATCTGTACACCATTGCCAATCCCCGCACCGACTGGTGCTTCACGACTGAGCCCGATCCAGGTCTCGCCGGGCGCAGCATTATCTACGCGCGGGGACGGGTGATCGGCGGCTGCTCATCGATCAACGCCATGATCCACATGCGCGGACAGGCAAGCGATTACGAGCTGTGGGCACAGGCCACCGGTGACGAGCGATGGCTCTGGGGTGGCCCGGACTCCCCCGGCGAAACGCTGACAATCTACAAAGAGTTAGAGGACTACTTCGGCGGAGCCGACGACTGGCACGGCGCCGGTGGCGAGATCCGCGTCGAGCGGCCGCGGGTGCGTTGGAAGATCTTGGACGCGTGGCAGGCCGCCGCTGCCCAGGTGGGCATTGCCCCGATCGACGAGTTCAACCGGGGCGACAACGCCGGCAGCGCCTACTTTCATGTCAACCAACGGCGTGGCCGTCGCTGGTCGATGGCCGATGCTTTCCTGCATCCCATTGCCCACCGACCCAATCTCACCGTCTACACCCAGACCCAGGCCGTGGGGCTGCTGATGGACAACCAGGTCCACGACCATCAGCGTCGCGGTGCCTGGACCACGGCTCAGCGCCGGGCCACCGGCGTGCGGCTTCTCAAAGACGGCCAAATCATCGAGGTTCAAGCCCGCCGGGAGGTGGTACTGAGCGCCGGAGCGATTGGCTCGCCGCATCTCATGCAGGTCTCGGGTCTGGGCCCGGCCGAGTTGCTCACCCGACATCAAGTGCCGGTGACCGTCGATCTGCCGGGAGTGGGTGAAAATCTCCAGGACCATCTGCAGCTGCGAACGGTCTACCGCGTCCAGGGCGCCCGGACCGTCAACACGCTGTACCGGAATTGGATCACTCGTGGCGGCATGGGACTTCAATACCTGACGCTGCGATCGGGCCCGATGACCATGCCGCCCTCCACGCTGGGGGCTTTCGCGAAAAGCGACCCGGCACTGGCCAGCCCCGATTTGGAGTGGCATGTGCAGCCGTTGTCCCTGCCCAAGTTCGGCGACCCGCTGCATCCCTTCGGGGCCATCACTCCCTCGGTCTGCAATTTGCGACCCAGCTCGCGCGGCAACGTACGCATGGCCAGTGCCGATCCGCTGAGCTACCCGAAGATCTCCTGCAACTACCTGTCCAGTGACGCCGATCGTCAAATCGCGGTGCGCGGTCTCCGGATGACCCGGCAGATCATGGCGGCGCCGGCGCTGGCCCCCTATGGCCCGCAAGAGTTGCTGCCGGGCCCGCAACTGACGAGCGACGAAGACCTGCAGCAGGCCGCTGCTGAACTCGGAACAACAATCTTCCACCCGGTGGGCACCTGCGCCATGGGAGCCTTTGACGCACAAGGTCTTCCGCGGTCGGCCAGCACCGTGGTCGACACGGACTGCCGCGTGTACGGCGTCGCCGGCCTTCGAGTAGCCGATGCTTCGGTGATGCCCTCCATCACGTCCGGCAACACCAATGCGCCGGTCATGCTCATCGCTGAGCGCGCAGCGCGAGCGATCCTGGGATAAGTCGTTTCCAGCCGACTTAGGCGTCGGCTCAACGCCTTTCAGGTGCTTCCGTCCTCATGGGCCTTTGATCATGCGCAGGATCAGGGCGACCGCATCCTCCGAATGGGCTTCAGGAGTCAGAACCTCTTGCAAGAGCAGGCCACGAATCGCGGCAATGGCGACGGTGGCCATGCTCAACGATTCCTTGGTGTCGCGCCCTTCGCGTTCCGCGAGCGAGGCCAGCATCGTGGTCAGGTCGTCGAGCGAGTCGATGAATTCACGAAACTCCCCTGGGCTGCACGCGGCGAGCCCTACGACGTGAAAGAAGCCGCGGACGCGCGACAGCTGCTCCGGGCGGGTATAGGTCCGCCAGATAGCCACCACAAGATCGTCAAAGGTGCCCTTCTGTGCGGTCTTCAAAAGCGTCTCGTTGTCACGAGATCGCTGCACCGTGAGCATGGCCGCCAAGACGCCAGAGAGTGACCCGAAGTGGTACCGCAGTAGGGCGTGGCTGGTCTCGGCCCGGGCGGCGACCTCGCGCAACGACAGCTCCGGCGAGGGAAGGTCGTCCCCGAACGCGTCGAGAAGCCGTGTCAGAAGACGGTCGCGTGCGTCGCCCCTCCGTTCCGCGCTTGACAGGATCATTCCCACAGTTTATCCATTGGATAAGACTTATCCAATGGATAAGTCAAGGGGCGCCGTGCCGCGCCGGCCGAGTGTGAAGGACTTCCAATGAGCTCTATGTGGCAAGGCTGTCTTGCCGACACCGACTATTTCGAGGTGCGTTCCAGCGGCGGGCATGACTACGGCATCTGGGTTACCACGCCACCGGGCTACAACCGCGCTGCGGCGAAAGCGCCTGTCGTGTATGTGCTCGACGGCAATTGGGCGGTGGGCCTGACGGCTCCGCTCATCGTCACCCAGATGGACCCCATGGAACGAATCCAGCCCTACATCCAAGTGAGCGTCGGCTACGCGGGCGAGGAAGCACCGCACTGGGATCGGCTGCGCAATAGAGATTTCGTGCCCCCCGGGGAACCTATCGCCAAGGAGCTCGTCGATGCCGTGGAGATGGGAGTGCAAGCGGGCGCGAGGACACGCGCGGAAGCCGATGCCTACCTCGCCGAACTACGCGACACCCACGCCGATGTATTCCTGAGTTTCCTTACCGCGGAACTGCACCCGCGGATCGAACATGACTATGGCACGGCCACAAGCGGTCACGGCCTTTTCGGATACTCCTACGGCGGACTTTTCACCCTGTACGCATGGCTCACCGGCGCCACCCTCTTCGAGAGCATCGGAGCCGGCAGCCCCGGCGTCGTCGCAGAAGACAGTCAGATCTTCGCCCAGCTCGACGAGATGGATGGCAGCCGGCGTGCCGCCAAGCTTCACGTGACCTTCAACGACCGTGAGCTTCTCGGGGGCTTGGCCGTCTACCAAAACCTCGCGAAGAACACGGCCACGGTCCTTCATCGCCTCATCTCACGGGGCGAACCGGTCACAAGCGAGATCCTGCACGAAACGCACCTCACTGGCCTACAGGCCTCGTTCCTCAGTTATCTCAGGAGCTGCCGTCCTATGTAAGCGCGGAGGTCGCCGATCTCCACGCATTTCAGATCCGTCGCACAATGCACCGATCGGCGACACCATACGGCCAACGCGGTCCACCCAAACAGCTTTCTCGGCCCTGAGGTCAGGGGTAAGCAACCGCCAGCCGTCCGAGGGCCACTGCACGAACTCATAACCAGCCAGTTCGTCCTGCACCACCGACGCCACCCATACCATGGCCTGCGCGGGAGTCGTCTCTAGTGCGAAACCTCGACTCACTGAAAACGAGCCAAGGTCTGCGCCATCGGTCAACGCCGTCATTCCGATCGCCACTGAGTGGTTTGGGAACCGGCTCAGCACCCATTCGACCCCATCAAGGGTGACGGCTCTCCCCTGTCGCCGACACCGAAGATCACGTGTGACCGCTGCTAACGCTGCGACCCATTCGCCTGGCACTTCATCTGGAACCTTGCCTACCAACGGAACCCGCCACTCGTGCACCGCACCCGGGACCACCATGTTCCTACTGTGCCAGAGCCAGATCGGGCGCGGGGCCCACCACGACGATCGCCTGCGACAGCGAATCAACCCTGCCGAGCGACCCGACGTTGGCCATGTGCCGATGCTCGACGAGGCTTTGCTTCGCGCGGACCATCCTCGCTACTGCACGCCCAGCACAGAAGTAGTGGAAACCTCCGCCGGTTTCCTTGAAGGCTGCCCGACCTACATGTCAGAGGGCTCGTAGGCCACGCAATGTCCTCGCTATCAGTTCACGTCGTTCGTCGATTGTCATCGAGTCACCAAGGGAAGCATGCACACGCAAGTAACCCTGTGTCACCAAGTCGTCGACGAGATAGCGCGTCGCACCGAGCGGCAACGACAGGCGAGCGGCGATCTCTGCGACTGTGGTACCGCGTGCGCACCACATCAGAATCTGTTCCCGCACATCGTTTTTCGGCCATCGCCGCGGCTTACCGGTGACATTCAACGCTTCCACCGGGGCCTCGAGGGCCAGTTCCGCACTGGAGTCGATTCGGTCGGCTGTCAGTGCGTTGGCCCGGAGCGAAGTCGATTCGTCGGCGTTGTCCGGGACATCTGGCGAGCTACGCGGCGGCTTGCGGTTCCTCAAAAACCTTAAGGCCTCGTCGGCATGTACCGATGCGCGCAGTTCGCTGGAGACGACCTTGAGTACGGTGCGGTCGGTATCAATCACGAATGTGGTCCGTCTGACCGGCAGCAGCCGGGACAGCAATCCGCGGCGCCGAGCGTGCCGGCCACGCCGGGACTTTCCAGCCGCCACGGCGGGTCTACGCAACTTGGCGAGCCGGCCTCGCCGTATCCCGAACAGCTCGCACACAACGCCGTCCGCATCCGAGAGCAGCGGGTAATCGAACGAACGCTGCTGGGCGAAGTGGGCCTGTTTGTCGACGGTGTCGGTGCTGATACCCACCCTCTGCGCGCCCACCTCGGCGAATTCGTTGCTCAGGTCTCGAAAATGACAGGCCTGGGCGGTGCAGATCGGTGAAGACGCCAGCGGGAAGAAGAAGAGCACCACAGGTCCCTCGGCGAGGAGCGCGGAGAGCGACCGAGGCCAACCCGTGTGGTCACACAGAGTGAAGTCAGGCGCCCTCTCGCCCGTGATCATCGGCAAAGACTAACGCGGGGAGCTCTGCGCGACACACGACTCGGAGAACTCGGCCGGTTACCACAAGCGCCCCGCCTGCCCGTTGAGGTGTGCCCGTCGTCCTGATACACGGATTCTTTTTGACCTCAGCCATGTGGTGGGCGCAAGTCGCCGGTTTAACAGGAGATTTCACCGTCTACACGCTGGACATGCTGGGCCAGCCCGGAGTGAGCGCCCAAACGAAAGCCATGACCAGACCCGAAGATTGCGCACGCAGCATTGACGCGGTTCTGCAGAACCTGAACCTCCGGGACGTGCATCTGGTGGGACATTCGTACGGCGGTTGGCTCGCCGCCCATACCGCAGCGACGACGCCGAGCCGACTGAGAACGCTTACCCTCATCGATCCCGCGAATACGGTGGTACGACTCTTCCCTCGGTTCTGGGGAAGTCTCGCGATGCTCCTGACGCGCCCGCGTTCCATAGGGGCTGAGCGTGCAGCGGCATGGGTGACGGGACACCCAACGCCAGGCAGTTCCATCGATACGCTGACTCGGCTCTTTCTCGCCGGATTCGCTACGTTCGGACCGCCTCGTCGAACCGCTCCGCTGCTTTTCGCGCCCGATCGCCTATTGCGATCCGTGCACATCCCGGTCCAAGTTCTATTGGCGGGCAACAGTATTCATGACTCTGACAGGGCAATCGCGCGGATGCGATCGGTCCTACCAGCCTGGCGACACCATCTGTGGCCTGATGCGTCTCACTCGCTGCCCGCTGAGGCCGCTGACGAAGTGAACGCGCGCATCCGTGACTTCGTGCTCGAGCACGGCATGGGTGGGTAACCAGAAGCTCGAATCCGCAACGGCGTCTACAGCCCGGACGGTACGACCTTGCCGTTGATCGTCACCTCGACCGCGCCGGTCTTCGTGTTGTACGCGACCTGGCCGTGATCGAAGGTCTCCACGAGCAGATCGCCGACGGCATTCTCGTCGCTGGTCGGTGCGCCAAGCGGACCCACCGAACCGTTCTCCCCGGTGACCGCAGGCACGCCGTCCGGGTCCCGTGGGATATTCCAGGCCTCCCGAATCTTTCCCCAAGTGATGTATGCAGGCGTACCCACCTCGCCGCTCTTGGCAGTGATCACGCCGCCCTGGAACTGCTGGAACAAGACGCCGCTCTCGCGTGCTCCTGCGTTGAAGTCTCCCGTAAGTGGCTTGCCGAGAGCCGCCTTCTGGCTCTCGGTTGCCGACGAGTACTTGGCGGCGATCGGGCCGGTCAGCGTGACCTCGACGTCTCTCTCCCCGATGAGCTTCACTTCGTTGGGCGGCGCCGGAGCTTCAGTGGAGGTGGCGATCAACCCGACCTGAGGTGACTGAGACGAGTCGATGCTCTGGCCATTGCTGCAGCCGACGGTCATCAATGCAACGGCGGCCAGGCCGACGACTGCCGTGCGGCGGTATTCGATCGTCCTCATCAGTTTCCTTTGCGTCGTCCTGCGGTGTGAGTCAAGTTACGTCTGAATCTCGCCCGGCCGGGACTATAACCGAACCACTCGGGTACCGCAGGCGATCGCAGTCCTCTCCGCCTCCTGCCAGACCTGTCGGCCACCGCTTTTGGCCTGCGTCCCAGACGTTTCCGCCCATCCGCGGAGTTCTCCACGACGCGAGCGTCCGAACTTGTCGTACCCCGCTGCGACAATCGGGTCATCTCCTCGGAGCCAGCGTCTTTCACGGCTGAGGCGCGTCCTGTTGACCGACTGGAGGTGTTGTTCGGCGAAGTCGCGCAGTTGTGTGGTCAGCGCAATGCGATCGATGGGCTCCTGGTGGAGATCGTGGCCGAGATCGAGCGTGACGAGTTGTGGGGTGCCACTGGGGCACGGTCGACGTTGGTATTGGTGGCCTGGAAGACCGGAACCACACCCCGCAACGCCGACACGATGATGGCGGTCGCGCGTCGGCTCGCCCACCAACTCACCGTCACCGACCACACCGGCCAACCTCTAAACGGCGGCTCAGTAGCCCAACCACACCCCCACCCGCAGTACCACCCTGCCCTGGGCCCACCGGCGAACGCGCCGACTGGTGGTGGTACCAACGGTTCCAACCACAACCACCACCGTCGACCAATTAAGTCGGCCATCAGCAGCGGGTTTGATGAGCCTGCTTGCTGCCCTGGGCGATTGGTCGCCAGTTAGAGCGCGGTGCCGACGGCCTGGCTGTACAAGTCTGCCGCCGCGCTCATCGCACCCTTGACGGTGTTGTAGTAGTGAGTTCCGACGCCGCCGTGGTGTTTAAGCAGTTGCGGGTTTTGCGCGAGCGTGGCCGCGAGCACAGTGTCGCTCGTGATGCCGTATTTCTTGAACGCCTCAGTAAATCGGACGATGAACCGGGCGATCGCCTTGTTGGGGTCTTGGCGTTCGGCGACGGTTCCGAAACTGGCTTTCTCCTGGAACAGTCCGATGACCTCATCCGCCGCGGTCCCCGGCCCGCCATAGGCCTGCACACCACCGGACGCGGCGGGCCGGAAACTGGACTCGATTTTCGCGGTCGCGATGACGGTCTTGATCTGGGCTTCGCTCAACCCGGCCGCCTTGCCCTGGGCCACGATGGCTCTGACGATGTCTTGCGGGCCGGAGTCTTTGGTCACGGCCACCGGTGGGTGCGGGACCTCCGCGGGAGTGCCGGTTTCGGCGTCGCCCGCCGACGGTTGCTGGATTGCGACCGCTGGATTGCCCTTCATCGGCGGAACAAGCACAGCGGCACCGCCGAGGCCAGTAACGATTAGGACGGTGGCGATGGCGTTCTTTATTTGTTTCTGGTCTCCGAACGTCCCGGTCGGCCGGCCGAATCTCGGCATGGTTTAGCTCTCTTCTGTGGGGTTTGAACTTGTGGATCCGCGTCGGACCGGCCCCCCTGGAATCCCGCCTCTCGGCGCTGAGAAGCCGGTTGGACTGCGTACTGGTTCGCCGGGTGGCGCTTGAACGCGCCGAGCCGACGAATCTGTACCAGCCGAAGTTTGCTGCATGCTGTGGTTGCGGTGACACAGCAGTCAGCCCGCGGCTGACGCATCACGCTCGCCGCTACAACCACCCCGTTTGCTTTGAAGTGATTTATGTCACTTTGCCTGGCACTACTGGGCAGTCATAGTTAGCGGAGAACTGTATTAGAACATCGAGGATCTAGCAAAACGCCAGGGCGGGGGACGTAACGAGCGGCGTGTCCCTGCGTAATCCATCACCAGCTGAGCATTTGCTGAGAGCGTTCGTTTATGCACGCAGGACCAGACGCACCCGGTCTGCATCCGTCGGTCGGCACATCGAGGCCTCGCCGCGCGCTCGACCAGACAATACTTAGCCCTTGCGCTAACTATTACGGCGAGGAATACTTAGCCTCGTGGCACAGTATTTGGCCGGACTCGACGAGGTCTTCCTGGCTCTGGCGGACCCGACCCGGCGGGCCGTCATTCACCAACTCGGGCGTGGACCGGCCAGCGTTGGAGATCTTGCCCGTGAGGCCACGATGACACTCCCCTCGTTCATGAAGCACGTGCGGATGCTCGAGTCGACCGGGCTGATCCACACGGCGAAAGCCGGCCGCGTACGCACCTGCACTCTCGACCGGAAACGACTAGCGGTCGTCGATGACTGGCTGGCGCAACAGCGGCGCATTTGGGAGGAACGCACCGACCGGCTCGAGCAGTTCGTCACCCGCCCCAACCAAAAGGACACGACATGAACCCTGAACTCGACCTCAGTGTCGAACGAATCATTCGCGCACCCCGCAAGGCGGTGTGGGAAGCCTGGACCAACCCAGACAGCTTGGCGCAGTGGTGGATACCCGCGCCGACGATGTGCCGCGTCGACCGTTTGGATGTTCGTCCCGGTGGCGCGTTCGTGACGCAGATGAGCGATGACGGCTTGGATTTTGTGCCGCACTTGGATGCGTGCTTCTTACTGGTCGACGAATTCGAGCGCTTGGTGTTCACCAACGCCGTTGACAGCGAATGGCGCCCCGCGAATCCCGCGCCCATCTCGATGACGGCCGAAATCACCATGTACGACCATCCGAGTGGCACTGACTACCGCGTCGTCGCACGCCACGGCGACCCAGCCGCCAGAAACCTCCATGTCGAACTGGGCTTCGACGAGGGTTGGGGCACAGTCGCCGATCAACTCGCGAGATTTGCAGAGAGCGCGCACGAAGACATGCCTCGCTCCCCCTCAGCGCCGAGACCATCGAGCCGATAAGGCAATTCGCCGTGGTTGCGGAACACCTGCGATCCATGTGACGGTACCGGCATGACAGTTTTCGTCGTCGATGCGCCGGTGGCCATCGACCTCGCAGTGCGTGGAGCGACCATTCCGCCGGCGCACAGCCTGGCGGCTCCTACGCTTATGCGCTCGCAGGCGCTCGCTCTCGTTTACGAATCGGTGCGCCGCGGCGAGATCGATGAACACACCGGTCGGACGGTTCTCGACGATATCCGCGGGCTGCGGATCCGGCTTCTCGGCGACCGAGTAATGCAGCACCACGCATGGCAAATCGCCGCCAAGCTGAACTGGCCGGACACCTATCAGGCCGAGTACATCGCACTGACCCAGCTGCAGGCGGACGCACTCGCCACCGCGGACAAGAAATTTGCCGCCGCAGCGCGCACGTTCGTCAAAACTGTGTCACCGGCAGAGATTTTGCGGTCGTAGAGCATCAACAGAACCTCTTCATGACTCTTTGTCGTCGTGAGTGAAGCGTTCCCATGCGGACTGGCGGGTCACGCCTAACGCCGCAGCTATCCGAGACCAGGCAACTCCGCGTTGTCGAAGCTCACTCACTCGAGCACGAAGATCTGCTTCGACGTTGGCCGTCGTGGCTGCAACCCGCGGAATCTCATCCAGCAGTTCGTCGTCGGAGTATTCCTCGCGATCCCGCAACGGCGGCGTGTTCCGGTCGGGCCGATCCTCCAGTATTGCAACACATTTGGACACGCAGTCCCCGCAGATATACACACCCAGGCCGCTGATCAGTTTGTCGACCTGACGCGATTCGAGACCGCAGAACGAGCAGTACATCACTGCCGACACCGCTTTACCCATGTTGCTAATCCCCTCGACATGTCAGGACAGTCCTGACGTCATCATCCTGTCAGGTTACACCTGACAACAGCGGTACTGAAGGCCCGTTCGGGGTGTCTTGTGAAACGAAGGCACGCGCGTAAAGGCGCAAGACCGATGACTTTCTGGGGAAGGTCAGGTCGTAATCGAGACAGCACGAACTGCGTACGGAAAATCAAGGCGGCCCCGATCACCGACGTCGACGGTCGGAGATGCCGCACTAACCGAGGAGTGACCATGTTCGACAGGGAACCGGACTCGGTGCTGGGGCCGTTCTCCTCCCCCTGCGCCAAAGCGACGCCGTGGGCATCGGCGTTGGCGGTCCTCGGTGAGGCGGAGGTGTTCTGGCTTTCAACGGTACGACCCGATGGACGACCGCACGTGACCCCGCTCCTGGCAACGTGGAGTCTAGCTGGCATGTGTTTCACGACGGGCGAGGAGGAACGCAAGGCGCACAACCTCGGGCACAACCCGCGCTGCGTGCTGACGACGGGCACGAATGCTCTGACCGGTGTAGACGTAGTGATCGAGGGAGTTGCGTCAGTCGTAGCCGAGCGTTCCGAGCGTCAGCAGGCCGTCGCGGACCTTGAGCGCAAGTACGGCCCCCTCCTGACCAGCCCCGACGGTTCCTGGTATCGGCTCGGCGAGGCCGTCATCGCCGGCAACGTCAAGCTGTTTCGCGTGACACCGAGCGTCGGATTTGCATTCGGCAAGCTACCTACGCCCAGTCAGACTCGCTACACGTGGAGACGATGATGTCTTCACTGCAGCACAAGGTCCAGAGTGTCCTCGACGAGTTGATTGCTACCGGAGCCGAAACCGGTTTGCAGGTGGCCGTTTACCACCGCGGCGCCCTCGTGGTCGACGCCGTCGCCGGCATCGCCGACAGCCAGACCGGACGTAGGGTGACGCCGCGGACTCCGTTCTTCAGCTTCTCCGCCGGCAAGGTCATGACATCAACGATCGCTCATCTGCTTGTCCGGACCGGTGCAGTCGGATATGACACCCCACTGGCCGAACTGTGGCCGGAGTTCGGTACCCACGGCAAGGCGCCGGCGACTCTTCGACACGTGCTCACACACTCGGTCGGCGTTCCGGCGATGCCTCGCGTGATCGGCCCAGCCGATCTTGCTGACTGGTCGCGGGTATGCGATGCGATCGCCGACGCCGAACCACGGTGGCCACCCGGCGAGAAGACGGGGTATCACGCGTTCACCTTCGGCTTCCTTGTCGGAGAGTTCGCACGCCGAGCCGCCGGCAAACCGATGCGAGACCTCTTACACAAGTGGGTCAGCCTACCCATCGGCCTCGACGGCGACCTCTACTTCGCTGTGCCCGCAAGCGATTTGGCCCGGCTGGCACGACTCGAAGACACTGCAATACCGGTCGCACCACCGGACGGCGATGCGATTCTTGCGCCGTGGGAACGTCAACCGACCGCGGCTTTGGGCAATAGTCCCACGATCCTGCAAGCCGACATCCCGTCGGTCGGCACCTTCACCGCGCGCGGAATCGCTGCCATGAACGCCGCGGTTCTCGACGGCCGACTCATCGATTCACACCAGCTCCAAGCGATGACGGCGGTGGCCTTCGAGGGCACTGACGAGGTCTTCGGTAACCATGCGCGGCTGGCGCTGGGCTACCCGCTGGGACGCATCGACACTCAGCCGGAGCAGGCACCGACCACGTTCGGCTGGGTCGGCGGAGGCGGCAGCTACGTGTATGCCGACACCGCCACCGGAATTTCCTTCGCTATGACCAAAACCCGGCTGACCCCTCACTTCGACACCGCGCAACGACTCGCAGGCCTCGTCGCAGACCAGCTCAACGCAACTACTTGAGCAGCGAGCACGCGATCTTCCGAAGACACAGTCTGCAGCTTCTCGGTATGGCACTGTGGGCGTGTGGCGGAGGTTCCACGCCGAACGCTGAGCCGTGGCGCGAAATTGGCGGGGTTGTCGCTCGGGGCGGCCGGGCGGGCAGTGGTCGGATGGGGCCAGCGTCTGGGCGGTGCCGACGCCGATCTGATTCGCCAGCAGTGGTCATCCCGCAGTGCCGAACAGATCTTCGCTGTGCTTGGCGAGCTCAAGGGCGGGGCGATGAAGTTCGGCCAGGCGATGAGCATCTACGAGGCGGCGATACCCGAGCAATACGCGGAACCGTATCGACACGCGCTGACGCGACTGCAGGCCGAGGCTCCGCCGATTTCGGCCACCCGAGTGCACCGCGTACTCGCGGCGCAATTGGGTACGCGCTGGCGCGCACGGTTCGGCGAGTTCGACGACGTGCCCGTCGCGGCCGCCAGCATCGGACAGGTACATCGGGCGGTATGGCATGACGGCAGGCCGGTGGCCGTGAAGGTCCAGTACCCGGGCGCCGATACCGCGCTGATGTCCGACTTGCGTCAACTCGGCCGGTTCAGCCGGCTGGCCGAGCCGTTGTTTCCCGGTTTGGCAGTGCAAGAGGTGATCGAGGAACTGTCTGCCCGAATGGCCGAAGAACTCGACTATCGGCACGAGGCGGACATTCAACGCGCGTTCGCCGCAGCCTTCGCCGAAGACGCACAGTTCGTTGTGCCCCGCGTCGTGGCGTCGGCACCAAAAGTACTGGTGAGCGAATGGGTCACCGGCCAACCGTTTTCGGAGCTGATCAGCGACGGCGATCAGGCCACCAAGAACCATGCTGCTCGGCTCCTGTTCGAATTCTGTGGCGCATCGATGTCGCGCCTCGGGCTGCTGCATGCCGATCCGCATGCCGGCAACTACCAACTAACCCCGGACGGTCGGCTCGCGGTCGTCGATTTCGGCGCAGTAGCCACCGTCCACAAGTCGGCGTTGGTGTTTCTGGACGATATCCGGCTGGCTGAGCTGGCCAAATCCGTACAGCTGGCCGACATACCGGACCCGGAGCTGCAGGCGCTGGTGCTCTCCGAACTCGCCAAGGCACTCAATGCCGTCGGGTTCAGCGATTCAGATACCGAGGTGAAGCCGGAAGACGTCATGTCGTACTTTGGACCGTTCACCGAACCCCTACTTGCACAACGCTTTCAGTTCAGCCGGCGCTGGCTGCGGGATGTGGCCCCGCGTGTCCCGGGTCTCGCGAGCGGCCCCGACTTTCTCGGCGGCGCTGTACTCACCATCCCCCCAGAACACGCGCTGATGTTCCGAACCATCGCCGGCATCCTTGCCGTTGCCTGCCAACTCGAAGCCGAGGTGGCACTGCGCGATATCGTGACCCGCTGGTATCCCGACTTCGAAAACCCAAAAATCCCAACGGACATCGCCGATGCACTGGGAATCATCTGACGCTCGCAGCCCAGCATTCCCTGCGTCCAGATCTGAACCGCGCTCGTCGAACAACTATCACGTTTAGGCGATGGGACGCTCAGCGGTTAAGTGTGAACGTAAAGTCCCCGACTCGCTCGCCTCTCAACGGAACTGACAACATAAGCCTCCCTGCGGCAACCAATCTCGCGACCTCGGACTGCCGAAGGCCGAAGCCGTCCGCGATCACTTTGATGGGCCGGATCGGGATGCGCGCGGCGAGGCGAACTGACACATCGATCACGGAGTCGTCGGGACGATCCGCTCCGTCGACATCCACCCGCCAGGCGCCGTCCCAATCGAGTGCTATGCGGTTCCGGCGAAGGATTGCCGGGATCTGGAGCAACTCATGTGCGAGCGCAAGGTCGTTGTCATGCAACCTGTCGAGCGGCAGTCGCACCGATCGCACGTGCACGCGCTCCAAGACCGAGAGTTTTGCAGTGTCACCACACCCCGTACAAATCGCAAGGAGCCAGACGTCAATGCGTTTGTGGTGGGCGTTGACGCGAAATTTGCCGGTTGTGCGGAACCGCTCGGAACGGCACGCGTGGCAGCGGCGGACAATGAGCGGCAGGCGAATGGGCACAATGGCCCAGATTTTGGGCACGGGGAACACACCTGTAAGTGAGAGACGAGCAGCAACGAACTGCGCTGCGCCAGATAGCGACGCGCGACCGATCAGCCTCGGACAAGTCTCACAAGGTGTACAACGGCATGCTCTCCCATTAGATGATTCGGTTCGGCAGGATGCTAGCGATGTGAAGGCACTTCCGCCAACAGTTTTCGGAGCACAGGACCGCGCGTACCGGAGTCGTTGACCGTGATTTCGAGCTGAGTCGGTTGCTCAGGCTCCGACGGCTGCCAACCAGTCGCTGTAGAAGAGCGCGACGCCGAGGCCGCACGTGATGGCGGTGACGAGCCAGAATCGAATGGTCAGTGTGTTCTCTGGCCAACCCATCAGCTCGAAGTGGTGATGGAGCGGGGTCATGCGAAACACCCGCCGGCCGGTGGTGCGGAACGCTGCGACCTGGATGACGACCGAGGTCACCTCGGCGACGAACAAGGCGCCGAGGATGATGGCCAGGATCTCGGTGCGACTGGTCACCGAGAGGCCCGCGATGATGCCGCCCAAGGCCAGCGAACCGGTATCGCCCATGATGATCTTGGCGGGTGCGGCGTTCCACCACAGGAATCCGATGCAGGCGCCGGTGGTCGCCGCCGCAACGAGCGCCAGATCGAGCGGATCGCGGACGAGGTAGCAACCGGAGCCTGGGGTGACCGAACATTGGTTTCGGAACTGCCAGAAGGTGATGAGCACGTAGGCAGCCGTCACCATCGACATGGCACCTGCGGCAAGCCCGTCCAGGCCGTCGGTGAGGTTGACGGCATTCGACCAAGCAGAGACGACGACGATGCAGAACAGCACGAACACCACGGGCGTCAGCGTGAACACGGCGATGTCGCGGACATAGGAAAGCTCGACGCTGCCCGGCGAGAGACCGTCGGTGTTGCGGAACTGCAGCGCGAGCACACCGAAGAGGACCGCTGCGATCAGTTGCCCAGCGCTCTTGGCCCTCTTGTTCAAGCCGAGATTTCGTGAGTGCCGCAATTTGACGTAGTCGTCGGTAAATCCGACCGCGCCCAGTGCGGTGGCCAGCCCGAGGACGAGCAGCCCAGAGGCCGACGGGCCTGCACCACCGAACGCCAGCCCGATCAGATTCGTGCCGAGATAGCTCGCCCAGATCGCGGCCAGGATCGAGAGGCCGCCCATCGTGGGCGTTCCGCGCTTGCGCTGGTGACTCTCCGGGGCTTCGTCACGGATTTCCTGGCCGAACCCCAAGCGGGTGAACATCAGGATCAACAGAGGGGTCAGGACAAGCGCGACCGCCAAGGCCAGCCCCGCGGCGATGAGTATCTGTGTCACAGACCGACGCCGCCTGCCGACGTGCAGTTCGGCCGACGGCAGCTACGCCGCATCTGATCCCCCATCGGGCCAGTATGGCGTAACGTCCCCTACCCCACTGGCGACGGCCTCTCAGCGATGACCCGAGAATCCGTCGCGGTTAGACCGCCGTCGTGCGTCACGTGCCTCTCCGCTTCCTTGGCCGCCTCACCGGCTCGAATGGGGCGAGGAGGAATTCGTCGACGAACCTGGCGAATGTGTCGTCGACATGTGCGGGGTCGTCGGCGGTGAAGTACTCGATGATGAATCCCTGGAAGGCCGCGAGCGCTATGCGTGAGCGAGTTTCGGCCACATGGGTGGGCATGCCGAGCGCTTCGAGGCGGGCTTGCGAATTGCGGGTGAGCAACGACAGGGTGTCCCAGGTGTATTCGCGATAGGGGCTGTCGACCCCGCAGGCGGCACCGAATACCTGCAGGACAACACGTAGGTTGTCGCGGCGCTCACCACGAGTGCAGGCATGCCAGTCGTCGAAACACCACTGACGGTGGGCTTCTACGGAAGCCGGGAGTTCCACGTCGTCGGTCTCGGGTATCGCTGCGCGCTGTTGGCGAACCATCACCTCGAGAATCAACTGCTCCTTGCTTCCGAAGTAGTACACGAGCATGCGTGCGCTGGTGCCCATTTCAGCGGCAAGCGTTCGTAGTGAGGTGTCGATGACGCCGGTGCGCGCGAGAACGACGCCCGCGGCGGCGAGCAGTTCTTCACGTTTGGCATGGTCGATCGGACGCGGCACGCTTGACTGTAACATCTGCTTCAGATATTGGTTGTCCAATGGGAGGGAACATAATTCAGGCGGCTGCGCGGTGACGGCAGTCAGCGACACCCTTGCTGATGGCGCCACGACCGACAACGACAACGTCCGCAGCGCGCAGCGTCGCGGCGTACGGTTGGCGCGTTGGGTTGCGATCGTCGCAGGGCTTGCCGGTTTCGTCGCCAGTGCGTTGATCCCTGTTCTGCCTGTCGTCCAGACAACCGCGACGCTGAACTGGCCGCAGCAGGGACAGCTGGGAAGTGTGACGGCACCGTTGATCACGTTGACCCCGTTGTCGCTGAGCATGTCGATCCCGTGTGAGGTTGTCGACGCCATGCCCCGATCGGGCGGACTGGTGACCGGCACCGCACCGGCGGCCGGCAAGCAGGCAACTCTCAACGGCCTGTTCGTGACGGTGACCGAGCAACGAGTCGACGTGATCGTGCGCAATGTGGCCGTGCTGAGCGTGCCGCGGTCGCGTATGGCCGAGCCGGGGTGTCAGCGCCTCGAGGTGTCGTCGTCTGAGGCAGGCACATTCGCCGCGGTCGTCGGTCTCACCGATTCCGGCGCAGACACTCCGCTGCGCGGCGGGTTCGCCGATCCGAACCTCCGGCCACAGATCGTCGGTATCTTCACCGATCTGACCGGTCCTGCCCCGCCGGGTCTGTCGGTGTCCGCGGCGATCGACACGCGCTACACCAGTTCGCCGACGCTGCTCAAGCTGCTCGCGATGGTTGTAGGGATTGCCGCCACGGCGTTGGCCTTACTGGCACTGTGGCGCCTGGACCGCCTCGACGGCCGCCGCGCACGCCGGCCGATCCCGACGCGCTGGCGGACGTTCGCCCCCGTCGACGCGACCGTCATCGTCGTGTCGGTGGCATGGTTCGTCTTCGGTGCCGGATCCTCCGATGACGGTTACCAGTTCGAAATGGCCAATGTCTCAGGGCATGCCGGCTACATGTCGAACTACTTCCGATGGTTCGGCAGCCCCGAAGATCCTTTCGGCTGGTACTACCACCTGATCGCCGCCATGACTCACGTCGACCAGGCGAGCGTGTGGCTTCGGCTACCCGATCTGGTGTGCATGCTCGTCTGTTGGCTGCTGTTGTCACGAGAAGTGTTGCCTCGCTTGGGTCCGGCGGTCACCAACAACAGAGCCGCGGTGTGGGCGGCCGCGCTGGTTCTGATTGCGGCGTGGATGCCGTTCAACAACGGGCTACGCCCCGAAGGGCAGATCGCCACCGGTGCGCTCATCACCTACGTGTTGATCGAACGCGCCATCATCTCCAGCCGCGTCACCCCCGCCGCGTTGGCCGTCGTCGTCGCGGCGTTCACATTGGGAATCCAACCCACCGGTTTGATCGCCGTGGCTGCCCTACTGGCCGGCGGTCGTCCCCTGCTACGTGTCATTGTCAAACGATCACGGGTGGTGGGGATCTGGCCGATCCTGCTGCCGATAGCCGCGGCCGGGTTCGTGGTGTTGACGGTGATCTTTGCCGACCAGACCTTCGCCACTGTGCTGGAAGCTACCCGGGTGCGTACCGCGATCGGCCCCAGCCAACCCTGGTACACCGAGAACCTGCGCTACTTCTATCTGATCCTGCCCACCATCGATGCCGCACTGTCGCGACGATTCGGGATCCTGATCACGATGGCATGCCTAGTACCGTCGATGCTTCTGATGTTGCGCCACAAGCGAATACCCGGCGTCGCGCGCGGACCGGCGTGGAGATTGATGGGCACCATCCTCGCGACGATCTTCCTGCTCACCTTCACCCCCACCAAGTGGATTCACCACTTCGGCCTGTTCGCCGCTGTCGGTGCTGCGATGGCCGCGTTGGCCACTGTCCTGATGGGTGCGACGGTTTTGCGCTCACAACGCAACCGGCTCGCGTTCCTGGCCACCGTATTGTTCGTCGTGGCGCTGTGTTTCGCCTCCACCAACGGTTATTGGTATGTCTCCAGCTATGGGGTGCCGTTCAACAACAGCAGCCCACATTGGGGACCCATCACCCTAAGCGGCATCGCGTTCGCCGCGTGCCTGCTCACCGCTGCATACGCCGGATGGCTCCACTTCAGCGCCTCCCGGCGTCCCGAATCTCGACTCAGCCGTGCCCTGACCGCCGCCCCCATTCCGTGGGCGGCAGCGCTCATGGTCGTTGTGGGCCTGGGATCCATGCTTACCGGCGCGGTCCGCCAATACCCGTCCTATTCCAACGGATGGGCCAACCTGCGCGCGCTGGCCGGCGGTTGCAGCTTGGCCGACGACGTCCTCGTCGAGCCCGACCCCAACCGCGGCTTCCTCACGGCGGTGCGCAACCCGGTGGAGCCGCACGGCCCGCTCGGCGGAACACGGCCGATCGGTTTCCACCCCAATGGAATCCCTGCACACACGCTTGCCGAGGCGATCTGGCAGAGCAGGCCAAAACATGGAACCGACTCCGACTGGGACACCCCCACCGCCCTCGACCGGCCCGGCGTCAACGGTTCAAGCGTTCCGCTGCCCTATGGACTCGACCCCGCCCGCGTGCCGGTGGCCGGCAGCTTTACCGCCGGCGCCCAGCAGACCGCCACCGCGGTATCGGCGTGGTACGAGCTGCCGCCCGCCGACTCCGCCCACCCACTTGTCGTGATCACCGCGGCGGGCACCATCACCGGAGACAACGCGCAGTCCGGACACACCGATGCCGAGACGGTCGCCCTGGAATACGCCCCACCGGGCCCCGACGGCACACCCCAGGCCGCCGGCCGGCTCGCCCCCTACGACATCGGACCCCAACCCGCATGGCGCAACTTACGATTCCCCCGAGCCGACATTCCCGGTGATGCGCAGTACGTGCGGATCGTGGCCGACGACCGATCACTCGACCCCGGTGACTGGGTCGCGTTCACCCCGCCGCGCGTCCCCGAGTTGCGCTCCCTTCAGGAGTTCCTCGGCAGTCAGCAGCCGATCCTGCTCGACTGGGCCGTCGGACTGGTGTTCCCCTGCCAGCAACCCATGCTCCACGCCAACGGCGTCACCCAGGTCCCCCACTACCGCATCTCACCGGACTATCCGGCCAAGATCGAGATGCCCGACACTTGGCAATCCGGTGAAAACGGCGGACCGATCGGCATTACCGACCTGCTGCTGCGCGCACACGTCATGCCCAGCTACCTCAACCGCGACTGGGGCCGTGACTGGGGATCGCTCCGTCGCTTCGACACCATCGTCGATGCTCCCGAAGCCCACCTCGACCTCGCCACCGCCACCCGCAGTGGGCTGTGGAGCCCCGGCCACATCCGCATCGGCCCCTGACCGGAGATTTTGCGCAATTTCGGTAGCAAGGCGATGAGTCACGGTGCGCAGCGGAGTCTGAACAAGCATGACGATCACAACGAGAGTGCTGAGTGTGTCGGTTCCGGTGTCTGACCAGGACGCCGCACTGAAGTTCTACACCGAGGTGCTGGGATTCGAACTCCGCACCGACGTGGAGGTGTGGCCGGGTGCGCGCATGGTCGAGGTCGTGCCGCCGGGAACGAACGTCTCCCTGGTCCTCCTGCCACCCGACAGCCAGATCCCGATCGCGATCCGGATGGGCATACCCGATGCACAACAAGCTCACGACACAGTTCGGGAAGCCGGAGTCACGCTGCACAACGCGGAGCTCGTCCGGATCGAGGGAATTCCGGCGATGTTCTCCTTCACCGACCCCGACGGCAACGGCTTGGTCTACCTGGAGGACACGCAAGGACCACGATCATCATGACGAAACCGCAGGCCTTGAACATCACCTTCACCGCTCGTCTCGGCAAAGTACGTCCAGGAGACACCTGGACCTGCGTGCAACTACCTGACTCGGCGACGATCTTCGGCACCCGAGGTCTGGTCAAGGTCGCCGGCACCATCGAGGGTCAGCCCTTCACCGGAGCGTTCATGGCACTGGGCGACGGAACCCACAAACTTCCGGTCGCGGCTGCCATCCGCAAGGCCATCGGGAAAAGCGACGGTGACGACGTGGCGGTCCACCTCACCGAGCGGTTGAACTGATCCGACGCCGTAGCAACGCATTTCGGTGGAATACCCGGTTCATAGCCGGCGAGCCGCTTATGCCCTCGCGGGTAGTTCCACCGTGATGCACAGCCCGCCGGCGGGCCGGGGCGTGATGGTGAGGGTGCCGTCATGTGACTGCGTGATGCTGTTGACGATTGCCAGACCGAGGCCGACGCCGTCATGGTCGGTATGTATGCGCTCGGCGCCCCGCTGAAACGGCTCCACAAGAGTCGAAACCAGTTGTGGGGAAAGCTTTTCACCGGTGTTCTCGACAATGAGCACCACATTGTTGGCGCGGACGCCGGTCGTGACACATGCGGCACCGGACTTAGGCAGGTTATGCACGATCGCGTTGTGCAGCAGGTTCGTTGCAAGTTGGAGGAGGAGCGCGGGTGACCCGGTGGTGAGGGCCAAGTCGCCGGAGGTCTCAAGGGTGACGCCATGTCGTTCCGCGAGAGGCAACAGTGTTTCCGCGGCTTCTTCGGCGATGAGCGATAGGTCGACATGTTCTCGGGCGAAGGATCGTTGATCAACGCGGCTGAGTAGCAGCAGCGCTTCGGTGAGGTCGATTGCTCGGGTGTTTACGACGTGGAGGCGTTCGATCAGTTCGCCGGTATCGCGGTTGTGGTCCTGACGGGCCACGTCGAGCAGCGTCTGCGTGATGGCCAGCGGCGTGCGCAGTTCATGCGAGGCGTTGGCTGCGAATCGCTGTTGTTCGGCGACGTGGGCTTCGAGCCGTTCGAGCATGGTGTCGAAGGCGTCGGCGAGTTCGCGTAACTCATCTCTGCGTCCGGGCAACCGGATGCGGTGCGACAGTGAGCCTTTCGAGGCCAGCCGGGTCGCGGCAGTGATGCGCGTCAGGGGCGCGAGCATCCGGCCGGCCAGCAGCCACCCGCCCACGAGACCGAACACGAGCAGAAACGCCATCACGGCGGCGGCTCTCGGCGCGAAAACGTGTAGGAGCCTGGACCGGATGGGAAAGACATCATTTGGGAACTCGATGTCAGTGCTGCCCGGGATGATCATCATCCGGTCCGGCACGTACCGCAGCAGAAACACCCACACGGCGGCGAGCATCAAGGCGCCGGCGAGCATGAGGAACCCGGCGTAGCTCAGGGTGAGTTTGAGGCGAAGACTCAATCCTGGGGCTCTATCCACGCTCGGCTCCTTCGCGTCCGGTTCCGGCGGTGTCGATGCGGTACCCGACGCCGGGCACGGTCGCGATGATCCATGGCTCGCCGAGGCGTTTGCGCAGCGCGGAAACGGTGATACGCACGGCGTTGGTGAACGGGTCCGCGTTCTCATCCCACGCACGCTCCAGGAGCTCTTCAGCGCTGACGACACCGCCGTCGGCAGCGACGAGAACCTCGAGCACCGCGAACTGTTTTCGGGTGAGCGCGACGTAACGGCCATCGCGGTAGACCTCGCGGCGGAACGGATCGACCCGCAGGCCCGCGACCTCCCGCACCGGCGGCCTGCTCTGCGCGCGCCTGCGGTCGAGTGCCCGAAGCCGCAGCACGAGCTCACGCAGATCGAACGGCTTGGTCAGATAGTCGTCGGCGCCGAGCCCGAACCCCGAGGCCTTGTCATCGAGCCGGTCGGCGGCGGTCAACATCAGGATCGGGGTGCCACGACCCGAGGCGACGATGCGTTCGGCGATCTCGTCGCCTGAGGGGCCAGGAATGTCGCGATCGAGTACGGCGATGTCGTAGGAATTGATGTTCAACAACTCCAGCGCGGTGTCCCCGTCACCGGCGATGTCGGCGGCGATCGCCTCCAGGCGTAGACCATCGCGGATAGCGGTTGCCATGTAGGGCTCATCCTCGACCACCAACACACGCATCCTTCAAACCTACGAGCCGCCCTATATCGTCGGCATATCGAAAATCGCATACGCGCTGACAACACGACCGGGCGTTGACTGGCGGCCATGACAAAACACAACTCAGCACACACCCACCGACCGCTCGTCACCCTCGCCATGACCGCCTTGATCGGCTCGGCTGGTTTGGCCATCGCCGCGCAGGCTGTCGCTGACCCTGCCAGTCGAGATCAGGCAGTGAAGTACTCCGAGTGCATGCGGGCCAACGGCGTCGCGGACTTCCCGAATCCGAACGCAGACGGCGCGATCCCTTACGCCGGAGTCTCGGTGTCAAAGGCGACGTGGGTGAACGCCGTCGGTGCGTGCGCGAATCTGCAGCCGCCGGGCTGGTCGACCGACGCACACCGCACTCCCGCTCAGCAGGACGCTGCGCTGAAATTCGCTCAATGCGTGCGCGACAACGGGGTGCCGGACTTCCCTGACCCGGCTACTGCACGTGACCCCCTCATCGACACCTCGAAGATGCGCGGCGATGTGAGCGCCCGCAGCATTCCCGAACTTCAGCCCGCGGTGGAGGCCTGCCACAGCTTCTTCACGGCCGCGCTTCCAGGGCCACTGGGAACCGGACAGCCGGGCTGAGACACGTAAATGCTGCGGAACGGCCCATGCCGGTAGCGATCAGCAGTTGGTCATCGAACACCGCCGCGTTGCTCAACTGACCCAAGGTACGTCTTCGATATTCGGTTTCACGCAATAGCCTGGGCATATGTCTGTCGCCGGTGGCTCATCGCGCACACGTTCTGCTCAGATTCTGTGCGGGGTACTCGCCGGGCCGTTCTTTGTCATGGCATTCACCGTGATCGGTGCCGCCAGTCGCGGCTACGACTGGCGGCGCTATCCGGTCAGTTCGCTCGCGATCGGTCCTGCAGCGCGAACTTCCCACCCCGGCGGACTGGCACGGGACGGCTCCACGATCTCTTCGGGCTACCGGTATTCGCAGGCATTCCCATCGCCGGTCTGGCGAGTGCGGCAACCGCTGTCCGGAGCAGCGACTACCGCTGGGCCTGCTGCTCCGCAGGCACGAGCACGGCGATGGCCGGCAGTTTGGTTCTTTTCGGCACCGCGATCAGAGGTCGGTCCAGGCTTCGCGGCAAAAGTGGGATACCGCAGCGCATCTCGATCGCGATAGGACTCGGATGGCTGAGCTCGTTGTCACTTCGCAACTTGCGCCGGGTTACCGCAACGAATTCCTGACCTGCACGATGCGCTCGGGGTTTGACCTATCCACGACGACGGGAATGCGCTGTTTCGCAGCGTTGAAGACGGCTTACGATCGTATTCGGTGGAAAACGTTGAACATGCCGATCCCGCAGGGCCACGGCTGCCGGTCGCGCCCGGATACCTACGCGCGGTACCTGTCGCGGTGAGGTGCCGGTGACCGTCGACGACGACCTCGACTCGCTTTACCGCCTGCGGCCGGAGGAATTCACCGCCCGGCGCAAGGAACTCGCGGCAGCAGCACGCAAACGCGGCGATGCCGAGGGCGCCAAGGTGATCGCCGCGGCGCGTCGACCGACGACCGCGGCGTGGGTGGTGAACCTGCTCGCACTGACGGACGCGACGGTGGTGCCGAGATTGACCGAACTGCACGAAGCCCTACGCACCGCGCACACAGAGATGGACGGACAACGGATCCGCGAACTGTCCACGGCACAGCGGAAACTTGTACAAGAGCTCTCCCGCGCCGGATTTGCGGCCGCCGCTGCGCGAACCGACGGCGGCGTTGCGCGACGACGTCACAGGCACGCTGCAGGCCGCCGTTGCCGATCCCGAGGTCGCCGCGCGTTTGGGCCGATTGTCCAAAGCTGAAGAGTGGTCCGGCTTCGGTGACTTCGGAGCCTCCGCCACGGTGGTCACTCAGACCCGGCCCGACACCCCGTCCGCCGCGTCGGGGAGTGTCCCACAACCGTCCACGAAGAAGAAGGACTCCCGCCCGAACGTCGCCGCGGTCGAAGAGGCCAGGCACACTCGCGACGTCGCCGAATCCGAGCTCAACGAGGCACGCGCCGCGCACGACGACGCGCTCATCACCGTGACCGAGCGTGGAGACAAGGTCGCGACAGCACGCCGGCGCTACGAAAAACAGCTCGAGATCCTCGCCGCCGCGGAGCGTGACCTCGAAGCAGCCGCTGCGCAGCTCGACGATGCGCAGCGGTCGGCGAACGAACTGCAGAACAGAGTGCGAACCGCTCAATCAGCTATGACGCAAGCGCAATCGCGATTGGACCGCCTCACGGACGGCTGATCGTACGGTCGTGACTCGCAGCAGTTACATGTCATGTGAATGGTATTGACATATCGATCGAATGGTATGTAACTTGCAATCGTGACTCCAGAACTTCGTAGAACTCAGGCTGAACGTCGAGCCGAAACGGAGTCGCGCCTGCTCGCCGCGACGATCAGCTGTTTGGTGGACCGGGGGTACGCCAACACCTCGACCCGCGATATCGCGAGACGGGCTGGCGTAACGCTTGGCGCTCTACAACACCATTTTTCGGGCAAGGCCGATCTGATGGCGGCAGCGGTCAAGGCCCTCGGAAATCAAATGGCAGACGAGTTCATGATCGAGGTGAACGCCTCAGGTAGTCCGAGCGAACGGATCGCTCAACTTCTGGATCGGGTGTGGCAAGCACATCGCGGGCCGCTGTTCACTGCGGGTTTGGAGCTGTGGGTGGCGGCACGCACCGATGCGACATTGCGTGAGGCAATGAATGATGTCGCCGACTCGCAGGCGCTGCGCGTTGTCGAAGGAACTGTTGGCGCCTTCCCGGAACTCGCAGCAACCCCCGGATTTGCCGAGGCGGTAACGATCGGCTTGGCGACATTGCGGGGATTGGCGATGTCGGATTTGGTCGGCAGCGTCGACCCGGATGTTCTTTGGGCCGTCGCAAAACCGCAGATGCTCAAGAGTTTTCAAGATTCTCTGTTTGGCGCGCCGGCGCCAGGCAGCTGACCTGGCGGCGGAGGACAAGCACCCACGTCGTTTGGATCGCAACTACGAGTGGAGGTTTTTCGATGACCGAACCCAGCGCGCAACTGGCTTCCTATAGAAACCCGGGCGGTGTAGTGCCCGACCGAGTCAACTGGCGCGAACTGTTGTCGTGCTGGCGAACCTTGATCGAACCAGGCAAAGATCTGAACAGGCTCTACGAAATGCTGGTGACGGTTCAAGCCCCAGCCGGTGCACGCACATACCATCGGGTGAGGGCGCATCCCAACGGCCGCAGGATCTTTGAGAATAAGCCCGATATCCTCGCGCGCTTGAATGACGACGACTATCTGGCCTCCCTGCCGGTGGGCAGCGTCGGACACGCATTCCGCTCCTTCTTGACGACGAACCGCCTCGACGCCGGTGTGTACAGCGAAGCTGTCATCCGGCCCATAGCCCAGAAGAACAACTGGTCGGAGGACTATTACTACAGCGTGCTACGAAACACGGCGCTTCACGACGTCCTTCACACGATCACGGGTTACGGCCCAGACGCGGCAGGTGAGGCGCTCGCCCTCGGGTTCTTTTGCGGCCAAACCGAGCCGGCTGGGCCGATTCGGTTGGCAGGCCTGACTCTCACTCTCATCACGCCAGGAGCGTCACTTCGCCACAAACTGCGCTGCTTTCGGGAAGCTACTGAGCGGGGACGCCGCGCAGACAACATCTTCGCCGCCCCCTGGGAAGAACTGCTGGACAAGCCCCTTGCTGAAGTCAGAGAGCTCCTTGGCATCACATCGAAAGCGGCCGCTCATCCGAACGGCACCTGGTACACCGACTGGATGCCGGTGGGCATGAACACTCCGGCCGCCTGGGATTACGATAAGATCCTCGCCCAGACCGCGTAGCGCCATCATGCGCGCGACCCCAACGCTTTTCGAGCTCATCCGTCGTGTCAGTCCGGAGCCGTATCGGCCCGGCCAAGGTGGCGGGCGTAGAACCGAGTCGACCTGTCATGTTGGTAGTCAGGCACCGGGAAGCGCCTACCCGATTAGGCCTGCATCGTGTTCTTATCTAAGCACCGGCGTCGAACACCGCGAACCCGACGCGGCCGAACTCTTCACCGCCCCAAGGGACTTGACACTCGGCGGGTTCCCCATGCGGACGATCCCAGCGTGATGTCACGGTGCCGCGGCGCCGGTTTTTGGGATCGGTAGCACTGCCGTCGCGGTGCACTTTCCATGCACGGCAGGTGCGTCGGACAGCAACAGAAAGAGACTTGTCATGAGATTCACGTCCCGAACAAAGCGGGCCGCCACTGCCGCGCTGCTGGCCGGCGCCGGCGTAGTTGCCGGCGTGGTACTCACTCCGGCGACCGCACAGGCCGACCCCGGCAGAGCCACTGGACCCTTCACATGGTGTCCCGGCCAGCATCAGGGTTTCGCCGGCTCAGGGCCCGGCCGCCCCAACTGGGATTGGAACGTGTGCCACACCTACTGGTGGGTGTACGGCGAGCCGGGTGGAAACGTCGCCGAGAGCGTCTGGGAGGGCGCCCTGCCGCCGGCGGAGATTCCACTGGAGAACCTCACCCGGCCGCCGGTCAACTGCGGATTGTTCTTCTGCCAAGATCCGGGCGGTCGATACACGGTCGACCCGCGCCTCCCGGCGCCGTAGCCCATCGAGTCCCGAGATCGACCGGTACCGATGAGTTTTGAGGCGGCCGTAAGTCAGTACGGGCATGGCTGACGACACAATGAAATCGACACGCACGATCGATGCACCGGTGGAAACCGTATTCGACGTGCTCGCCGACCCGACCACACATCAGGCGATCGACGGCACCGGTTGGGTGCGGGAGCCGTTCGACGGCAAGCGGCTGACCGAAGTCGGCCAGATCTTCCGGATGGCGATGTATCACGACAACTACGGGGGCATGCACTACGAGGTGGCCAACCGGGTCGAGGTCTTCTCCCCGCCGCATGCGATTGCGTGGCTGCCTGGCCAAGGCACCGACGACGCCAACCTCGACTTCGGCGGCTGGTTCTGGCGCTATGACCTCGACACGGTCGACGAAGATCGCACCGAGGTCACGCTGACCTACGACTGGTCAGCGGTGTCGCCGACAGTTCGCGAACACATCGAATTCCCGCCGTTCGACCGGCAACATCTCGACAACTCGCTCAAGCACCTCGCCGAGCTGGCACAGAGTCGGGTGTAGGTCCGCGACGCCGCCCATAACCGCGCCTCCCGCAACGGCGCGCCGCCAGAGATGTAGCCCGAAGCAGGAATGTCGGACATACTGACGCTATCGATGCCGAATCCCCGGCCACGCTTCGCGTGTAGTCCGCGCGGCGAACATTCTTCGGCCATTTCCGACACCCGGACGTTTCGTCCCGCGGTTCGAGCCTCACCGCGCGTGTCACCAATCCCGAGCTTGAACCCCATGGTCCCACCACACCCTGAATGGAGTGAAAGCCAATGACTACCAAAGTGATTACCGTCGGATCCGAGCGGGCGATCATCGAGAGCATGCTCGACCGCAACCGCGCGGCGCTCATCGAGACCGTGCGCGGACTGTCCGATGCGGATGCCCGCCGACGACTGGTCGCATCGCTGACGACACCGATGTCGTTGCTCAAGCACGCTGCTGCGGCGGAACGCATTTGGTTCCAACGGTTCTGGGCCGGACTCGACGAATCCGAGTGTGATGGGTACGCACGCCGCGACGAGGGTACTTTCGCCGTCACCGACAGCGAGTCGCTGGCAGACGTCATCACGGAATTCGAGCGGGCAAGCGAACGCTCGCGATCGATCGCGGCGCGATTCGACCTGGACGATACCAAGGAAAACCCACGCGAAGGCACGGTCAGCATGCGATGGACCCTGCTCGCGATGATCGAAGAGTTCGCCCGGCACGCAGGGCACGGCGATATCCTCCGCGAGCAGATCGAGCACGCCACACTCCAGCAGCCGAAGTGACGATCGCTGGATAACTCCTGACACCGGTGGGCGTTCTACGGGAAGACAGCCATTTCACCATGTCTTCAGCGAACGCCGCACAGGAGGAGAACACCATGAGCTTGGACAACATTTCACACCTCGGTACGCAGGGTGTCGACGAGTTGGTGCCATCGCGATATGCGGTACAGATCGGTGACATCGAGGTCCTCGTGATCAGCGACGGGGTGCTGCCGATCACCGCCTCGACGTTGGCCACCAATGCCGACTCTTCCGACCTCGCGGCCTGGCTGGGCCACAACTTCATGCCGACGGACGTGGTCGACTGGCCGCTCAATGTCGTCGTGGTGCGGAGCGGTGACCGGACCATCCTCGTCGATGCGGGGCTGGGGCTGGAGTTTCCGGGATTCCCCCGGGCCGGGCAGACGATTCGGCGGTTGGAGGCCGCCGGCGTCGACCTCGGATCGGTTACCGACGTGGTGCTCACCCACCTGCACATGGACCACGTCGGTGGGCTGCTCGCCGACGGGCTGAAAGACCGTCTGCGTCCGGACCTGCAGGTCCACACCGCCACCGCCGAGGCCGAGTTCTGGGAGGCGCCTGATTTCTCTCACACCACGATGCCGCAGCCGATTCCGGACGTGCTTCGGTCGACCGCCTCGCGGTTCCTCAACGAGTATCGCGGAAACCTGCGGACGTTCGAGTCGGAGTACGAGGTGGCGCCGGGAGTACTCGTCTCTCGTACCGGCGGTCATACCCCCGGACACAGCATCGTCCGCCTGGCATCCGGCGACGATCGGCTGACGTTCGCCGGCGACGCCGTGTTCCAGGTCGGCTTCGACGAACCGGATTGGTTCAACGGCTTCGAACACGACCCCGAGGAGGCGGCGCGAGTCCGCGTGCGCCTGTTGCGCGAGCTCGCGTCGACCGGCGAGGCGTTGGTCGCCACTCACCTACCGTTCCCGTCCGTCTGCCGGGTGGCGGTCGCGGGCAACGCTTTCCGGTGCGTACCAGACGTGTGGGACTACTGACCGCCGGCCGAACCCCGCGCTCGCGTGCTCCTGGCTCACACGCCACGGGCACGCGAGCGTGTTCATACCGGCCACATTTGACCATCGCGTCAAAATCAAAGTCGCCGTGGGGTTTTGACCGCCAACTCCGGGTGTTTCTGCCCAAATCCGTGGCGGAGCTGCGAGCATATCCCGTGACACTCTCACGAACGGTGAAACGACCTTCTGGGTCCCGGATGAAGGAGCGACAGATGAGAGTAGGCAGATCGCTGCTGAGGATTGCCGCCGGGGCCGCTGTGGCCGGAGCAGCCGTGATCGGTGCGATGGCTTCGGCGAACGCGGCCACCGGCGTCACGCCCATGCCCCTTCGTCCCCTCGCCGTCCAGGAGGATCCCGCCTGCGGGTGGCTGGGGTGGCGGCATCCGCTCTGCGGTGGAGGCGCATTCGAGACGCCGCCGGACGACGGGATACCGGGCGACAATGCGGCAGAAGGCGGCATTCCGGCCCCCGCGATGGTGCCCAACATCGACGGCAGCCTCAGCCCCCCTGGCACGCCGGGCGCGATCTGAGGGACCTGCGCCGACCTGACGCTCTCCCGCTGGCGAAATCAGTTGTGCGCGTTGGAGAATAGGCCTACGGTCAGCCTATGCCCGCTGACACACCGACGATTCTGGCCACCAGCGGCGGCATCGGCTACGGCAGACGCACTCGATTCGCGTTCACTGCCCTGACGGACTATGCCGTCGAGTTGTCCGGCGTGACCGGCCGGGCCCCACGGCTGTGCGTATTGGCCACGGCAATGGGTGACGACAAGGCTGTCCTGCACTACCTCACCGAGGCGGCGCAGGACCGCGGCTTTGCCGCTTCCCACCTGTCACTGTTCCCGATGCCGAACGTCGACGACATCACCGCACATCTCCTCGAACAGGACGTGGTGTGGGTGTTCGGCGGCAGTGTGGCCGGACTGCTGGCGATGTGGCGTTTGCACGATGTCGATACCGCCCTTCGCGTCGCATGGCAGGCGGGTGTCGTGCTCACCGGAATCTCAGCGGGGTCGATCTGCTGGCATACCGGCGGCACCACCGATTCGTTCGGGCCTGAGCTCCAACCTGTCACCAACGGGCTCGGGTTCGTGCCCTACGCCAACGGTGTCCACTACGACGCCGAGGAACAACGACGGCCGCTGCTTCGGAAGCTGATCGGCGAACGCATCCTGCCCGCTGCATACGCCACCGACGACGGAGCCGGTGTGCTGTACCGGGGCAGCTCCTTCGTTGAGGCAGTTGCCGAGAATGGCAGTGCTGGAGCGTTTTTCGTCGAGAACGTCGACAACACAGTTCTCGAAACCGCACTCGACGTCCGGAGGCTGTGAGGATGGTCAGCCTTCGGCCCGCCAATTCGGACGACTTCGAGTTCTTCTTCGCGTTGCACAAGCAGACTCTTGGTCCCTATGTGAATGAGGTCTGGGGTTGGGACGATGAGGTCCAGCGCGCCCACCTCGAACGCACCATAGACCCTGAACGCACCCAGGTGATCGTTGCTGACGGCATCGACATCGGTCGGCTCAATGTGGAAGACCAGCACGACGCGGTATTTCTGGGCCTCATCGAAATCGCCCCGGGCCATCAAGGCCGCGGTATCGGTGCGCAGCTCATCCAAGCCCTGCTCGACGACGCCTTCGCGCGGGGCAAACAGGTCCGGCTCAACGTACTGAGAGTCAACAGGCGCGCCTACCAGCTCTACCGCAGGCTCGGTTTCATCGAAGTCAGCCACGAGACCACCGCGTCCGATATCCGGTTGAGCATGCTGGCGACAGGCCCGGCGAAGACGGCTCCTGCAATCTAGATGACTACCCACGGGTCGGGAGATTGGCAGCACCCAATATCGGGAATCTCAGGGTATGGCCGAACGCGATGCGAAGGATGAACCTCCGCGGGACGACAAACAACCCGGAGTCCAGCAGACCGACGAACGGGCGCGGGCTCCTCACCCGGACGATCCGCGCAAGCCGGACTCTCCGGATGACCTCACCAAGGCATCCTGGTGGTTCGTCTTGCGGAAAACGGCGCGTGAGTTCAGCGCTGACCAATGCACTGATCTGGCCGCGGCCCTGACCTATTACGCGGTGCTGTCCCTGTTCCCCGCCCTGCTTGTGATGGTGTCCCTGCTGGGCGTGTTCGGTCAAGGTCAACGCACCACGGACGCCATGCTCGAGGCGGCCGGTGACGTGGTGCCCGACTCTGCCCTCGACATGCTCAGACAGCCCATCGAGCAGGTCGTCGAAAGCCCATCGGCAGGGATCACCTTGCTTGTCGGCGTGCTCGGTGCGCTGTGGTCGGCCTCTGGATATGTCGGCGCGTTCGGTCGAGCGATGAACCGCATCTACGAGATCGACGAGGGCCGTCCGGCCTGGAAGCTGCGACCCCAGCAATTGCTGCTCACCCTGGTCGCGTTGATCTTGGCGGCGGCGGTGGCGTTCATGCTCGCGGTCAGCGGCCCTGTCGCTGAGACCGTCGGCAACATCATCGGTTTGGGCTCCGCCGCGCAGACAGCGTGGGCGGTCGCCAAGTGGCCGGTGATACTGATCTTCGTCATGCTCGCGGTGGCCATCTTGTATTACGCCACTCCGAACGTGCAGCAGCCGAAGTTCCGCTGGCTCAGCATCGGGTCAGCTGTGGCGATCGTGGTGTGGGTGGTGGCATCCCTCGCCTTCGGGTTCTACGTCAGCAACTTCGGCAGCTACAACAAGACCTACGGTGCGCTCGCCGGTGTCATCGTGTTCCTGCTGTGGCTGTGGCTGACCAATTTGGCCTTGCTGTTCGGCGCCGAACTGGACGCAGAACTCGAGCGTGGACGGCAGCTGCAGGCCGGCATACCCGCCGAAAAGGATCTTCAGCTGCCCCCGAAAGACACCCGCGTGCTGGAAAAGAAGGAGGCCGCCGAGGAGAAGTACGTCAAGCTGGGACGCCGGCTACGCCGCGGGCGCGGTTGATCGGGCCTTCGCACGGAAGCCTGCATAGGCGAACAGAAGTCCGGTGCCGATCTCGGAGAGCGCCGTGACCCACGAGAACCACGTGACGTTGACGCGCGGCCCGGTGAGATAGCTGTCCTGAAACCCAGGCCAGAAGTTCGGCAGGAGATGCGCATACGAGAAAATCAGCGCGCTGCCGACCCCGGTGAAGATTGCAAGTTCCGGCGCTCGGCGGTGCCCGCTGAGCGCCATCGTGATCGCAGCGATCACCACGACGCCCTGCACCATGCCGCCGACCATGACGAACGTGGGTGAAGCCGACATCCCCCGCAGCAGGTGATCAACCACATGCAGGGCCCACCCGACCAGGAACGCCAACGCCGAAATACGGAAAAATCTCTGCGACCGAACTGTTGTCGATGGCATTGGTCCCCCAACCGATGTACTACGACCGATAGTAGGTGGCCGCGTGAATGCCCACAAGGCCACCGGCGTGATGAGTTTCGCGGGAGCGTCCGGTCTGTATCACCAGACGCGATCACCCCTGGAGGAACCCACCATGACGGCCACCTACACCTACGACGTGTTCTCCAGCCTCGACGGCTATGGCGCCGCGGGCGGCGACTGGACCGGTTACTGGGGCAAGCAGGGCCCCGAACTGCTCGACCGCCGCCTTTCCCTCTACAGCGAGCCGGCCCGAATGGTGTTGGGCGCCAACACGTATCGCGTATTCGCGCAGATGGTTGCTTCGAGCAGCGAGTACTCTGACGTGCGCGACCCGTGGGTGACGCGAATGCGAAACACGCCGACGACGGTGGTGTCTACCACCCTCAAGGAACCGCTCGACTGGCCGGATGCGACGGTCGTCAGCGGCAACGCCGTCGACGTCGTCGCCCGACTCAAGGAGGCGTCCGAGGTACCGCTGCGATCGCACGGCAGCCTGTCGATGAACCGGGCGCTGATGGCCGCGGGCCTTGTCGACCGCGTCCAGGTGACATTGTTCCCGGTGATCACCGCAAAGACCGGATTGAATCCGATCTTTGAGGGTGCGCCCGATTTCGACCTCGAGCTGATCGAGAGCCGAACCCTCGACGGCCACATCCAAGAGCTGACCTACCGACCCACCCTCCATGCGTGAACTGCCGCCGACCACCTGGGTCACCTCGAACTCGTGGATATCGCGTTCCAGCCGCCGCAGCGCGGTCGCCTCGGCCGAGACCGCGGCCGCCTTCTGGTCGGCCAGCACGGTTATCGTCTCGCGCATCTCAGCCAGACTCGCCAACAGGGCGCGGCTGAACGCTGCCGAAATGAGCGCGTAACCGCGAACCACAGCGGGCAACGTGAGCAGGCAAAGCAGGCCGATCGCGGTCTGCAGCCCGATCCAAGCGAAGGCGCTGTCGCCGAGTCCGATCAGTTCGGCCAACGAGTGATTGTCCGGACCGCGTGGGATGGCCGCCCACCAGGCGACGACGATGCTGAAGGTGAAGACAGCGACCGGAAAGTGAACGACGCAGCGGACGAGGTCGAGCCAGGACTGCGTCTGGCGAAGCGGGTTGACGATCCTTTTCCAGATTCCGGCGCCGGGTTGGGAAGTACGGTAGGCCGGCCTGCGTGCCGGGCGGTGCAGGACGGCCGGAAGGCGTAACCGTTCCAGATCCGCGAAGAGGCGTGCGGCCAACAGGGTCGCGGCGAGGATGGGCACGCCGACGACGATGACCAGTGTGCCCAGCCCGGCGGAGACGCCGATGACGGCGACGACAAACTTGCTGTGGCGAGTGGGAAACCGACGAGGACGTACGCCGTGTCGAGGCCGAGCTGACGGATGGAGCCGACGCGTGCGGGCGGTGCTGCGGGGGCGGCGATCACGTCGTCGACGTTAGGCGTCTGCGGCTTTGTCCGATCCGGTGCGCCCGCGATTATTCGGTAGGGCTGTCCATACCACCGAGGCCTAGCGACAGGGACAGTGTGATGCGGCTGTAGCGTGGCGACCGTGAATTCTTCTCGTGTGTCATCCTCGGTCGCGCTCCTGGGCGGCACCGCCGCGATCGTCATGACGCTCGCCGCATGCGGATCCGATCCGGCTACCCCATCGGCGAGCACCCCATCGGTCGCCAACGTCGCGACGTCGACCGTCACCGAAACGCCTGCCGCCGCGAGCACATGCCCGACGACAGCGCCCGACAGCGGCGTGGCACCGGAGTGGACCCTCCCGGGGGCCACCGGCAGCATCGCAGTCACGGGGTCCACCGACTCGACAGCGCCGAATGTCAAGGTCGAGGGACCATTCAGCGTGGCGGAGACCCAGGTGCACACACTGCAAGCCGGCTCCGGTCCGGTCGTTGCCGATACCGCCACGGTGTCGGTCTGCTACATGGGCGTCAACGGACGTGATGGGTCGGTGTTCGACAGCAGCTACGAACGCGGCGCCCCGGTCGAGTTCCCGCTCGATGGAGTCGTTCCCGGTTTCCAGAAGGCCATCGCCGGACAGAATGTCGGGTCGACCGTGGCTGTCGCGATGACCTCTGCCGACGGCTACCCCGAGGGCCAACCCGCCGCGGGAATCCAGAAGGGTGACTCCCTCATCTTCGCGATCAAGATCCTCGGCGCTTCCTGAACCGGTTGCCAAGCGCCTGATCGGCTTCGTCCGGGCCGCCACTGGGACAATGCAGGCATGGTCGAGCAGAGCATCTGGATGCGAAAGGTCGAGGCCGATCCCGGCCATTCGCAGTGGTATGTCGAACGCTTCCGTTCGCTGGCCCGTGCCGGTGAGGATTTGGCAGGTGAGGCGCGCCTCATCGATGCGATCGCGCCTCGGCGAGCGCGCATCCTGGACGCCGGGTGCGGCCCCGGCAGGCTCGGCGGATATCTGTTCGAAGCCGGTCACGAGGTCGTCGGCGTCGACGTCGACCCGGCGCTCATCGAAGCGGCCGAACAAGACCATCCGGGTCCGCGCTGGCTCGTCGGCGACCTCGCCGAGCTCGACCTGCCCGCGCGCGGCATCGCTGAACCGTTCGACGTCATTCTGTCGGCGGGCAATGTCATGACGTTCCTCGCGCCGAGTACGCGCGTCCAGGTGCTGACCCGTCTGCGCGCTCATCTATGTGGCGACGGACGCGCCGTGATCGGGTTCGGTGCCGGTCGCGAGTACGCGTTCGACCAGTTTCTCGACGACGCAGCGCAGGCCGGGTTCACCCCCGACCTGCTGCTGTCCACCTGGGACGTGCGCCCGTTCACCGACGACGCCGATTTCCTCGTCGCGATCCTTCGCCCGGCCTTCTGACGCTGCTCCCCGAGCGCGCTCAGCAGTCGAACACCGACCAGCAGACGTCGTTCAAGCCATTGCCGGTGACGGGATTCAGCCGGCGTCGATGCGAACCCTGTAGCTCTGCGGCCAGTCCTTGCCGCTGATGAGGAAGTCTTGGCCGGCGATGTGGGCGATACCGCTGACCACCTGCCGGGGTGTGCGTTCGCCGGAATCCCACAGTCCGGAGACGTCCATGGCGAGATTCACCGCGCCGGAAGCGGGGTCGATACGGACGAATTGGTCGTCGGGCCACGCCGCGGCCCACACCTGGCCGTCGGTGCAGTCGAGCTCGTTGAGCCCGCTGACCGGCTGGCCGTCTCGCGTCACGGTGACGCCTCCGGTCTCGGCGAAGCTCGCGGGATCGTGAAACGACAGGCGGTCGCTGCCGTTGCTGGTGATCAGGCGGGAACCGTCAAAACACAGCCCCCACCCTCCTACCTCCACGGGGACCTCGCGTATCGGCTTGAGAGTCGCCTTGTCCCATTCGATCGCAACACCGTCCTGATACGTCAGCTGCCAGATGCGGTCGCCGACCACGGCAATCCCTTCGCCGAAGTACTCGGGCGGCAGGTCGGCCGACCGAATCACGCGGCCGGTCTCCGGATCAACTTGGCGCAGCTGTGATTTCGCGACCTCACCGGTGGCCTCGTACAGGGCGGGTCCGTCGAACTCGAGGCCTTCGCTGTAAGCGGCGGGGTCGTGCGGCACGGTGCCGATGACTTTCGGCGTGATGACCGGCACGGTGTCGGCAGCCGCATACGGCGGCGCCACCGAAGCAGCCGTAGCAAAGACAACTGTCGCCGACATTCCCTTGAGCACTCCGTAAAGCCACATCACTCGGTTCTATACGGTCGTGTGCGCATTGGCACATCAGGCACGGGCTGCGGTGATACGCCGCAGTGTCCGGCGTCCCACCCAGCTCAGTGGTGGATGCGATGTGGCGTAGTACCACGCCAGCCCCATCGCTTGCTGGAACGCCCAGGCGCGACCGCGCTGCCAGACGAGTTCGTCGCACGCGAGGCGTTCACGGAAGATGCTGCGCGGGCCGTCTTCCAACAGATGCCAACCACTCACCAAATCGAGTGCCGGGTCTGCGGGCGCCAGGCCGCCGACATCCAGTACGCCCGCGAGGCGATGGTCGACCGAGACCACCAAATTGCCCGGGATCAGATCACCGTGGCTCATCATGTCGGCGTCCGGGCCGCGCGGCAGCTCACGCATTTCCTCCCACAATCGCCGCAATACGCCCACGTCGAACAGTCCTGAGCTGCGCTCCAAACACGTGTGCATCCAGGCATCGTGGTCTTTCAGCTCTCCCCCTCGACCGTGGCCACTGAATCGCCTGCCGCTGGTACCGATACTGCGTACGCCGGCGACGAACTCCGCAAGATCGGCCGCAAAGCCAGCCGAGGTCGCGGGATCCCGATCCATGGCGTCGACACCCGAGACCCAGGTCTGCACCGACCAGGGCATCGGATATCCGTGCCCAGGCTCACCCACTGCGACAGGGGCAGGTGTCGCGAATCTGGTTCGTCCGAACAGGTCTGCTGCTGCCTGCGCTTCGGCGCGCACCAGTTCCCGTGCCGCTTCGGTGTTTTCGCGTTGCAGCAAGAACCGCGCCGCGAGACCGTCGCCGATCCGGTAGATCGCATTGACCGTGCCGGTTTGGGCGACCGGGACGATACGCAGTCCGCGCCATGCGGGGAACTGCTCATCGACCAACGAACGCACCGTCGCCATGGTCAGGGGCAACTGGTCGGCGTGGAACTGCACCGCCCCACCTTGCTGAGCCCACCAGCCGAACGGCAAGCCAATATCTCGCGGCGACGGCCGTCGCCGCCGTGTTCGGTTACGGAGCCGGCGGCGGTGGCGGTGCGGGCGCCGGTGCACCCGGCGTGTTGTATTCGTACCCAGGCGGTGGCGGCCCGTCGAGCGAGTGGTAACCGGGTGGCAGCGGCGGCCCTTCAGCGCCTGGACCGGCGTTGGGGTCAGGTGCGGTGACCGGGGTTTCCGAGCCGGGCGCATTCATCGACACATAGCCGGGCGGCAGCGGCGGCGGCGGACCGGCTCCCGGTGGAGGCGGCGCGGCGGGCCCGGTGGGCCCTTGCAGGTCGTACGGGTTTTGCGCCTGGTGCCACAGGTCCCTCAGCGTCCCGAGCGGGCCGGATCCGTATTGGCCGGAGCCGTAAACCGGATTGGCCATCGCGGGTACCGGTGGTGGACCGGCGGGTGGCGGCGCAGGTGGCGGTACCGCTCCGTCGGGCGGCAGCACCACTGGTTGGCCGGGTGCGGCAGCGGCCGGGTCCGACGGTGGAGGCACGGGTGGCGCGGGCTCCGCGGTCGCCGGAACCGCCGCAGCCAGCACCGCACCGGCGACGGCGACCCCTGCGATCGCAAACTTCGCTGCGCTGACGGACAAGGTGGCGCGCTGCCTTTCGGCCATGAATTCGGCGGTCCTCTCTGTCACGCCCGCTGGTATCCCATCGGGAAACACCCAGCGAGCCGAGCGTAGTGGCATCGTCGCACAGATCGACCGGGTCTGACCACGCGACGGATTTGTCTGGGCCGACGTGCCTACAGATCGTTTCGATTGGCTAAGCTTTCACTATTCGATTGAGTATCCGAGCACCGAGGTGGGCACTGATGTTTTTGACCAAGGCGGCATTGGCAACGGTTGCGGCCGCGGGTGCGCTCGCTGTGACGGCCATCGGCCTGGGCACCGCCACCGCGAGCGCCGACCCGGTTCCTCCGCCGTGGGCCCCGAAGAAGCCGGCCGAGTCCTGGCAGGGCCACCCCATGGTCTGGGCGCAGCTGCCCGCTGGTGGGCACTGGGGCGTGTGGGTCAACGGAGATTTCCTGCCGTTCACCTGAGCGTCCGATCCGGCCGCGAATAGCGTGAATCGCCCGCCCGGGCACCGACCGATGACGCACCATCGGATGTGCACCCAACGAAGGGCGGGCACCGGTGAGCACCCCAGAACGTGCGAAGTGGGACCCAAGTTTCATCCGGCAGGTGACAGCGTGGCTGCGACCGATGGTGCGGTGCTGGTATCGGCCAGAAGTCCGCGGAATCGACCGGATACCCGCCGATGGGCCCGCGTTGCTCGTGAGCAATCACTCGGGCGGAATGATGACGCCCGATGTCCTCATCTACGCCCCGGTCTTCTATGACCGGTTCGGCTACGACCGACCGTTGCACACACTGGCGCACTACGGCGTCCTGATGGGTCCGATGTCCTGGGTGATGAATCGGCTCGGCGTCATCGAGGCCAGCCCGGAGAACGCGGCGGCGGCGCTCGGTGCCGGCGCGGTGGTCCTCGTATTTCCCGGCGGCGATTACGACTCCTATCGGCCCACCTTCGAGGCCAACACCATCGACTTCAACGGCCGGACCGGCTATGTCCGAACCGCTATCGAGGCTGGTGTTCCGATCGTTCCCGCCGTGTCCATCGGCGCGCAGGAGACCCAACTGTTCCTGAGCCGCGGACATCGGCTCGCTCGCCGGCTCGGTCTCAAACGCATTCGAATGGAGATTCTTCCCGTCAGCGTCGGCCTGCCGTTCGGTCTGACTGTGCTGATACCGCCCAACCTCCCGTTACCGGCCAAGATCGTGGCCGAAGTGCTGGAACCGATCGACATCGAAGGGCAGTTCGGGCCAGCGCCGGACATCGACGAAGTCGACCGGCACGTGCGGGCCGTGATGCAGGACGCCCTCGATCGGCTCTCTGCCGAACGGCGCCTTCCCGTGCTGGGGTGACGGTTCTCCGGCTCCGGGTCGCCACGGCAATCGGCGGCTTCGCCCGAACGCTTCGTGAGACAGTGAGCGCATGACATCTGCGTCAAATCACGACCTCGCCGCGCGCATGGCGGAACTGGCGCGCGATGTCGCGGCGCCGGCCACCCTCGAGGACGTTTTGCGGACCACCACCAAGGCGGTTCTGGACTTGGTGCCCGGCGCTCAGTACGCGGGGATGCTGTTACTCGGCGCCGGGGGCAAGTACGAGACGCTCGCGCCGACCGACGATCTCATGTACGAACTGGACCACATCCAGATCTCCACCGGTCAGGGTCCGTGCGTTCAAGCAGCCGTGGAGGACTTGATCGTGCGGACCGACGACTTCGAGCAGGAGCAGCGCTGGCCGGCCTATACGCCGAAGATCGTGGAACTTGGCATCCGCAGCTCGTTGTCCTTCATGCTGTACACCACGCAGCGGCGCACCGCCGGCGCATTGAACATCTTCTCCAGTGAGCCGCGGGCGTTCGACGCAGAATCGGAAGCCATCGGCTCGGTGCTGGCGGCGCACGCCGCAGCAGCGATCGTGGCCGGCAGACATGGCGAGCAACTGCAGTCGGCGCTCAGCAGCCGCGACCTCATCGGCCAAGCCAAGGGCATGATCATGGAGCGCTACAACGTGGACGCCGTCCGCGCGTTCGACATGCTGCGCCAGCTATCCCAGTCGAGCAACGTCAAGCTCGTCGACGTCGCCAAGCAGGTCATCGACAGCCGCAGTGACAGCTGACCCGACCGGCGAACCTTCAGATGACCCACGTACTGATCGTCGGGTCGGGCTTCGCCGGATTGTGGGCGGCGCTCGGTGCGGCTCGACGAGTTGACGAACTCGGCCGACGCGCTGAGGCTATCGAGATCACGGTGCTCACCGACCGGCCATTCCATGACATCAGGGTTCGCAATTACGAAGCTGATCTGTGCGAGTGCCGAATCCCGCTGTCCGCCGTGCTCGACCCGGTCGGGGTTGGACACGTCGTAGCCGAGGTCACCGCGATCGATCCTCACGCCCGTACCGTCACGGCGCAAAATGCCGGTCAGGCAGTGACTTACGGCTATGACCGGCTCGTCTTGGCGGCCGGCAGTCAGGTGGTCCGGTCAGGTGTGCCGGGGCTGCGGGATTTCGCGTTCGATGTCGACACTTTCGCCGGTGCGACCAGGCTCGCCGCTCACCTGGCCGACTTGGCGGCTGAACCGTTACGACCGGGCGTCGCCACCGCGGTGGTGGTCGGTGCGGGGTTGACGGGCATCGAGACCGCATGTGAGCTGCCGGGGCGATTGTCGGCCGCGTTCGCCGGCGCGGTGGAGCCCCGCGTTCTGCTCGTCGACCGCAACCCGCTCGTCGGCTCGGACATGGGTGCTCACGCGCGTCCGGTCATCGAGGTTGCCTTGTCCGACAACGGGGTTGAAACGCGAACCGGTGTCGGTGTTGCCGCGGTCGATGCGGACTCCGTGACCCTGTCGTCTGGGGAAGTGGTGGCTGCGGCGACCGTGGTGTGGTGTGCGGGTATGCGCGCCAACCCGTTGACCGCGCAATTCCCGGTGACATTGGATCGTCTCGGCCGGGTGCCGGTCGATGACTACCTACGGGTCGAGGGTGTCGCCGGTGTCTTCGCCGCCGGCGACGTAGCCGCGGCGATGATGGACGACGAGCACATGTCGGTGATGTCGTGCCAGCACAGCAGGCCGATGGGGCGATACGCCGGTTACAACGTGATCAGCGACCTCGTGGGCGAGCCGATGCTTGCCCTGCGGATCCCGTGGTACGTCACGGTATTGGATCTCGGCCCGGCCGGGGCGGTCTACACCGAGGGTTGGGACCGTCAGGTGGTGGCGACCGGCTCGGAAGCCAAGGCAACCAAGACGAAGATCAACACTGCACGGATCTACCCGCCGTTGTCCGGCGACCGGCAAGCGTTGTTGGCTGCTGCCGCACCGGAACTGCAGTCCCGGCCGGCGCGTGGGCGATAGCTGATTCGTCAGTGAGACGCGGCACGTCGCCGTTACCCGCCCGGAGTGGCGAAGACGAACAGCGCCATGAACGCGACGTTGATGAAGAACGTGGCTTCGACGAGCCCGACGGTGATGAGAAACGGTGTGAAAAGCCGTGATTGCGCCTCCGGTTGCCGTGCGACACCGGCAATGAACTGAGATCCCGCGATGCCGTCACCGATGCCGGCGCCGATCGCGCCGCCGGCCAGAGTGATGGCCCCGGCCAGCAGTGCGTTGCCCATGAGTTCTTCAGTCGCCATCAGTTGCCCTCCGCGTCTAGGTGGGTTTCGGCGTAGGCCAGCATCGCGTCCCGCAGGTATTCGGGTAATCGGGCATCCTGCGCCTCGTAGTGGGTGCGAAGTTCCGATGGTTCATCGAGCGCTTCCGCAAGTGCGATGTAGCCGGCCTTCGTCGGGGACCACAACTTGCGTTGCAGCGCAAGGTCATCGTCGAGCACCGCGAAGGTGCGTGGATCGTTCGCCGCGACACCGGCGCGTAGCAGTTCGACCATGCGCTGTTCGACTTGCACTCCTTCACGATTGAAGGTTTCGAAGTCTGCCGATGTCCACTCGCCGATGTTGCGCTTCACTTCGGCGAGTTCGGGCTGGTTCCGGTCGCCGGTGTGTTCGATCCGGCGTGCTTCGAGCTCTGCTATGTACTCCGGGGTGATCTCGAACCCATCGAAGAAGCGTTCGGCAGGCATGTCTGTTCCTTCCTCGAGATGTTTGATGGTGGCTGCGACTGTGGCCGCCAGCCGGTCGATCTCGCCGCGTTGTTCCAGGAGGCGTTGATGGTGGCGACGCAATGCGACAACCGGATCATCCTCGGCATCGACGACCGCACCGATGGTGGCGAGATCGAGGCCGAGATGGCGCAACAGCAGAATCTGTTGTAGCCGAAGTAGCTGTTCCCGCTCGTAGTACCGGTATCCGTTGGTGCCGATTCGTGCCGGCACCAACAGTCCGATCTGGTGGTAATACCGCAGCGTCCGCGACGACACCGACGACATCCGGGCCACCTGCTGGATCGACCAACTCATGGAAACCACGCTAAAAGCTGACGCGGCGTCAATGTCAAGCTCTCGGTGGCAGCATCGGCACTGATCGCGCGAATTGGGATCGGTAGCGGTCGCAACGCGATTCACTTGGTACACGGGCGGCCCCGAGGCCGCGCACAACCCACGCGCACCAGGAGTACTCGATGACCACGACGACGCGCCGGGCCAGAGTCGCTCTGGTTTCGACAGCCCTCATTACGGCGACAAATCTCGCCGGCTGTTCGGCCACCACGCCGGATACCGGGCCGACCGCCGCTTCCCCGATGAGTGCAGCGCCCGCGAGTGCCGTCACGCCGGTGAGTCCGAGTACTCCGGCGGCGCCGACATCGCCGCCCGCACCCGCGGCCGGCTGCGATATCAATCCGTCGACCGCGCCGGTGCCGAGTGTCGAGCCATACGGAACGGTCCCGGAAGTGGGCAGAATCTCGTTGACGCTGAACGGTATTCCGTCGCGCACGGTGACTGCCGGCGGCCCACCGACCGAAGTCGAGGTGCGCTTGTGCAACGACTCGGCTGTTTCCTACCCCCGGGCCGGCGTGGTGCTGGTGCTCAGTCACTGCAGCTGTGCACCCGGTCCCCTGTCGATTCCCAAGGGCTCCGTTGAGCGTTTCGACGAAGCCGCTGCGGCCTGGGTTCCGGTCACGCACGCGACTGCGGGCACCGGCATGGATTTTCTGGCCGGGTATTCGAATGTCCAAGAGTTGCCGAAAGGGAAGACGATCACCATGCGGTACCGGATTGCGTTCGACGCATCGATGACCGCGGGTGACGGTGGCATCGAGGCGATCGCGGTCACGCCTGAACCGCTCAATCAGATCGGCAACGCAACCTTGCCCTTCTCTGTCGTCACGTAGTCTCGCCCACGGCCGCCAGGCCTTCAGTGGACGTACAACTCGAGCTGCACGTTGTCGGGATCGCGAATGACGATGGTCGGTCCATAGCCGACGTCGATGATCCCGCTATGAACCACATTCTTCTCCTCGAGATGAGCCACCCACCGCCGCAGCTCATCGATGTCCGACACCCGAAATGCCAAGTGGTCAAGCCCTGTTCGACGCTCGTTGAACGCACCGGCAGTCCCGGTGACGTCGTGGGTCAGTACGGTTATCGCGACCCCCGACGGGTGCACGAGCGATCGGGTCTCGAAGCTGTCGGATTGCGTGCGATTTACGAGAACGAACCCGAACACGTCCTGCCACCAGTCCGCCGAGCGATCGCAGTCGGACACCGTCAGATCAATGTGTGAGATTCCCATGAGGTCTGGCATTGCGCTCATGTCGCGAGGCATGATGGGCCGCCCTCTCACCTCGAAACGTGGCAACGTGACGACTAGAACGTAGCTACCGCACACGTCGCCGAGCATGAGTAGTCGGCTACTCGATTCGGGACGAATTATCTGGCGTTCCCGCGCCGCATCGCTGCCCAGTCGCGGATCGCGGCGACGAACTCCTCCGGCGCGTCGGACTCCACATAGGTGCCGGCGCCCTCGATGATGACGGTCTCGTGCTCAGGGAATGCAGCTTCCAGACCCTCGCGCTCCTCACGGCGGAAGGCAATGTCCGCGTCTCCCCACACGATCAGTGTCGGCAGATGGGCAAGTCCGGGAAGACCGGCCTCCACCTCGGCGAAGAACCTCTTGCTGGCGAGGACCCGGCCGGGGAGCACAGCCGAGGCCTGTCGCCGCTCGGCAGTGTCCAGCGCCCTGCGGTAATGGGTCATCTCATCCCTGGTCGGCTTGCGCCTTCGGTGGCCGGTGGGGATGAAAGCGTTGACAAGGAGGTTGAGCCGCCGGACGAGGAAACGGGCCGGGAGGCCGCCGAGGATGCGCGAGAAGGCCTCGAAGTGCGCGATACCGTTGACCGGCCAAGCCCAGGTGTTCGCGAGGACAAGCCGATCGAAGACACCGGGCCGCCGCTGTGCGGTGGCCAGACCAATCATCCCGCCCCAGTCCTGCCCGACCAAAGTGGCTCCACGGAGACCGAGGGCGTCGACGAATCCGATGACCGCCTCGGCGTGTTCCTCGGGCAAGTAGCGGTAACCGGGCCTCGGCGTGGACAGCCCGAAACCCGGGTAGTCCAATGCGATACACCGGAATTCATCCCGAAGGGCGGAGATCACGTCGCGCCAGAGAAACGACCATGTCGGATTGCCGTGCAGCAGAAGCAGAACGGGTCCCGATCCTTCATCGACGTAGTGCACGCTGTGGCCGTCGATTTCGACGAAGCGACTCTCGAACGGGAACAGGCCGTCATCGACCCACGCGGGTCGCGCGCTTCTCTTGGTGTCGGTCATGACGCCCTCTCGCGGTTCGCCCAACTGAACAGCTTGAACTTCTCATATATACTTGAGAAACTCAAGTACCAGGAGACGCGATGCGTAGTTACGGCCAATACTGCGGGCTCGCCCGCGCTCTTGAGGTCATTGGCGACCGGTGGACTCTGCTCATCGTCCGCCAGCTCCTCATCGCCCCCGCCCGCTACCGCGATCTGATCGACGGTCTTCCCGGTATCGCGACCAACCTGCTTGCCGACCGTCTCCGCGACCTCGAGGCATCGGGCGTGGTCGAACGGCGACTGGCCGGCGAGGGCAGCACGGTCGAATACGTCCTCACAACGTGGGGTTCCGAGCTACGTCAGCCGATCGAGAGCTTGATCCGCTGGTCCATCCCACTCATGGTCGGTGGCCCCGGAGACGATTCCTTCCGCCCCGAGTGGCTCGCCCTCGCCGTCCCCGCCCTACTCGACACCCGAGTCAAGGTCCGCCACTCTGCGACCGTCGGTCTCGACATCGGGGACCCGCTCCTCCAACTCCGAGCGACGCGCTCCGGGTTCGAGGTTCTCCCGCATGACGGCCACGACCTCGTCGCGACCGTCCGCGCCGACCCAGGCTCCGTCCTCGGTCTCGCCGCCGGCGCCATTACCCTCAGCGACGCCCGCGCCCTCGGACTTGTCGAGGTCTACGGTGACGAGTCGGTCGTTCGCACCGTCTTCGCGGCCTAACAGTTTCGGCCCGCACCGTCCTCACTGTCGGTGGCGCCTGAAGGCGCGCCGATACGCGCCCGGGGTCGTGTGCAGTGCGGATTGGAAGCGGCGCCGCAGATTGGTTGCCGACGACAGACCGACCCGGGTTGCGATCGCGTCGACCGGCAGGTCGGTCTCCTCCAACAACGCACGCGCGGCATTGATTCGTTGGGTGAGCATCCATTGCCCCGGACTGGTGCCGAGTTGCTCGACAAACCGACGAGTCAGCGTTCGGGACGACATGTGCAGATGATTCGCCATGTCCTCCAGGGTGATTGGTTCGTCGAGCCGCCCGCTCACCCAATCCAGGAGTTCGGCAAGGGACGGCGGCGGAACCACCGTGGCGGGCGGGGCCGCGTATTGAGCCTGTCCCCCCTCCCGGTGTGGCGGCATCACCAGGTGGCGGGCGACGTGCGCCGCGTATGCCGCCCCGTGGTCCTTCCGGACCAGATGAAGGCACAGGTCGATACCGGCACCGGCACCGGCGCTTGTCGCGATATCCCCGTCGTCGACGTACAGCACATCCGGATCTACCCGGACGCGCGGAAAGCGCGTCTGTAGCTCGGCCGCCTTGGCCCAGTGGGTGGTTGCCGGCCGCTCATCGAGCAGACCGGTTTGCGCAAGAGCGAATGCTCCGGTGCAGATCGTCGCGATCCGAGCACCGCGCCGGTGCGCCCTTGTGAGCGCACGGTGCACTGCCGCGGACAGCGGCGCGTCGACCGGCCGCCATCCGGCAATGACGATCGTGTCGGCGCTGTCGAGAGCAGCCAGCCCGGTTGAAACCGTCATGCCGAAACCCGCCGACGTCGCCACCTCCCCCGGCCTCTCGGTACACACGGTGAGCCGGTACCGAACCGGGTCCGCATCCCGCTGCGCGCCGAAAACCTCTGTCACGCAAGCAAGCTCGAACGGTCCCTGCGGCGGCTTCACCAACGCCGCCACGTGGTGCTCCCGGCGATCAACCATGGCCAGATAGTACCGGTTAGTGTCTTTTCAGACACTGGTCGTCACCTGCGGTCCAGACGAATATCGAGGTGTGACAGTGACGAACAACGGCCCGGACATGCCGGGTTATGTCTGGGCCTCGGTATCCGATGCGGATGTGCGCGAGCTGTTCCCGGGAATCCGATTGCGCTCGCTGTGGGCGGGCGAGCACGGCGCGTCGGCGCACGTCGTCGAGATGGATCCCGGTGCAAGCTGGGTCGGCAAAGACGTTCACGAGCCCGGCCCGGAAGAGGTCTATGTCGTTTCGGGAACATTCAACGACGGCTTGCGCGATTACCCCGAAGGGTCGTTCATCCACGCGCCCGCGGGCTCGTGGCACATACCCCAAACAGTAACCGGCTGTACGCTATTCGTCTTCTATCCGCAGGGCTGACACCGGCCGGGCGCCGTCACCGCCAGAACAGGTGATGAGTCACGCCGCTCGGGCTCGGCACCACGTCGTGGTGGAACCGGTCGTTCAAGTCGTCGGGTGACTCCCACAGCCGCGACCCGGCGCCGATGTCGACCTGCGACACCGCCACATGAAGCGAGTCGACGAGGTCGGCGTCGAGAAATTGCCGGATGGTGGTGGCTCCGCCGCCGAGCCGCACATCCTTGCCCTGCGCGGCCTCCCTTGCCCGTTCGAGAACGCTGGCCGGATCACCGCTGACGAAGTGGAATGTCGTGTCGGACAGCGTGAACGACGGGCGCTCGTGATGGGTCATGACGAATACCGGGGTACGGAACGGCGGCTCGTCACCCCACCAGCCCTGCCAGTCATGGTCACGCCAAGGTCCGCGGTATGGGCTGAACTTGTTGCGGCCCATGATCTCTGCTCCGATGTTGTGGGCGAAGTCCCGCGTGAAATAGTCGTCGATGCCGCGGCTTCCGCCGGGGTCGGTGCGGTTCGGCCAGCTCGCCGTCGCGCCTGCCCAGGCGAACATCTCACCCGGGTCCGCATCCCCGAAGGGACGCTCGAAACTCTGGTTGAGGCCGGCACCGAAACCGTCCCGCGAGACGTTGAAGTTCTGGACTCTGAGCAACTGGGCCACGCATTCCTCCTGATTGGTCGGCAACGACAAATAGACCGTGCAGCCCGCCGAAACTCATCGCACGTTCCGGAGCCTGCCTAGCCGGCGCCGGGACCAGGCTGAGTCTCGGGGCGTGGGGTTGGCGCGTCCCACGCCGACCAGGTGTAGCGCTGCTCGGGCGTCGTATCGCTGCCGAGCATGAACGCCCGGTGGTACCGGCTGGCCCGCGCGATCGTGGCCAACCAGGTGACGACGGTACTGACGCGATTGCGCAGGCCCGTGAGGAACGCGATGTGAATGAAGCCCCACGCCAGCCACCCGGCGAAACCTGACACCCGTACGGGCCCGACCTGCAGCAGTGCGTTACCCCGGCTGATGTAAGCGGCCGATCCGAGATCACGGTAGCGATACGGCCGCCGCGGCTTGCCCTCGAGTTCGCGCCGGATGCAGGCGGCGACATGCAGCCCGCCCTGCATGGCGTTTTCGGCGACCCCCGGCAGTTTGTCGCGCCCCACCAGATCACCGACCACGAAGATCTCCGGGTGTCCGGGTACCGACAGGTCCGGGTCGACCTCGATGCGACCCGAGCGGTCCGACTTGGCTTCCAACACCTTGGCGATGTGCCTGGCGAACGGCACCGCCTCGACTCCGGCCGTCCACAGGACGGTTCGCGCTGCGTGAATCTCGTCAGGTCCGCCCGCCTTCGGAGAAACAGTCACCCCGTCCCGTCGCACGTCGGTCACATGCACACCCATGCGCATTTCCACGCCGAGTTTCTGCAGGGTGCGGGTCGCCTTTTCCGCCAGGTCCGGCGCGAAGCTCTTCAGGACGCGTTCCCCGCCGTCGCACAACAACACCCGGGCTTCCTCGGGCTCGATACTGTGAAATTCGTTGGCCAAGGTCCGAGTCGCCATTTCGCGGATCTGTCCGGCCAACTCGACCCCGGTCGGGCCGCCACCGGCGACCACGAAAGTGAGCCAGGCGTCACGCTCGGGTCCGGGCGGCAGCGTCTCGGCGATCTCGAAGGCGGTGAACAACCGCTGGCGGATGCTCAGTGCGTCGTCAAGGGTTTTCATACCCGGCGCCCACTCCGCGAAATGGGCGTTGTTGAAGTAGGACTGCTGCATTCCGGCGGCGATGACGAGCACGTCGTAGTCGAGAGTGAAAGTCGTTTCATCGGGCCGCCGTGCGGTGACCGTGCGCGACTGGGGGTCGAGGTCGACCGCCTCGCCGAGCAGAGTTCTCACGTTGCGCAGCCGTGCGAACTCCTCGCGAAGCGGACGGCTGATATGTCCGATGCTCAGGGTTCCCGTTGCGCACTGGTACAGCAGGGGCTGAAACAAGTGCCCTGCCGCCCGATCGAGCAGCGTCACGTCGACGTCGACACCGCCCAGTCGGCGGGCGCAGAACAGACCGCCGAATCCCCCACCGATGATCAGCACCTTCATGCGTCCGTTGCTCATCGATACGAGGCTAGTACGCGTGGCGCACGTCACGCCGCCACGCTGTCACAGCGCCGCATCCGGCGGCATCTCATGGTCGTCGATCCCACGACAGAAGGAGAAAACCATGGATGCTCGGCTCAACTTATTGGCCACCGGTGTTGCCGCCCAGTTCACCAAGCGATTTCACGGTGCCGCACTGGTGCTCGACCAATCCGGGTTGCCCAAGGCCATACGGGAGTTGGTGAGCCTTCGGGCCAGTCAGATCAACGGTTGCGCCATGTGTACCGACATGCACACCAAAGAGGCGACGGCGGCAGGTGAGAGCGCTGTCCGGCTACATCTTGTGGCCGTCTGGCGGGAAGCCACGGTGTTCACCGAGGCCGAGCGGGCCGCGCTCGCGCTGACCGAAGAGGCCACCCGCATCGCCGATGCTTCTGACGGCGTGAGCGACGAAACCTGGTCTGAGGTGCGCAAGCACTACGACGACGATCAACTCGCCGCGCTGATCTGCCAGATCGGTCTCATCAACGCCGCCAATCGGATGAACGTGATAGTTCGCACGCCCGCCGGCTCGTACGAGGCCGGGATGCTGGCGAGCATGTCGCGGTAACCGACTTGCCGGCCACGGCCGCGCGACAGCGCGGCCTAGGCCCCGGCGAAGCAGTTGCGGTAGTCGCTCGGCGTGGTGTGCAACTGACGGACGAAGTGGTGGCGGTACGTCACCGCGGACTCGAAGCCAACGCGCGTGGCGATCTGCTCGATCGACAGCGAAGACGATTCCAGGAGCGCAAGACTCGCCTGGATGCGCTGCTCGATGAGCCACTTGATCGGCGTGGTACCCGTTGCCTTCGCGAACTGACGCAGGTACGTGCGCCGCGACAGCGCTGATTGGGAAGCCAAGTCGTCCAATGTGATTGGCGAGTCCAAGTTGCTCAACGCCCACTCCATGCTCGCGGCGATCCGCCCGTCGGCCGCGGGCTCGGGCACCGGACTGTCGATGTACTGAGCTTGTCCGCCGGCCCGGTGCGGCGAGATCACCAATCGCCGGGCGATGTCGTTGGCGATGCGGACACCGTGATCCGACCGGACGATGTGCAGACACAGATCGAGTCCGGCCGCACACCCCGCGCTCGTGAGTACGCCGCCACCGTCGACATAAAGCGGAGCTGGATCGACCTCGATCTCGGGATAACGCTGCTGAAGCAGGTCCACATAGATCCAGTGTGTGGTGGCGTGTCGCCCGTCGAGTACACCGGCGGCCGCCAGTGCGAATGCGCCCGAACAGATGGACACCAGCCGCGCGCCTCGGTCGTGTGCCGACCGGATCGCGTCGATCAAGGCCGGCGACATCGGCTCGGTGACGTCCCGAACGCTCGGGATGATCACGGTGTCGGCGCCAGCCAAGTCGGCCAGACCATACGCGGCCCGCACCGCGGCGCCGCCGAGCATCCGCACCTCCGGCGTTTCGGCGCACAGCTTGACCGAGTACCAGGGCCGCGGGATCTCGGCCGAGAACCTGTCGGACAGGTCGGTGATGCCGAAGATCTCGGCTGCCAGGCCGGATTCGAAGCCGGACATCCCGTCGTAGGCGAGGATCGCCACCGAGTGCATGTCACTATCTTAGTGAATATCGGCTCTAGTGCCACTGTCGAGTGCCACCGCGCCGCGCGACGATCGAGACATGTTTTATCGACCCACATCCCGCTGGAACCGATTGCGCCAACGACGCGGCTTCCGGCTTATTGCCGCCATCGCCGGCGGCGTCCATGCGGCCAACGGCATCGCGCACGGCGTCCAACCGGCACCGCAGTCATCGGCGCGCGCATCGCGCAAGCGGGCCGACCACACGACCGGAACTGTCGTCCGACATGTTCGCTAGTCGCAGACCGCTACTGACCGTCGTCGTGCCCCGGGGAGTCTTGCGGCGGGTCGGAGGCACTTGCGGTATCCGGCTCCTCATCCGGTGCGGGCTCCAGTGCGACGCTTCGTGACCGGGGTCTGGCGATGCCCGTCGGCTGCGGACCCTCGGTGGGCCGCAGCCGCACCACTCGGCCCACCGCCCGGCGCAGACCCGGCGGTCCCTCGATCCGGAAGAAGTCACCGATCCGCCCGGCACCGTAACGCAGCGGCGAGCCGAGCAGCTCACCCATCACGACCCCGGCGCCGAGAGCCAGTGCAGTCGCCGCTGCGGCCAGCAGCTGGGCCAGGCCGTCGTCGAACCGGTCGTCCACGGCGAAGTAGAACACCGCTCGGAACACCGCCATACCGGGCAGCATCGGCGTGATGCCGGCAGTCGAGGTCACGAGGGCAGGGGCTTGCCTGCGGATCGAGATCAGCGTGGCCAGCAGACCGACCCCGACCGCGGCAATACCGGTCGCGACGACCTGACCGAAGCCCGCCGCGCCGAGGCCGATCAGCACCAGTTCGGCCAGCGCGGCGGCAAACCCGGCGGGGATCACCGAGCGCAGGGGCGCGTAGCAGGCGATCGTCAGACATACACCGGCCAAAGCCGCCCCCACGACGGCGAGCACGATTGGCAATGGCCGGTGGGGCGTCACGAAGGTTTCCGTCGCGTCGACGTGCAGCTGTATCTGGATGCCTGCGACCGTCGCGATCTGCAAACCGGCGAGGATGCCGACGACGATGCCCGCGGTCATGAACACCGCGTCGCTGAGTCGCGCGACGGCGGTGATCATGTGTCCGGTGAGGGCGTCCTGCATCGAACCCACCAACGTCAGGCCCGACAGCAGCATGACGATCCCGGTGGCGACGAGCGCCGTCAGTCCCTCGCCGGTGAACAGATACGCGGCAACGGCCACCAGCGTCGCGAGAGCCGCGCCGACCACGTTCTGGAAAAAGAACGGCGTACCCATCCGGTTGAGGACCCGCCCAACGCGGTCGATGGCCGCCGATGTCACGGCGGCCACGAGGCACGTCAGCCAGCTGCCGCCAAGGAGCATTGCGATACCGAGCGCAAATCCCGCCCATCCGGCAGTCGCCAGCCAACGCGGGTATGGATGGGGCCGCTCAGTCAGCTCGTCCATCGCTTCATGCGCCTGCTCGACCGCGACGCCACCCGTCGTGATGTCGCGGACCAGACGGTCGAGTTCGGCCAGGCGGGTGTAGTCGGTCGACCGCGTCCGCACTGCCCGCATGATGGTCACCGGTGGACTGTCGGCGGTCGGCAATGCCGACACGATGATGGTGGTGAAGGTGATGTCGACGACGCAGTCCGTGAGCTGGTACGCCTGAGCCACGTCCTGGGCCGTCGCGACCACGTCCGCGGTGCCCGAACCCGATGACAGCATGACCTCGGCGAGCCGGATGGTGAGGTCGAGGACCTTCCTGGTGTGAAGGTCGCCCATCCCGGCCGAATTGCGGCTCCGCTGGCCGGCCACGGGCGCCGGGTCACGCTGCCCGCGCAGCGCGACCCGCAGACCACGACGGAAGCGGGCGGTACCGCCCGATAAATCTTGCACCATCGACAAGCACGATACTGAGGGCTCGCCACGATCTCGTATGCCACGCTCCCAATCACCTAGAACCGCTTCGATTGCGTTGTTGTGCAACATTTTTCGACGACACTTCAGCGGCCGCGCATAACTTGATCGAGATTGGGTAACCAGCCTGGCCATGACGCCGCGCTCGAACGGTCGGCTGCGGACAGCCGCTGGCCACATTCCGCACGACGTCGCCGAATCGATCTCCGAGAAACACTTGACTGCGTCCAAATCTGCGCGTGTTATTGGCGATATGCCCACCAGGGCGGAGTTCGAAGCTCAATTGCGGACGAGCGACCTGCGGGTCACGCGCCCCAGAGTCGCTGTGCTCGAGGCCGTGCACGCGCGTCCGCACGCCGACACCGAAACCCTGTTCCTGGCGGTGCGTGACTCGCTGCCCAAGGTGTCGCGTCAGGCCGTCTACGACGTCCTCCATGCATTGACCTCGGCCGGGCTCATCCGGCGAATCCAGCCGTCAGGGACGACCGCTCGCTATGAGTCTCGCGTCGGAGACAACCATCACCACGTCGTATGCCGAAGTTGCGGGTCCATCGCGGACATCGACTGCGCCGTCGGAGAGGCGCCGTGCCTGACCCCCGCAAACGACGACAACGCCTTGGATGGCTTCGTACTCGACGAGGCCGAAGTCATCTACTGGGGCCTGTGCCGGGACTGTTCGGCGACCGGCCCTTGATCGCAGCCCGCTGCACCAACCACCGGAAGGATTTTTGCTGTGTCATCCGATACCTCCGACAGCCGCCCGCCGACCCCGGAAACCAAGACCGCAAGCACGAGCGAAAGCGAGAACCCGGCGATCCCTTCGCCCACGCCGAAGGCGCATGCTCCGCTGACCAACCAGGACTGGTGGCCCGATCAGATCGACGTGACACGGCTCCATCCGCACGCACCTCAATCGAACCCACTCGGCGACGACTTCGATTACGCCAAAGAGTTCGCCAAGCTTGACGTTGACGCCCTCAAGGCCGATCTGATTGCCCTGATGACGCAGTCACAGGATTGGTGGCCGGCCGACTACGGTCATTACGGCGGCCTGTTCATCCGGATGAGCTGGCACGCGGCCGGTACCTATCGCATCTTCGACGGCCGCGGTGGCGGCGGTCAGGGTATGCAGCGGTTCGCGCCACTCAACAGCTGGCCGGACAACGCGAGCCTCGATAAGGCACGCCGCCTGCTGTGGCCGGTCAAGCAGAAATACGGAAACAAGATCTCGTGGGCCGACCTGTTGGTCTTCGCCGGCAACGTCGCCTTGGAGTCGATGGGCTTCCAAACGTTCGGGTTCGGCTTCGGCCGCGAAGACGTGTGGGAGCCGGAGGAGATCCTCTTCGGCGAAGAGGACACCTGGCTGGGCACCGACAAGCGGTACTCGAGCGGCAAACGCTCTCTCGCGGAGCCATATGGCGCGACGACCATGGGTCTGATCTATGTGAACCCGGAGGGGCCGGAAGGTGAGCCCGATCCCCTTGCGGCCGCCCACGACATCCGCGAGACGTTCGGCCGCATGGCGATGAACGACGAAGAGACCGCAGCGCTGATCGTCGGCGGTCACACATTCGGCAAGACCCACGGCGCAGGAGATGCCGACCTCGTCGGTCCCGAACCCGAAGCGGCCCCCATCGAACAACAGGGGCTTGGCTGGAAGAGCTCCTATGGCAGCGGTAAAGGCAAGGATGCGATCACCAGCGGGCTGGAGGTCGTCTGGACGCCCACTCCGACCAAGTGGGACAACAGCTTCCTGGAAACCCTGTACGGATATGAGTGGGAGCTGACGAAGAGCCCCGCCGGTGCCTGGCAGTTCACCGCGAAGGATGGTGCGGGCGCGGGCACGATTCCCGACCCGTTCGACGGGCCCGGCCGTGCCCCGACCATGCTCGTCACCGACGTATCGATGCGGGTGGATCCGATCTACGGCCAGATCACGCGCCGCTGGCTCGAACACCCTGAAGAGCTGTCCGAGGCGTTCGCCAAAGCCTGGTACAAGCTGCTGCACCGCGACATGGGACCGGTATCGCGTTACCTGGGTCCGTGGATTCCCGAGCCTCAGCTGTGGCAGGACCCGGTTCCGGCCGTCGACCACGAGCTGGTTGACGAGCAAGACGTCGCGGCGTTGAAGGCCAAGGTGCTCGATGCGGGTCTGTCCGTGCCCCAACTGGTGAAGACCGCATGGTCGTCAGCGGCGAGCTACCGCAACACCGACAAACGTGGCGGTGCGAACGGGGCCCGGCTTCGCCTTGAGCCGCAGAAGAATTGGGAGGTCAACGAGCCTGCTGAGCTGGCGAAGGTACTGGCGGTGCTGGAACGGATCCAACAGGACTTCAACAGCTCGGCCTCCGGCGGAAAGAAGATCTCCCTGGCCGATCTCATCGTGCTCGCGGGCTCGGCCGCCGTCGAGAAGGCCGCCAGAGACGCAGGACATGACGTCACGGTGCCGTTCACTCCGGGCCGCACCGACGCGACCCAAGAGAACACCGACGTGGACTCCTTCGCGGTGCTCGAACCGCGAGCCGACGGTTTCCGCAACTACGTACGGCCCGGTGAGAAGGCGCCGCTCGAGCAGCTACTGCTGGAGCGGGCGTACTTCCTGGGGGTCACCGGTCCGCAGTTGACAGTCCTCATCGGCGGTCTTCGTGCCCTCGGCGCCAACCACGGCGGCAGCAATCACGGGGTGTTCACCGATCGGCCCGGGGTCTTGACCAACGACTTCTTCGTCAACCTGCTCGACATGGGCACGGAGTGGAAGGCGTCGGAGACCGCGGAGAACGTCTACGAGGGCTTCGACCGGGTTTCGGGCGCGCCGAAGTGGACCGCGACCGCCAATGACCTTGTCTTCGGCTCACATTCGGTGCTGCGTGCCGTCGCCGAGGTGTACGCGCAATCGGATGCCGGCGAACGGTTCGTCGCCGACTTCGTGGCGGCGTGGACCAAGGTCATGAACAACGACCGCTTCGACCTCGAGTAGCGACGCCCCTGGCAACGCGGCCGACATCCCGGTGTCGGCCGCGTTTTGTCGCGTATCGGTCAACGAAGTGGGTACTCACCCTCCCCATCCAGCGGCGACGGAGCGTGATCGAGATGCGAGTAGTGGTGGTCGGTGCGACCGGCAATGTCGGCAGCAGCGTGGTCGAGGCTCTTGCAGCCGACGATCAAGTGGACTCGATCGTGGGTATCGCTCGTCGTCGCCCTGCGTGGCAGCCCCCGAAGACGGCGTGGATCCAAGCGGATGTTTCTCGAGACGACCTCGAAGGCCAGTTCCGGGGTGCGGACGCGGTGGTTCATCTGGCGTGGATCTTCCAGCCGACTCACGACGAGGTCGCAACGTGGCGCAACAACGTCCTCGGCAGTATCCGCGTGTTCGAGGCGGTCGCCCGGGCAGGCGTCCCCGTATTGGTGTACGCCTCGTCCGTCGGTGCCTACTCCCCCGGCCCCGACGACCACGGCGTGGATGAGTCGTGGCCCACCCATGCGCTGCCCACTGCGGCGTACGGGCGCGAAAAGTCGTACCTGGAACGAGTGCTCGACAGCTTCGAGCGCGAGCACGCCGATATCCGCGTGGTCCGCATGCGGCCGGGATTCATCTTCAAGCGCGAGGCGGCCACCGAGCAGCGCCGGTTGTTCGGAGGTCCGTTGCTGCCCACCAGCTTGATTCGTCCGGCACTGTTGCCGGTCGTCCCCGACTTGCCAGGCTTCCGCTTGCAGGCGCTGCATTCCCGTGACGCCGCGGAGGCCTACCGCCTGGCGCTCGCGCGTCCCGTACACGGCGCATTCAACCTCGCGGCCGGGCCAGTGCTCGATGCCCGCACGCTCGGCGAACTCTTGGACGCACGGCCGGTCAAACTGCCGTTGCAGCCGATCCGGGCGGCCGTTGCCGCGGCCTGGAACCTTCGCCTCGTACCGGCCAGTCCTACTCTCGTCGACCTCGCCCTGAGCCTGCCGATCATAGACACCGCACGCGCTGAGCGCGAACTCGACTGGACGCCGACGACTTCGTCGCTCGACGCCATTCGCGAGTTCCTCGAGGGGCTTCGTGACGGGAGCGGTATGGACACGCCTCCGCTCGATCCGAAAGCCGGTGGCAGATTTCGGTACAAGGAGTTGGCGACCGGCGTCGGGCAGCGCGCGCGGCTGTAGCGGCGGCCGACATTCGCGCCCGTGGCCCTCATCGACCACGAACACTCAAGGGTCCACCATCCGTGGCGTGGCTTCAGGCTGAATCTGCGGCCCGGGACCGTCGGGCAGCCTACGGGGAGCCTTGGGAGGCGGGCATGGACGTGTATCAAGCGGTA